>JBAPNE010000181.1:0-13572 GCA_049278975.1 Candidatus Kryptoniota bacterium
GGAGAATCCTACGCGGCATCATCGCGATGAAAAAAGAATATGTTGAGGCGACAAGACTCGCTGCGGACGTCGGTAAATTATTTGCGATCGCATTTATCATTGTCGGCTTCTTCTATAATTTGTGGCTTATACTTATCGGCATTATCATTTTCGGTGGAGCAAACTCGGAAGCTGAGGCTGCCGCACTCACCTCGAGACTTGGAAAAATTACGGTTCGCGAACTTATGATCACAGATTTCAAAACCATTTCACCGGATGAACCTCTGACAGCAGTAGTGGAAAAATCCTTGCATACTTTTCAAAACGATTTTCCGGTCGTTAGCAATGGAAAATTCGTCGGGGTTCTCATGCGATCTTCGGTTATCGAGTCGTTTTATCACCGGCTCCACGAAAGGAAAGTCAGAGAAATCGCGAGAAACAATTTCCCGACAATCGCTCCTGACGCAAGTGCGGCTGAAGCGCTCTCCACGATGCGAGCTGCTCACGTGAACATTGCTCCAGTCGAGCAAGATGGCACACTTCAGGGAATAATCACGATTGACAAACTTTTAGATGCTTCAAATGTGTTAAATGAAAGGATTGAAAGTGCTCCCGATAAATCTTAGGCTTCACACAACCGGAACGACCAGTCATGGAAAAAACATCGCAGTTCTGTTGGTGATGAGTTTTATTTCAGCAGGCTGCGCGACTCAGACAAGAACGATTTCATTTGAGGCAGGGAATTTGCTGTCCAGTCCACGATTCGAGTTTTTCATTGCGAATTATCCTTCGGTAAATCCCGATTCATCAGGAGGGAGTTTGTACGCACGCGTCAGGTATGATGATTTGATTTTCATAAGAACAGATTCGGCATTCACTGCACACTATCAACTGTCGGTAAATTTGTACTTGGATAGAGGGCTAACGGAAAGCCGCTATTCGAAAACCTTCGACCGGCGAATAACCGTATCAAAATATTCTCGAACTTTGTCGAGTTTGGTGTATGACACATTGAAAGATAATTTATTGATGAAACCCGGCAAATACTTCGGCGTGTTTAGGTTTCTTGACCTCAACACGAATATTACTTCATCAAAAGAGTTCGAATATACAGTCAAAGATTTTTTCCGTGACGCAGTTAACATAAGCGACATTGTGTTGTATGATCGTTCGGACACAAGTGGCGTCCAGGTCGAAGCCGTTAAGAATCGGTCCGGATATCTTTATGCGGATTTTTACGTGACATCTCGAAGTATTCCTGCAAATATTTCACTTCATTTGATTGCAAAATCTGTAGAAGCGCCAACATCTATTGACACTATGTACGAGTTAGACCAGGCTTCGAAAGTTCAGCGATGCCGTCTGCCGGTGAATATCGGCGGACTCGCGCCGGCATTTTACGATCTCCGAATCTCCGCCAAGGAAAATGGGAAGGAAAATTTTGCAGAAACCGCATTCAGGGTCATGGCGGATTTTTCAGCTGCCGCCGGCTTTGACCATGAGACCGGACCTCTCATGTACATTATGACAAAAGGCGAACTTGATTCATTAAAAAGGGAAGCGGCCACTGAAAGAGAAAAGAAGTTGAAGGATTTCTGGCTGGCGCGATCACACCGTGACACGACACTCGCTGAGTTGATGGAGAAGGAGTTTTACAAAAGAGTTGATACGGCAGACGCAGAGTTCGGGGCGCCTTTAACGCCGGGCTGGCAGACAGATCGCGGAAGAATCTACGTCCTTTACGGAAAACCTGATCAAATTGAAAGTCACTTCAACGACTTTAGAGAAGGGCCGGGGGCCAACTCATCCCCATATCAGATTTGGTATTACAACTCGCTGAAGCTCCGCTTTGTCTTCGTCTATGAATTAAGAGACGGCGATTACAGATTGGCAAAGACAGGTGGAACGTAACCTTGACTTTACTTGCTCAGTTATCCCAATTTTTTTTCGTCAATAACTGAGACTACAGGATAGCGTGCCAGCATCTCGCCTCTTTTTACTTTTGATAGCTTTGGTTTTAGTATTTGTCTTTTCACGCTCGATAGCCTATTGACGAAAAATCTTTGCTGAAGGTGATCGTACTCATGCTGGAACACCCGCGCCCACATACCGGATAACTCCGTTTCAACGCGTTCAAAATTTCCGTTCGTAAAGCGAACCGTGATTTTGTCGGCGCGTGTCACCTCGTCGCGAATCCCTGGGACACTCAGACAGCCTTCCTCCATGACTTTCTCGCCGCTGCCTTCGAGAATTTCCGGATTAACCACGACAAGCGGCTTCTCATCTGCGTAATCTTCCATTATGGAAATATCAATCACTGCAAGCGACATTTGAAGTCCCACTTGGTTAGCGGCCAGGCCGATTCCGTCCGCGTTATGCATCGTTTCGAACATGTCTCGGATTAAGCCTGCGAGTTTGTCGTCGAACTTCGCCACCTTTTTTGCGGGGCCATCCCACACTTTTGTACCATACAAATGAATCGGCATTATCATTTTAAATTACTCCAGCATTTCTGGTTTAACTTTTATAACTTCGATTTGATTTTCTTTGTATAGAGTCGCCTCTCCCGCGTAAAAGATAAGTTTGGAAAAAATTCTAAGCAAAATAAAAATTTGGGCCACGACAACCTCGATGAAAACACCTGTGCTCGTCGTGGAATCATTCACGAAATCAAAAAGAAAATATAAAGCGATGACCGCAACAACTATCAGCATGCCACTAAGATAAACCCCGGTTGTCGATAGCGGATGCAGAACCGTGAAACTCAAGCCGCGCGTTACCTTCTGCCAAAAATTGTCGTTGTCAATGACAACAGCAGCTCTGACAAAATCCGAAAAGAGGTTGATAACTATGAAAGGGGCGGCGGCGAATAACAAATACCAAGTATCTGAAATAAATGGACGGGTTGAAAGTTCAAAGTTGATTCCGATATACGCCAAAAATAAAAGAGTAACTTCCATTGTCGTAACGGCGAAAAGCGGAAAAAAATGTGTGCTCCCTTTTGCAAGGAATTCTCCGAACTTGATTCTGCCTTTGCTTGAGAAGGTCGAATAAAATCCACCGGCAAAGAAACTTTCTATGAAAAAATAAAGTGCGAGGACAAAAACCATTTGAGGCAGAAGCGATTTGAAAAGCCCTCCGTTTACATTTATAAAATCGACGTACCATTTGTAGTTGAAGCCGTTCATCAAGTCTTTGCCTGCAAGTCTTCGGGAAACATCTTTCGCAAAAATCGCCGCGACAGGAAGGGTCAAAACAGCTGCGAATACTATATTGAAACCGTAAACTCCGATCCACAGCCGCCAATTCCTGATCGATCTTTTAATTCCGATTATTACAGCTTTAAATGCTCCAGTGTTCAAACGAATGCTCCAGCACATAGCAAAATGTTCTGGAAAAAGTAAAAGATTCTATTGATCCATTTTACCACTGGCAATAGAAAGTCGTTTACCATGAGGCTATTATTGGCATAATTATTATCACTTGGAATTTTATTCCGCGGATCGAGCTGTGCGTATTCCGGCGCTGAATTGGTTTTGAATTCAAATGTCTGCCACGCTGTAAGGGCACGGCTGCTGTCGGACCAGACCGTATCGGTCACTGTGCCATCTTCAAGAGCAAGGGACAATTCTATCGGTTTTTTCACCTCTCCATTGCAGGCGACTACAACCCTTGTGAAATAAGATGATGCGCCCGTGTTGAGATCAGTTTCTTTATAGTAGCTAATTGACTTGACGGCGAAATCAACAGTAGCGACTCCACAAACATATCGTTCGAAAAGCCAGCCGATATCCTCGATCGAGCAATTGATCTTTCGAAATTCTTTCGATGTTAGATTGTTGATGCTCAAAGTCTGGCAAAAAGAAGGTGGAGAAAGGAAAAGGAGGAATAAAAGGATGGTGGAACAGCGTCTCCATGTCGGTAAACCTTGATGACGGGAGACCATCCGTCGGCGAATCATGGACGGGTATAAAATAATGCCGCTTTGCGGCATGCCGTATACTGAATATAAATGATTGAACGGCATTGAGCGGCAGGGAATCACTTCTTGAGGGCTTTGTCTATTTGCTGTTTGACGGCGAAAAATCCTTGGCGATCGGCGATTGCCTGAATTGCAATCGTCTGTGGGAAATCCGGCGGCACTTGATTTCCACCACCTGTTTTGTAAGGAATGATCTCCGTTGTTGCACCATAAAATTTCATAGCTCTTTCGCCGAACATTCTGATAAGCGAATTGTGAATTCCGTCCGTGAAATCATTGTAGGTCTGATTAATGTGAGGATATTTCCCTGTGACTAAATTTGTGGCGATGAATCCTGCATAAAGGCTGTCGTTTCCGTTCTCTTTGATGCCCTTCGCGAAGTCTTCTTGTGCATCATCATATTTTCCTGCGACAAACGACTTCATCCCGTCGTTGTAAAGTTCGCCGGGTTTCTTCGAACAGGAAGTGAGAAGGAGTGTCAAAGTTAGCACGAAAACAATTTTCATAAATGGTAACCCTCTTCTATTAGGAAAGGGAAGGGTGAAGTTCATAAGCCGTAAGATTTCCACTTTGAGTCCACAAGTTTTTTAATTTCGGTTGACATTAAAATTTTATCGGGCCATGGTCGTGTAATTCCTTCGTCCTGCCATTTCCGCGTGCCATCTATTCCCATTTTCGACCCGAAACTGAAATACTGGGCAGAATGATCGAGCACATCTGCCGGCCCTTTTGTAAAAATTGTATCGCGCTGCGGATCAATGTTGTTAAGTGCGTACCACCATGCCTCCGAAGTGTTTTGTACGTTCACATCTTTGTCAACTACAACGATAACCTTCGCGAACATCATCTGTCCCATTCCCCAAAGTCCGTTCATAACTTTGAAGGCGTGACCAGGATATTGTTTGTCTATTGAGACGAAAACGAGATTATGAAAAATTCCCTCGAAAGGCATATGGTAATCAACAATCTCCGGAATGACAAGCTTTGCGAGTGGCAGAAAAATTCTTTCCGTCGCATATCCCATCCAATCGTCTTCCATTATCGGCTGTCCGACGACCGTGGAAACGAACACGGGATTCTTGCGAGTCGTTATCGCAGTAACATGGAACGCTGGATAATAATCTGCTAGAGAATAAAATCCTGTGTGGTCACCGAATGGTCCCTCGATCCTTAGTTCTTCTTCGGTGTCAACATATCCTTCGAGAACAATTTCAGATTCGGCAGGAACTTCGAGATCAAGAGTTTTGCATTTCACAAGCTCCACGGGTTCTTTCCTGATAAAACCCGAAAATAAATATTCCTCGATGCTTTCCGGAAGCGGCGCACCGGTGCTGTACATCGTGGCGGGATCGGATCCGATAGCGACCGCGACGTCGAGCCGCTTCATTCCTTTTTCTTTTGCCTTTCTAAAGTGTGCCGCTCCACCTTTATGCCTTTGCCAGTGCATTGCTGTCGTGTTTTTGTCGAGAACTTGCAACCGGTAGAGTCCCATGTTGCGGACTCCGGTCTCCGGGTCTTTCGTGACGACCTGCCCGAACAGGATGTAAAATCCGCCATCCTGAGGCCACGATTTAGTGATCGGCAGTTTGTAAAGGTCAACGTCCTTTTCACCGATAATCACATCATGGCACGGCGCCTTTTTAACGATTTTCGGTGGGAATTTTGCGAGCTCCATCAGCTTCGGCATCATGGCTATTTTGCCGAGAATCGATTCAGGGACTTTGAGATTGAACATTTCAGAAATGCGCGCAGCGATCTCATCAAGGTTTTCGACGCCGAGTGACCACGCCATGCGTTGCTTGGTGCCGAACAAATTTATCGCGAGCGGAATCTCGCTTCCTTTCACATTCGTAAATAGAAGAGCGGGTCCTTCTGATTTCACGACGCGGTCGACTATTTCCGTAATTTCAAGATTCGGATCGACTTCGGTGTCGATTACTTTCAGTTCGCGCTTCTTTTTCAGAAACTGAATGAACTCGTTAAGATTATTGAATGCCATCTGAAATATCTATCGGGACGACTTTTTTTGCGCCGGCATAACGGCGTTTGTAATATGTGCTCTCCAGCGACGAGATCGTCACGCCTTGTGTCACGCTTGCGTGTGCGAAAAGATCATCGCCCAAATAAATTCCGACATGGCTTATTCGGTGCCCGACAGTTTTAAAAAATATGAGGTTCCCAGCTTGCAAGTCGTTCCTTGTAACGTCATCGCCGAATGTCGCTTGTTCTTTTGCTGAATGCGGAAGTTCAATTTTGAAAACGGAATTAAACACAACCATAGAAAAACCCGAGCAGTCCATTCCGGAGTGATCGATGCCGCCGATTTTGTAAGGTGTGCCCATGTACGAAAGAATTGCCTCCATCAGTTTGTCGCGCGTTGTTTTCGCTGCGTTCGCCGCCGGCTCACTCTCCATCTTGTTGACTTCCGACTTCATCTTGTCTATGCTGACATGATGGTCGTCCTCAGCGGCGGCTTCAGTTCTCTCCGCCTTAAGCTCCTCCGGAGTCTGGTCGTACGTAAATCGAGGTGCATCGCTCGATGTGCCGTTGTTGCCGGATTCAAATCTTGGTGACGACGATGAACAGCCGAAAACAAAAAGCGATAACGACGCGACGCATGCTATCGAAATTATATTAGTTCTAATCATCGGTGAATTGTACTGACAATATAAAAAGATGGCGGATGGAGAACAAGAATTGTTCGTTATCGACTTCCCTAAAGGAGGAATTACTGTGTTACGAAATGGGTTTTTGTTGCTGCTGGCTATTTGAGATCCGTTGAAAGTTCGTACCTTAATATCCTGTTGTGCCCGGTATCGCTGATGTAAATGATCTTGTTGAAATATGTTATGCCGGATGGATGAAGAAGAGCATTTCCGGATTTCGACGGGCCGAACGATTCATGGAGCAGGTTGCCGGTCAGATTGAACTTCATCAAGCTGTCGAGCGAGCTGTCGATCACATAAATATTGCTGCGGTCGTCAACCATGACAGCTTGCGGCGTTTTGAAAACACCGGAAAGTATGTCAGGTAGTTTCCCGGACGGATATGTTGTCGGGTCAAGGCTGAACTTTGAATTCCAGCTCGGAGCAAAGAGTTCACTGCCGGGATTGAAAGTAATCCATTTGACTTTGAAAGCATTTGCGGGATCAGTCTGTGTCAGAATAAAATCCGAGCCGTATTGCTTCGTGTTGAATGTCGTGATGCTGCTTATTTGATTTATCGCGACGAACCCTGTTCCAGTCGGCACCAGGCTTGGCACGAGATCAATATAGTCGCTTGAATATTGTATATCCTTTTCGTTGAAATGCAAAACCAGGTTATCCGGATCGACCGAACTTGTGTTGTTGTTTCCCGAACGCGTGACGTAGTAGCTGTTGTCGGGCAAAACAGCAACGCCTGTATATTCCCTGCCTGAAATCAAATTGCCTGCGCCGTCGCGACTAATTTGTTCCTGCGGACTTTCATGGTACACTATTTCGACCGGGGCCGCCCAAATGGAGTCGCTGTAGTTAAAGAGTCTGATCTTCGCGATTGCTGCAACGGTGATTACACTTCCGTTAACAGTTGTATCATACTCGCAGGCAACTATCAGGTTGAATCTGCGATCCTCGGTGATGGCGACTGGACGCATAACATATTGAGAAAATCCGAGAATTGTTCCCGCTAGATTTACCATCACGATCTTGTCGTCGTTGGGTTCTGCAACATATAAAAAGTCATCAAAGCCGACTTTTACATCCTTTGGATCATTGAAACCTCCCCATGCCGGTTGTATTTGGATATAATTTGTGTCGCTGACGACCTGTCCGGTAGCCTTCGGAAGAGTTGATGGATCGACAATACTAGATTTTTCGTTACAGCTCGACAGAAGAAGCGCCGCCGTGATTATGAATAATGCTGTTCTCATTTTAGAATCTCAAATTTAATGAAAACCTGTGAACGTCTCCGAGACGCTCGTAAGGAGTAAAGGCGTAATCGAAATAGACCAACGCAAACCTCGCGTCAACTTTCACTCCTGCGCCGACCGAGTAACTTTGTTCGTCAACGTTTATTTTGTAACCGGCTCTAAGGAAAAAAACGGAATTGTAGGAATATTCCGTACCTAGAGAGACGTTTTCTGAGTTGTCCGCCGGATGATTCAACTGAACCGACGCTGTCAACTTGTTTGCATTATCCTGGTACGGCTCAAATGCAAATCCAATTCTGAAAGTCGTGGGCGGCGAGAAACTTTGAAAACTTGAGACCGTTGTTCCATCGACGAGATCCACAGAACCTGATGGAGTCAATTGGCCTCCGAAATTGCTAACGGAAACCGCGAATCTTGTTGTTCCGAGTCCAGTCCAATAAAAAGTTCCGAGATCGATAAGCACACCTCGCATACTCAATTCCGCAAGGGTTTCGTCGATGTATTTTACACTCACCCCAAAACTGAAATTATCTGTCATCCGGCGCGCGTAAGTTGCCGCGAAAGCAAGATCACCGTATTTGAAATATGAACCTGTACCATAAGGCTGAAATTCAGTCGTGACCGGCATGTCGTCTGACTGAAGTGAGATGATGGAAATACCTATGCTATTTTGTCCGTCAAGGTGATAAACGGCGCCGAAGAAATCGTGTTGCAAGCCGACGAACCATGTTGAATGCGCGATCGCAACTTCGGTTTTGTCGAATTGGGTTATTCCCGCCGGATTATAAAACAGCGCATAAGCGTCATCGTCAACGGCGGCGTAACTTTCAGCCATGGCATTGGCTCTTCCACCGACTCCGATTTTCAGAAAGTCGGCAGCAGTTATCCCAACTCGCTGTGCGCCAAGAACAGGGAGGAGTTGAGCGCTTGAATTTGAAGCAAATGCAAGTACGAAAAGAATTATTAATAGGCACATGTTCATCCAAACCTCAGAAAAATCAAAAGGTAGGGATTTCCCAACCGTTAAAATAGAGTCGAACTTCCTCGAATCTGCTGTGTGCATTTCTTTATCTGCGGCTTTTGAGTTTTGATTTATCATCAGAGCTTTATCGAAACGCCGATTTTGATATTTCGCGGCGGTAAGTACCGCGATGGATCGAACGGATACGGGTCAATCGGTGCAGTAAGTTCCGGGTAACGCGGATCGTTCCATGTTGGCGGTACAGGATCGCCAAGCTGGTACGCTCGGCCGGTAACAGGATTGATTATGTCCGAGTTAAGATCGTTGAAAATGTTTTTTACTTCGACCAGGAATGTTAAGTCCATTCCATCGAGAGTAAAATATTTCTCAAAATTGAAATCAACCCAGAACCAGTTGGAGCCGATGGCGCCATACGGGTCATTAATGTTTTCGGCATAAAGCGGTTCGCCGTCTTGAGCGTAAGTTCCAGCGAAATAATAAGGTGTGTACCTTACCCCGCTCTCGAAGAATACCCTGAAGTACGCTTCGAAGTTATCAAGAACGCCTCTGCCGAATCCGAATATGCCGTTTTGTTTTTCATTGTAGAACGAAATGTTGGCAGAGAGCTGAAGCGGGCGGTCCCATGACATATAAGTTTCGCTTAACATTTCCTGGATGACTCCCTCAGCTGCTAGAATTCCATCATCTTCCGAACTTGACAATCCTGTGGTAACGGAGTATGAGCCGCCGACTGTGCCATTAAACCAGTTTCCGATTCTTTTCTTATATTCAACTTCGATTCCTCGCGAGCGAGCATAGTCCGAATTGACGTAAGTTATGAAACTTTGTCCGATCAACGCTGCGGAATTAATCTGTGCCTGTTCCGTCTGAACGTAATCAAAAATATCTTTGTAATATGCAGTAACGGTCAGCACATCGTCATTGGTAAACTGGTTGCGAAGGCCAAGCTCGTAGCTGACTGTGGTTTCCGGATTTAAGTTGGGATTGCCGAAAGCTTGATAGGTTGACATTGCCGTGCTCGGTTCCAACTTTGCATAAACAAATTGCGGCCTCGGCCATTTCGAAAAATGTCCGTAGTTTAAGAAGAGGGTCTGATTGTCGGATACGGGATGGGAAATCCCAAGGCGTGGGCTGATGCGCCCTTTCCACCTTCTGCCGAAAAAATTATATGTGTCTTGGTAATACTGGTTCCGGATCGCTTGTGGGATGGTGATAACCTGAGGATTATTCACTGCGTCGTCCACATATTTTCCGGGAAACCAGTAGTCGAATCGCAAACCAAAATTCAAAATCATCCCGTTGGTCGTGATAGCCTCCTGAGAATAGGCGGAGCCTGTCGCCGGATAAACGTGATAGACATCGTTGTTAAGTCCCATAACACCGATCCACGGCTCATAAATATCGATGAGCTGCATCTCCTGGAAATTCATATCGAAGCCGGCTTTGAATTGATTTTTTTCCGTGAAGAAATCTGTCAGATCGAATTTCACTTCGTTGTTGATGAAGAAATGGTCGTGCCATGTAGTTGCATCGCCGGTATCATAAAAGCCGTTGCCGGGAATTATTCCGATCGTGTCACTCTTTGTGTTATAATACTGCGGTGGCAGCGTGACCACTTCCTGGGGTTGCTGGTATTGAGTCCAATAAAGTCCGTCTGCATCGGCGCGAAGATGAGTAAAAAAACTTGCGAACTTCAAGTCGTAGTAAGCTTTGGAACTAAGTGATTGAGTTACATCTATTGATTGCGCAATGCTGTTATGTGTATATACGTCCGCATTCCCTAGTATATTCTGAAACTGGTATTGATAACCGGGTGAAGGCACCACGTATTCGAGAGTAGTCTGAAGTTCCTGCGTATTCTCGTTTATCGTCACGTTTTGATTATACGAATATGTGATCTTGAAAGTCGGACTCACCTTGTATGTGATCTTTCCGAGTCCGTACCAGTCGTTTGAGAGCTTCGGTGCAAACCTTGTCCCATAGAAGATGGATGAGTTCAGGCGTGGTGGTGGATCGATTTTGAAAGTGATGACCTGTCCGTCCTGAAGTTGCTGAGCCCACAGTTCCTGACCATCTGTGAACGACGCGGCGAAGCTTCCGAACAGAGTAATTTCACCTGGAATATTGACACCGAGCGCGGGGAGCAAATATTTTGTTATCGGCTCAGGGCCCCCGACGTTCGCTTGGTAGTCATTCGAATTGAAATCGGAAGCAGAATTTTTATCGAGTCCCCAGTTATCGGTTTTGGATTCAATAAAGAGATCGTATTTGCTGCTGCCTTCTTTCGTCTTTACATTAATAATTCCGCTTGTCGCCTGTCCATACTCTGCGTTGTAGCCGCCTGTGATCACTTCCATCTCGCTGAGAGAATTCGAACTTAACTCCAAACCGAACCCAGTGCCCGCAAGCGGATCCTGAATGTTGACCCCATCAAGGAGGTAGGCGTTTTCGTATGATCTGCCGCCACGAATGTGAATCTCGTTGTCTGCCGAAACAACGCCGACTTGCTGCGAAACTACATCCTTGACGTCCTGCACCTCCGAAACTTTTATATCTTGCGCAGAAATTGTATTTGCGCTTTGCGTCTCGGCCGGATCCATCATGGGCTTTTCACCGACGATCACGACTTCCTGCCCGAGTGACAGAGCGGTTTCCTCTAACTTCGTATTGACTGTTGTCGCTTCACCGTCCCTGACCACCACTCCTGTATGTTCAACCTCTTTGTAACCCAACAGTCGAAAAGTCAGAGTGTATTCACCGACAGCAACATTTTTGATTTCAAATCTTCCGTCAATGCTGGTCGTGGTACCATAGTACGTCCCCTTTATGAGGACGTTAACGCCAGCGAGCCCTTCGTTAGTCGCAGCGTCGGTGACATTGCCTTGCATACTCCCACGCTGCTGTGCTAGCGCAGAAGAAAAGCAAAGAGAAAATCCGATCACGACAAAAAACTTGAACGCTTTCTTCAATTTCATGGTACGTTTACCCCTTGAAATGAATTTCATAAAAGGTTTTCATAATGAATCTCGGGGCAACCGCAGCATTTTTCCATTAGAACGCTCCGAAGTCATGAAAGACTCTGTAAATCAGCTGGTAAGCTCTCGTGTTCGGCGACGTCGTGGAATTTCCGTTGAAACGGTAAAGTGGTACAGCGACGATGAATGCAGAGTTGTCGCCGCTCATCACACCCATAACTGGGTGTCTATTGTCCGCTCCGTATGGCCGCAAATTGTAAATCATGGATGCACCGAGTGTCGGATAAATACCTCGCAAGTTGCCGACAACTTTCCCCCCGTCTGCCGAATTCGAAAGGTAGCTGTCACGAATCAGATTTGGATAAACTGTCGAGTCGTATGGCGCAACAGGCTGAACCGTTGCTCCTGGCTGGACAAAACCCGTGGACGTAACGGGACTGGAGGGTATTGTGTCAGTTAAAATCGAACTTGTTAAGCTGTCTATTGCGCCGGTGAAGTCGCTGAGCTCCTGGTTTATATCTAACCCTGAGGAATAGGAAGATGGCACAGTAAAAGTCATGAAAAATTTTCCGCCGTTATTCCTGAAATTTCTGACTGCAGATTGAGCGATATCGAAGTCCTGTTCATCAGAGGAATACCAGAAAATATATTGGTAAAGTTTCAGTGTCTCTTGAAAAGTCGGGATGACGTATGGTTGGACTAGGTTTCCTTTCCGCGGGTAATACGACCCGGTCTTTATGTCCCACGAATCGAATTTACCATGCAGGCTTCCCCCGGCAATTGTATCGAGGATGCTCGAATAAAAATTTGTCGATTGATCCTGTACTCCATAATCGTTGATTATCAGTACATTTCCTTTTGGTTTATTAACGAACCATGTGTGGGTCGTATCCGGCATTCGCATGGCAGGACTGTACGCATCAGCAACATCCTCTGCCTTGATATAGAAAATATTGTTCCCGTTTAGCTTCATGTTGGGAAGCGGAGTTGAAAGAGGAGACTGCGACAATGCAGGATAAGTGTTTGGATAAACGTCGCACCTTACTGTGGATGTGTCGCTCGATGCTTCCGACAACCTGGCCTCCAGCGTGACAAAATCAGCCTGGGCAGGGAGCTTGACCCAGCTTTGAGTTGAAGTATCGTTTAGTGCGATATAATAGTTTATGATCGTGTTGTTGCCATCGACATCAGTTCCTTGCCATCCGAACGAGACAACTGTAAATGTAGTATCCGGTATATCTAGTCGAGTGACAAACGGCGCTTCGTTCATGACAAACTGGACTGTCGGTGGAGTATTGGCGATTGGAAATTTTATCGATGGCGGATCGGGATCAACCGAAGTCCCAAGCAACGGAAAAACTTCACCTTTATCCCAAATGCCGTTCCCATTTTTATCCGTGAAGGCTACTGTGTCGCCTTCGTTCAATTTTCCTTTGAATGAATTGTCAATTGCAGCGACAGTGAAAATATACGTCGTATCTTTGCTGAAAAGCGGCAGAAAAAATATGCTGTCATCTTTTGCGGTGAAGGTCCATACTTTCTTATTGAACGTGGTGATGTAACCGATAACTAAACCTTCACCGTCATCTGCCCACCAATGAAGTTCTAGGCTGCTGGACTGCGGATTGAAATTTGCATATTGTATAGAGTCGGCATAAGGCCATGCGGAGACAAAAGTTTTCGGAGGCGTAATCCCTGCGTTCGTTGATGAGAAATGTTTTGTACAGCCGCAAAGAAAACATAC
>JBAPNE010000182.1:0-8478 GCA_049278975.1 Candidatus Kryptoniota bacterium
GTGGTATGACGTCCGCTGTATCCACTAACTTAGCTGCTGCAATCGAAGTTGTACCGCCAGGACCACCTGCTGTTGCCTTACTATTGACTAATTCAGCAGATGTAAGAACTCCAAGGGAAGACCCCGCATTCGGCACAATGTTAAGGGATTTGGCGACCAAATTTGATCCAGCAAGTTCGGAGGAAAATTCTTTCATTAACGCTTCAAATGGTTGCCCGAATGTTGAAATGTCATCTGAACCTCCTTGAACTTTCGATTTGCAGATTGACAATTGAAGATCCTGCATTCCGGGAAGAGAATTTAGCGCATTCACTTGTGACGAAATTTGGTTTGCAGCGTTCATTTACTTGTTCCCAGACTTGTCATTAGCTTTGCGGCGCGCACCGGATCGAGTGCAGCAATAATTTTAGCCGCCTGTTTCTTTTGGACACTTGATAATACAAAGAGGATATCTTTGTCGCTGAGATTTTTCATGATTTTTGCGGCGACGGCAGGGTCCATATCGTTATATGCGGACGCAAGCTCTTTCCGCCGTTCGCTGTTCCATGAATTAACTTGTTCCTGCAATTGTGCAATCACGGTATTATCATCGGAGTTTTTCTTTTGAAGTTGAGCCAAAGTGTTACTCATTTGGGAAATTGAATCATCTCTCGCGGAAAGCGAGTCGTTCTTTTCTGCGAGCATCGTTTTCAGAGTATTGACTGTTTCGTTTGAGCCCTTTGAAGAATCTGCCTGTACTTCTGTTTCCGGCGGTGGTGGAAGTTCGGTTGGTAATGTCACAGTTGAGTTGAGTTTATTGCTCGCCTTATCATTGGAAGATCCGAACATCCATGGATATTTGCTGGAAACGAAATACATCCCGCCGCCGATTACCGTGAATGTCATTGAAAATCCTAATACGTATGCGAGTGCCGTTTTCATCGTCAGGCGCTTATCCTTTGTGCCACGGCGTCGATCAGTACTTGCTCTTTTCGATCTGATTCGCGCCGGAATTCTTCAAGTCGTTTTTCCTTTAAACGCTCGATCGTTTCTTTATCCTTTTTTACGTCCAACACTTCGTCGATCTTCTTCGTCTCAAACTCGGTTAGATTTTCGATCTTGGTATTTTCGAAATGTATTTCGTCGGAAATCTTACGCAAGTAATTCTCGTGCACCACGATGTCCGCTGCGCGGATTTTTCCATCTCCACTTTCTCGATCTCCGATCAGCGGTGATGTGGACGCCACCCTTTCTCGCTCGTCTTCTAAATTTTCGAGTTGTGCTTGCTCGTGAAGAATCCGCCTTTTTAACTGGGCCAGCTCGCGTTGGACTTTCTTTTCCTGTATTTCCTTGACCCTTATTACCGACTGTAGTCTAAAATTGAATTTAGCCATGATCTCTCATTATTATTAAACTGTTGTCAATGCCATCAATTGTTTCAATGCGCCGTCTAAATCAGAAACCTCATCCATTCCTTGTTTTAGAAATGATCTTATCGGTTCGATCATAGAAACCGCTTTGTCGATTTTTTGGCTGCTACCCTTAACGTATGCTCCGATATTTATCAAATCCTCCGCCTCGCGATAAGTAGCCAATAAATCGGAGACGTAGCTTGCGGCCTTCCTGTGTTCAATGGTTGTTACATCGGGCATTACACGCGAGACGCTCTCGAGAATATCTACGGCGGGATAATGTCCGGACGACGCAAGCTTGCGTGAGAGGACGATATGTCCGTCGAGAATAGATCGTGCCGCATCGGCAACCGGCTCGTTCATGTCGTCTCCTTCGACAAGCACGGTATACATTCCTGTTATACTTCCACTCTTAGAATTTCCTGCGCGCTCCAGAAGTCTCGGGAGAAGGGCAAAGACGCTCGGAGTATAACCCTTCGTGGTCGGCGGCTCGCCGATTGTCAATCCGACTTCCCTTTGTGCCATGGCAACACGCGTGACGGAATCCATCATGAGAAGGACATCTAAGCCTTTGTCGCGAAAGTATTCCGCGATCGTTGTCGCAATCATGGAAGCCTTAACGCGGATTAAGGAGGCCTGGTCGCTCGTCGCAACGACCAACACGCTTTTCTTCAGGCCTTCTTTTCCGAGTTCCTTCTCGATAAAATCTCGAACTTCTCTTCCACGCTCGCCGACAAGTGCAATGACATTCACGTCTGCACTTGAGTGTCGTGCAATCATGCCAAGCGTGACACTTTTTCCGACTCCGCTGCCTGCGAAAATTCCGATTCTCTGTCCTTTACCGATCGTCAAAAGTGCGTCAATTGAGCGAATTCCGCTGGAAATGGGCTGCGTGATTCTTTTTCTTTCCAATGGATTTGGCGGGGCGCTATAAATTGAACGAACCTCTTCGTGTTCGACAGGACCAAGTCTGTCCATGGGCCTGCCTAATCCATCGAGTACCCTTCCTAAGAGATTTGTGCTGACTCCAACCGAAAACGTCTTTCCGCTAGCAACTATTTCACTTCCTGGACTTATGCTCGATGCACTGCCGAGCACCATCGACAAAACACGATTGCTTCGAAAACCGACAACTTCTGAAAGGCACAGTTCATCACCATTGCGGGATTTTATGCTACACACATCGCCAAGTGAAGATGTCGGACCTATAGATTCTATCACAAGTCCGATAACTTCGGAGACTCTTCCGTTTACTTTTACTAATTCAAGATTGTCAAGACGGTCGATATATTTTTCAAAATGCTCCAACACCGCGCTCATTATTTAACCAAACCTAACAACGCTTCTTCAACAAGTTCAAACTGGGTCGAGATTCGTGCATCAATGTTTCCGAGGTCACTTTCGATTATGCATCCTCCACGCTCAACCTTGTTATCGCCCTCTATTGCGATCTCTTTCACGGAATCAGCATAACTCATCAATTCGTTCCGGTGCTCTCTTATATATTCTTCATCGGAAGGATTAACATGAATCTTTATCTTGTCAACCCCCGCAATTTTCCTGATCGCCTCGCGGGAACGGGCAAGCACGGCACCTTCATCAATGTTTATTTCGCGTGCCACAATTCTTTTTGCAACTGCAATCGCGAGTTTCATAACAGCGCTGTCGAATTCCTGGTTGTATCTCTCAACCTCTTTTGAAAATTCCCGAGTAACTGAGTTAAGGTCTCTTAAGTTATCTTGGACCTTTTTTTCGTATTCTGACTGGAGAAATTTCGCCGCTTCTGTTTTTCCCGCTTCAAATCCTTCCTCGAATGCCTTAGCCGATGCATCCTTTTCACTATTGCCTTCATCATCATTTCCGTGGGTAAGGCTGCGACTCGCATCTTTCTCACCATAGGAAATTCTGTTCATTACATTTTTCAGATCGACTTTGACCTCATTTTTTTTGTCAACTTTGATTTCTTCGAGGATGCTTCGGTAATCCACAATCTTAAGCTTACTCTGATGAGTGTTTAATTTAATTACGTTTCCGGCTGTCGAATGAGGGGCCTGCGACCCGCGCAATGCAGGGTTTTCGATGGATGATTTGGTGTATCGACGATTCGGAGGTTGAGATTCTTTAGACAAAGACATCTTCCGGGCTTCCTCTTCCGCCGATCACGATTTCTTCGCTGTCTTCAAGCTGGCGTATCACCTCGATAATCTTTGTCTGAGATGCTTCCACGTCGCGGAGCTTGACGGGACCCATGAACTGCAATTCTTCTTTTATCATATCCGACGCCCGCTCTGACATATTAGTGTATATCTTTTGCTTCAGTTTATCATCGGCGATCTTGAGTGCGAGCGTGAGATCTTTTTTGTCAACTTCACGCAATATTCTCTGCACGCTGCGATCATCGATGTAAAGAATGTCTTCGAACATAAACATTAATCTTTTCACCTCAGCCGCAACTTGCGGGTCACGCTGCTCGATTGCGTTCATTAGAAACTTAGCCTGCGCTATCCCGACTTTGTTTAGAATTGCCGCCATTGACCTTGCGCCGCCTGTCGACGTACTGTTTTCATTGATGACCTCTTCCGCAACTTCGTCCACCACCGTTTCTATTTCACCCACAAGACTTGGAGCAACCCTGCCGAGCGTGGTAATTCTGAAAGCCACATCGGCGCGAAGCTCTTCGGGGAATGAATCGAGAACTTCTGCTGCAAGCTCTGATGCAAGGTGACTTAAAATTAGCGCGATTGTCTGAGGGTGTTCCTTCTGCAAAAAACTTGCTAGCTGTCGCGGCTCTGACTTCTTCAGGATCGAGAAACCTTTTATAGTGGTCAGCTCTTTGACTTTCTCGATGATCTCCCCTGCTTTTGAAGAGCCGAGCGCTTTCTCAAGAACGTTGTGTGCATACTCAATGCCGCCTTTTACGATGTACTCTTGAGCGAGACCTAACTGTTGGAATTCTTCGATCACTTTATTTATGACAGCGGAATGGATTCCTTGCATATTCGTGATCTCGATAGTGAGCTTCTCTATTTCAGTTTGATCTAAATGCTTGAATATGTGCGCGGCACTTTCAACGTCGAGCGCAATCATCAAAACCGCAGCTTTCTGTTTACCAGTCAGTTGCTCGAACGTGAGTGTTCGTGCTATTTCTCTAGCCATTAGTCACCACCGTCTGTTAACCACACCTTAAGTAGTTTTGCGGCATCTTCCGGCTTACCTTGGATATAAGTGCTGACATCATCCTTAATTTTGTTAGCTCGCAAAACGTCTTCAGAATATTCAACAGCCTGAATGTTTTCTTTGTAATCGATCGTATGTCCGGCGGAAGATGAAGTCGGAGCATTCGCCAAACTGGGAGTCGGCCTACCCGATAGTACCGCGACAGGCTCATAATCCTTCGGGCCTCTTGCCTTTATCTTGCTGAAGATTGATAGGAAAACAATCACCGCGCCAATCATCGCGGCGAGAATTACAAGTTTGTCGGAATAATCTTGAATTTGAAAACCAGGTTTATTTTTTAGCATAAACGACTGGTCGTTGTTTTCGAATGGAACATTTACGAACGAAACTTCATCCCCGCGAGTATTGTCGAAGCCGATCGCTGTCTTGACGATATTTGTTAATTGCGTGATTTCCTGCTCGGTGCGCGGAGTATATTTAACTGTACTCTCTCCTCCGTTTTCTATTGAGGTGTATTTGCCATTAACCAAAACAGCGACCGAAAGTTTTTTGATACCGCCCGTACTACTGACGATTTTCTCAACAGACTTCCCAACGTCGTAGTTGGTAACCGAGTTTGTGTGCATCGAATTATTAGAACTCGTATCTCCGGGAACCGACGAGTGCTCCTGCATAGTCTGTTCACTCAGTACCACGCTGTTGGGGTCGTACTGTTCGGTTGTCTTTTCCACCTGGTCAAAATCAAGCTGAGCATTCACGCGTACTATTGCATTGCCGGGACCAAGAACCGCATCAAGCATCGACTGCGCTTTGTTGGAGATGTATGACTCGACTTTATTTTGCATCTCGTATTGCTCTGTAGTCAGCGCATCAATGCCATCGCTTTTTCTCGAAAGCAAATTTCCTCTTGAATCAACGATCGTGACATCGTTTGCGTCGAGTCCTTCGACGCTTGCCGCCACCAAGCGCTGTACGCCGGCGATCTCTTCGGGGTTGAGCTGCGATCCACCTTTCATTTTCAGGAACACTGACGCGGTAGTTTTTTTCTGTTCACTTTCAAAAAGAGCTTTCTCAGGAATGACAATGTGAACATTAGCGCCGTCAACTTCATCAAGCTGAAGAATCGTTTTTTCCAATTCACCTTCGAGCGCTCGCTTGTAATTCACCTTCTGAGTAAAATCAGTCATGCCGAAGGTCGGTTTATCGAAAATCTCGTAGCCGACAACACTTGTTTGTGGAAGTCCCTGTCCCGCCATTTGCAATCGCAATTCATAAACTTTTTCTTTTGGAACAAGTATCGCTTTGCCACCATCGCCTATCTCGTAAGGGACCGATTGCTGCTTTAGCTTATCGATAATTTTGGATGCATCCTGCGCTTCCAAGTTAGAGAAAAGAACGCCGAATGTGGGTTTATTGGCCCATGTCACGAGCATAACCAATGCAATTATTGAAGCAATAATTGAAACCCCGATGCCGACTTTTTGCCTGAGCGGCAGTTTCTTCACGAGGGAGGCAAATTGTGAAGAGTAACCGGAAAATGAATTTGCCATTTTCTATAAACTCATATTTGCATTTGCATGATTTGCTTGTAGGCGTCTAGCATTTTATTTCTGACCTGCAGCAGTAAATCGAAACTCACTTTTGCTTTCTCTACTGCGATCATTACTTCATGAACATCCGCTGCTTGCCCCGAAGCCATTTTGTCAATCGCTTTATCAGCGCTGTTCTGCAAGTCGTTTACGTTGCCTATGAAACTGTTGAGGGTTTCCTGAAAACCTTGTGTAACATCTTCCGCACTCTTATTTGTCGATATATCGGGAGACATTAAGTTCATTGAAGATTGAAGCTCACCCACTCGCATTTCACACCTTCCTATTAATTATTTGGCCCAACTCTACGTAGGAGTTTACTCCTGCCGTCGAGTACGTCCCGTGTGAATTAATCTGGCTCAACGAATCCGGGAAAAGCTGCGCAAAGTAAGCTCGTTCCGCATTTGACAAGCCTGTTGTTGAGGAAGCACCACTTGCCAACGATTGCGCTTCTTGTTGCTGCGATGCCGCATTTGGTTTGCTTATCTGGTTACTCCCGCGAGCAGGATTTCCGACCTGTGAAATACTTTGCGCATAAGACAAACTGGATAAAGAATCGATTTTCATAGTCAGCCTCAAATGTCAAGTGAATCTTTTATAATGTTCTTCGAAGCATTAATTGCAGTTACATTCGCCTCGTACGAGCGAGTTGTTGCTATCATGTCAACCATTTCCGTTACGACATTGATCTTAGGCTCAGCTACGTAGCCGTTCGCGTCAGCCGCAGGATTAGAAGGATCGTAAACTGTTTTTGTTGCAGTGGAGTCTTGAACTGCCTTTCCATCGACTTCTTTGACGGTATAGTCTGGAGAAACAAAATCTTCTGCAGGAGCTTCGATATGATTAGCATCGGAAGTCTCCAATGGAATAAATTGACTCGACAACTCATTAGCGAAAGGAATCGCTTTGCCGGGCACGGCTTGGACGTCCTGTCTTTGATAAGGTTTTCCGTTGGGACCGATGGAGTCAATGTTAGCGAGATTACTCGCTATTGTATCCATCTTCTTGCGCTGCAGGGTCAGTCCAGACGCACTGATATCAATGGCGGAAAAAATATTCCCTATTCTCATTGTGTATCACCATTTATACTTTTGTCGATTTGCTGAAATGTCGCGGACATCAATCGAGACGAAAGACTAAATTGCAACTGATTCTTTGCAAGCTCCGCCATTTCGTGGTCGATATCAACATTATTGGCGCCGCTGACATTTGAATAGGTGGGATCGATCTCTATCTGCGGATCGACCTGATCAACCTTTTGACTCAAGTCAGCGGAATCATTCGCCTCAGAAATAGCATCTGAGAGTTCTTTCTGAAAGTCAACGTCGACGCGCTTGTAATTCTGCGTTCCGATGTTTGCAATATTACTGGCAATCGCTTTGTTCTGAATTGCAAATGCGTCAAGCTGCTTCTCGAGAAGCGGAATCCTGGACCTATCGAACAAATCAATCTTCATGGTTACACTCCCAAATAATCGAAATTTGTACCATCATCTTCAATATTTCCATCGGATTTTTTCTCCCCACCGACAAGTGCTGCGACGGCGGATGCAGCGACGACTATCGCGATCAATATCAAAATCTTTTTCATTCAACGCTCCTTTTGCATGGCTAATCCGTTCAACGTTTATGCCAACAAGAAACCCCGAAAATAGGACAGAATGAGCGTTCCACTATGCGATTTTGTTCAATATTCTCCAGTGTTGAATATTATTCGCCAGATGCTATCATCTGAAACCCACTTCGGAAGTGAACTAGCAAGTCATAGGTGGCGATTGCTGGAGTGATGCCGCGCTTAAATATTTTACATGAGCATGCTGGATGCCAAACGGTAGAAGAATATTTGATTGATGGATTTCGAGCGAGCATGATTGGAAGTGCCGTCCGGCATTCCTTTGTTACGTCGCGGTTACAAGCCTCGTTACTTTTTCCATTCATACCTCGAAATCACTTGAATATCACGTCTGCGGGCTGGCGATTATTACTCAAACAACTGGCCAATATTCCTCATGTAACATCATACAGGGCAAACAATGTTTAAATATTGACGAATTTCGAAGATTTGCTGCGGCACGCCAGTTGAGTCCTTTCAATTGCCTTTTATGAGAACTACGTTAATTCATATAGAAGATAAAGAAATTTCGACGGCAGGGAAATGGTTAATGGTACACGTATCAAATTAGAGGAAGTGCAAAATGGTTTTAATTAAAAAATCCGTCGGCGTTTTAATACTGACAGCATTTATGTTGGCATCAATGTTTGGCGCGCCGGAGGCATTGGAGTCAAACGTAACACCGCTTCAATCGTTGTACATGATAAAGC
>JBAPNE010000183.1:0-5940 GCA_049278975.1 Candidatus Kryptoniota bacterium
GAAAGATGTGATTCTGGTCGCCAGAATTATTACGGTTTTGGCTGGCATAATGATGATTTTGTTTGCATACTGGGTCCCCATCTTGGGCGGCGCCGTCAATGCTTATCTGACCATTATCGCAATCATGGACATGCCCCTCTTTGTAATTACGATAATCTATGGGTTGTTGTGGAAGAGAGCAAATTGGCAGGGTGCAATCGCGGGATATCTGAGTGGGGCCTTTTCGGGCATCATTTGTCAGTATCTATACAAGTTTGATTTTAACCAGACAACCTATATATCAGCTGGAGTTGCGCTAGTGGTCACTCCAATCGTGAGTTTGCTGATGCCAAACGGTAATAACCTTAATGTGGAGCGGATTTGGCAAGCCAAGAAAACAAGCGAGGAAGAATCTAAAGCCAATGATGTTTTCAATATCATTCCTAAAACTTTAGTTGGGAAGCTAAGCCTAATTGTCTTCTTCCTTGGGTTGTTTGTCTTCTTAGCTGGAGTGTTTATGGGAAGCGAGGGTTGGCAATTGGCATCCACCATCAGTGTCGTCGGTATGATTACATATTTTGTTGGTGGCCTGTTAAGAACATACACGAACTAAGAATGGGATAACATGAAGAACGAGATAAATCAATTGAAAATATCCACACCTGGAAGAGTTTGCCTTTTCGGAGAACATCAAGACTATTTGAATCTTCCAGTAATTGCTTCCGCAATATCTCTAAGAATTTCTATAGAAGGACACAGGCGTGACGACTCAAAAGTGATTATTCATTTACCGGACATAGACAGCGAGGAATCCTTTTCATTGACCGAGCCGATAGTTTACGACAAAGAAAGAGATTATTTTAAAAGCGTCGTAAACGTTCTGAGACGCCATGGTATAAAGTTTTCAAAGGGCCTCGAATGTACCATCACGGGTGAAATCCCAATCAATGCGGGCACTTCAAGCTCGTCGGCTCTTATCGTTACGTGGGTGAATTTCCTCGCGAGGATCAGCGATTCATCCCTGCCTGGTCTTTTGCCGGAACGGATTGCTCAATTCGCGTATGAAGCTGAAGTGCTTGAATTCTCTGAACCTGGCGGCATGATGGATCAGTACTCGACCGCGATAGGCGGAATAATATTTCTGAGTTCATATCCAAAAGTTCAGGTAAAAAAGCTCGATGCGAAACTCGGCGCATTGGTGTTGGGAAATTCTGGCGAGCCGAAAGACACGAAGTCTATTTTGGCAAGAGTTAAAAACCAAATCCAAAGGGTTGTCGCACAATTACAAAAATCTCACCCTGACTTTTCACTGCAAACCATATCGGAGTCTGGCATAGGCAAATATTTCAAAGACTTGACGGGGGAACAAATGGAGCTTCTTCATGGGACTATTAGGAACAGAGATATAACGATCCACGCATTGAAGGCGCTTGACGAGACGCCGCTCGATCATAAGCTCATAGGTGATTTGATGAACGACCACCAGAAGGTCCTGCGTGATATCTTGAAAATATCTACACCGAAGATCGATCGGATGATCGAGGCGGCATTGAACGCAGGTGCCTACGGAGGAAAAATCAACGGTTCAGGTGGAGGAGGATGTATGTTTGCGTACGCTCCAGAGAACTCGCAACGGGTTAAAGAGGCTATAGAGATAGAGGGGGGAACGGGTTACATCCTGACAATTGATGAAGGGACGCTTGCAAATGTTACGGAGGCTGTCTGATGTCGGAAGGAAAGCTAGTAATTCTTGCCGCGGGCATTTCATCTAGGATGAAAAAACCGGTTAATGGTAGGATAACAATCGACGAAGAGTTAATTAACGATGCGGATCGCAAAGCTAAATCTATGATTGGTGTAGGACAAAACCATAGGCCCTTCCTTGATTATCTTCTTTATAATGCGAGACAATCGGGTTATACAGATGTCCTTGTCGTTATTGGTGAAAAGGATGACAGTATACGGAGTTACTATGGCAAGAAAGATCGAGATAATGAGTTCTATGGTCTAAAGATATCTTACGCTACGCAGAAAATACCATCAGGAAAAGAAAAGCCGATTGGCACAGCAGATGCCCTTTATCAGGGCCTGAATTTTAAGAGGGAATGGCGAGGTTCAAAATTTACGGTTTGCAATAGCGATAACCTATATTCTCAAAAAGCTCTCAGTTTAATGCTACAGCATGACTACAAGAATGCGATGATTGATTATGACCGGGACGCATTGCAATTTGAGTTGAATCGAATTGAAAAGTTTGCGGTCACCTTAAAAGATGATGATGGTTTCCTGACTAACATCATTGAGAAACCTTCTGAAGATCAAATAAAAGCGGCGAAGGGAAAGAATGGATGTATTGGTGTGAGTATGAATATCTTCGGGTTGCAATACGACATGATCTATCCGTTCTTAGAAGAAGTCCCCTTTCATCCTGTGAGACTTGAGAAGGAATTGCCCGAAGCGGTAAGAATAATGGTTCAAGCATATCCGAAGAGTCTATTTGCTTTTCTTCTTTCGGAACATGTACCGGATTTAACAAGCAAGACGGACATTTTACCTGTCAAAAGATATTTGGAGACTCATTTTGCAGACATCGCATTTTGACAAAATGAACAAAGTAAGTAGAAAAAATGAGATCAGAAAAAATCTCATCATGAGGGCCTTGTTGGACCACGGCCCACTATCCTTGACAGATCTGGCAAAAAAGACTGGAGTGACTCTGCCTGTCGTTTCTAATATTGTCTCGTCTCTAAAGAAAGAACAATTGGTCGTCGAAATGAAAGAAAAAGAGGCGATTCAAGCAGGACGTCCTCCTTCAATCGTCAAATTAAATAACAAGGCAGGGTTCATCCTCGGTATTGACATTGGCAGACTGTTTACCAATTTCATCGCTCTTGATCTTGAGACCAACATAATTGCCGACACCCGCAGGAAATCAATTGTCTTAAGTAATGATTTGAAGCTAATAGATGATTTGGAGAAAGAGATAAAAGTAGTTCTGTCAGAAGCAAAAGTTAGTTGGAACAAATTACTCGGGATAGGGATCTCTTTGCCGGGTATGGTGAAAGGGAAGGAAGGGTTGGGAGAAACATACTTCAATTTTGGTGGTACACCCGCCCGGGAGATCCTTTCGAGGCACTTTAACAAACCTATTCATGTTGAACATGATCTGGAAGCCATGGCATTGGGAGAGCTGTGGTTCGGCGCGGCTAAGAATGTGAAGAATGCTCTTTGTGTAAATGTCGGTTGGGGGTTAGGACTAGGCATGATCATAGATGGGAATGTTTATTATGGTGCAGACGGCTACGCAGGGGAACTCGGTCATATCCAGGTGGTTAAGAGTGGAGACCTGTGCTACTGTGGGAAGAGGGGCTGTCTGGAAACGGTCTCATCCGGAAGAGGCATTACCAAGATCGCTAAGGAAAGAATATCAAAGGGAGCGACGACAATGTTGACAAGAGATAGCAATATAAAGCTTGAACAAATTGATGCGGAGGCGGTCTTAAAAGCGGCGGGTCAAGGAGATCAATTCTCCATAGAAATTATTGAAGAGGCTGGTCGCTACTTGGGCTCTGGGATTGCGGTTCTAATTAACTTGTTAAATCCGGCGTTGGTCATCCTCGGAGGAGGGGTGCCTATGGCAGCGCCTTATCTCTTAGATTCTATCCGTACTAATGCCATGAAACACTCGCTGGTACAATTGAATCGCAACGTCAAATTTGTCACATCTTCTCTAGGCAACAAAGCTGGCGCCTTAGGAGTGGCCATCTATTTAGCACAGGATTTGTTTGATGTTGAACATTTAAATCCTGCTGCTCATGTTTAACATTCAGTAAAAAGCGGTCGAATATGCCTGAGCTTAAAGTTGTAGTAACCGGAGGTGCCGGTTTCATCGGTTCACATATTGTTGAATCTTGGGCTAGCAACAATGTCGAAGTCCATGTGATTGACAATCTAAGAACCGGGAAGTATGAAAATATCCGGACGACCAAAGGCGTCAGTTTTCATAATGTAAGCATAACAGATAGAGAGGCGGTATTCGAAATCATGGAAGGAGCGACATATGTCCATCACCTCGCGGCATTGGTTTCAGTCCCAGAATCAGTTGATAACCCTCTTGAATGTATAGAAATAAACCTAAAAGGGCTAATAAACATATTGGATGCTGCAGTGAAACATAAGGTAAAAAAGATAGTTCACAGCAGCAGCGCAGCAGTCTATGGTGATAATCCCGCATCTCCAAAAGACACTGATCTGAGGCCAATGCCCAAGTCTCCTTATGGCATCACTAAATTGGACGGGGAATATTATTTGCAAGCTTACGAGGAAAATTTCGGCTTGAAAGGTATTTCCTTGCGCTATTTTAACGTGTTCGGTCCAAGACAAGATCCTGGAAGTCAATATGCTGCTGCGGTCCCGATCTTTGTAAAGAAGGCGTTAAAAGGTGAATCAATCACAATATACGGTGACGGAGAACAAACGAGAGATTTTATTTATGTGAAAGATGTTGTCAACGCAAATGTTTTGGCCGCGACGAGTCTTGGTATCACCGGCGTTTTCAACGTTGCTTTAGGGCAGGCAACCACGATAAACGAGTTGGCCAAGTTCATAATTCAGGAAACAAGAAGCAAAAGCAGGATTGTTCACGAGAAAGAAAGACCTGGCGACATAAGGCATAGTCAAGCTTCAATTGAAAGAACTGTTAGAGTGCTTAATTTCAAGCCTCAGTTTGCTTTGCTTGATGGTCTAAAAGATACGACTCGGTTTTTCAAAAGTTGTGAGAACTGAAGATTCGATGAAACGGCTCTCCTTTAAGGAAAGAAGATGGAACAATCACAATTGGCAGTTGCGAAATAGTAGGTGGGTGAACAATTAGGCGCGTGAGCGAAAAACATTTGTTTAATCAAGACAAATCTGGTCACGGTTTGAAAGAAGTGGGTAAAGAATTCAACCATGGGCCGTGGCACATTGAATATCGCTTGAATGATGGAGGGCGATTAAGCCGCATCTCTTATAAGGATTATGATCTTCTCACAGTGGAACCCACAAACTTTTGTCCACCTACAACTGATTATGGACAATATGAGCGTCGTCCTGTATTCGGGTATGATGACTGTTTCCCATCACTTGGTTCCTGTTGTTTCCCAGGAACAAAGATATATATTCCTGATCATGGTGAAATATGCTGGCTTACATGGGAACTGTTAGAGAAACCAAGGAGTCTAGAATTTTTCGTCAAGAGTAAGATATTGCCTCTGGCTTTCAAAAGAAAAATGGTTTTTACAGACTCATCTATCATTTGGAACTTTGAAGTCTTTAATGAGAGTCATGCTCGTTTGCCCTTTCAACATGTGATGCATCCACTTTATCAGTTGGATAAAATAAAATCGATTGAATTGCCAGAGTTTCAATCCGCTTTTGATTGGATTAAAGGTCAGAACATGAACTCATTGAGCCCTGGCAAAATGCGCGAATTATTATTGGGGCAACCCCTGGGCTCAGCAAGAATGCTGTATCTTAGGAACATCAAGACGGGTGAATTGAGTTGGACGTATTTCAACAGAATGTGTCTCAAAGTAAAGTTTCCTCTGAAATTCTTTCCGACCATTGGAATCTGGTGGAATAACTCAGGCTATCCTGAGCAGGACGGCATTTGCCGGACCGAGTGTTCGTTTGAACCCACCGCCGGTTTTTCAGGCATTCTGTCTCAAGGATATGAGGATGGCAATTGCATGTCAGTTGACCCTGGGGGATTTTTTTCATGGCAGATTCGCTGGGAGATGGAAATTAACTGAAGGCACATACGCTGTCTCCTCTGGAAATAAGAACGATGAGTTATCCTTCTTTCTTGATACTTCTAACGAGTTGACGTTCGTTTGTGCCGTATGTTATCGCTTTCCATCATGGTACACCAGTGTATCTGATTGCGTCCGTCTCTGTTATTGAAATGCCAAGTAAAAGCAG
>JBAPNE010000184.1:0-18302 GCA_049278975.1 Candidatus Kryptoniota bacterium
TTAATTTCTACTCCGAGCAACTTCGGCGGGTCGGATGTCCACGACGAAAATGAGCATTCATTCATTGATGAACATTTCAGGGAAGGATATTCATCGGAAGAGATTACATCCAAACTTGAATCGGCAAACCTGCGAGTGGAAAGTATTCGCTACACTTATGGGAAAATCGGGAGTTGGTATTGGAATCTGGCGATTAAAGTGCCCGTGAAAATGCTCAATAAAAGTTTTGCGCTGATTTTTCTCTTGCCGTTTTACTATCTAGTTGCTCTTCCATTTGCGCTAATTTTCATGGGAACAGATTATTTTTTTGGCCCGAAAAAAGGAAGCGGACTATTAGTGATCGCATCGAAAAAAGAATGAAGAAAGTTTTGATCGTATCTTATTACTTCCCACCATCGGGCGGACCTGGAGTTCAACGTGTCTTGAAGTTTGTCAAGTATTTGCCGCAGTTTGGTTTCGAGCCTGTGGTCCTTACTGTTGCCGATGCAGATTTTCCTGCCGTCGATGAATCACTATTGCAGTCCATTCCGAAAGACATCAAGGTCATAAGAACAAAAATTTTTGAGCCGTACAATCTTTATCGCAGATTTACCGGTAAGCAAGCTGGAGCAGCTGTCGATGTGGAAAATATTCCATCGGGGAAAAAGAAAGGGCTGTCTGAAAGTCTTGCTGAAATTATCCGTTCAACTTTTTTCATCCCCGACGCGAGAATTGGCTGGTTGCCGTATGCAGTTTCGGCAGCAACAAGCATCATGGAACAGGAAAAGGTCGATATTATTTATTCGAGTTCGCCGCCTTATACGACTGCAATGATCGCGAAGAAACTGAAAAAGAAAACAGGGAAACCATGGGTAATGGGGCTTCGTGATCCGTGGACTGATTTTATCTCCGCGCCGAAAAGATGGTTTTTGCCTGCGGCGATCGATAGGTCCATGGAAGAAAATTCAGTTCATGTCGCTGATGCAGTTGAGATTGCGTGGGAAGGAATCGGGAAGGATTTGAAAAAAAAATATGGGACGATAGATCCTTTAAAAATCGTCCATATTCCTAATGGGTATGACTCGGAAGATTATCCCGCAGTTTCACAGCCGAAAGATATGCGACTTCGAATGGCTTATACCGGATCGCTATATGGAAAAAGAAATCCGCAAACTTTGCTTGACGCCATGAAGGAATTGCGAGAAGCTGGAAAAATTTCCGCCGATAATTTAAATATCATTTTTGCCGGAAGATTCGGAGCCGAAGTCAGGGAAATGTTTGCTGACCCCCGGTTAACCGGAATGATTGAAGTGAAAGATTACCTTCCGCATGAGGAAAGCATTAAACTACTTCTTCAATCGAACCTGCTGGTTCTTATAGTAGATCGATCCGAGTTGAGCAATGAGATTGTTCCAGGGAAAGTCTTTGAATATATTGGTGCTCGAAAGCCGATAATAGCTTTTGCGCCCGAAGGTGCCGTTGCAGAAATTATTCGAAAGACAGGGACCGGTATCGTCGTTCCACAGGATGACGTTGCGAAAGCAAAGTCGGTTATATTATCGTTTTACAAAAATTCAATTAGCACACAGCCATCATCAACGAGTTCTAAAGAGTTTTTCAATCCGAAAGAAGATGCTATAAAAGAGTTCGAAAGAAAAGAAGCGACGAAAAAATTGTCATCACTTTTTACTGAAATTATCGAGAGGAAAAATGGGTAAGCAGCTTAAGAAACAGAAAACCGGCAAAAGGACAATTGAGGAAAAGCCTCTGGTGCCGAAAAGATTTGAAACGCCGGTACTAATCGCCTTGGTACTGGTTTTGCTTATTGTTTTTTTACACGAAGCCATTTTTGAAAACAAAGTTTTCATATCTTCAGACCTTAGCGCCTCGAAGAATCTTCAGACCTTTGTGGATCAGGCGAAAAAGCAAAATGTTTTTCCGCTGTGGATACCTTACATGTTCAGCGGGATGCCCTCCTTCGCCAGTTTGCTTACAGCTGGCGATCAGTGGTACGATATCGTTGGAACTGTGTTTGGATGGATCGATCACGCTGGTGCAGTGTTGCTTATTAACCAGGATGTCGGTTGGGTTACGATTTATTATTTCATTTTTGGGGTCGGAATGTTTGTCCTCTTGAGACGACTTGGGTTGAATAAGTTCGCAAGTTTCTTTGGGGCGACAGCGGCAGTTTTTTCAACGTTCATAATAATCTGGATAATGGTCGGTCATAACACGAAGATAGCTGCCATGGCGTTTTTACCGTTCATAATTGCTCTCGTAATAGAGCTGACGCAAAGGTTCAGGTGGTCTTATTTGTTAGGGTTGATCGTCGCTTTGCACCTGCAGTTTGCGTCATCCCATATCCAGATGATTTTTTATTCGTATTTGGCAATCGGAATTTATTTGGTTTCACTCTTCGTCAGGAATCTTATAAAAAAGGAAAAAGTTGTCGGCACCATCAGATCGGGCGCCCTTCTTATTGTTGCGAGCGCAATTGCCTTCCTTATGTCAGCTGATGTTTATTTTTCCACTTACGAGTACAGTAAGTATTCGATTCGCGGCGCGTCTCCTATCGTCCGAACTTCGCAGGACAAAGCCCAGACAGGCGGAGGATTGGACTATGAATATGCAACAAACTGGTCATTCAATCCCGAAGAAATGGTCACTTTTTTTATCCCATCGTTTTACGGTTTCGGCGATTTTTGGTATCAGGGTCCGCTTACTAACAATCAAGGTCAGCAAATAAATACTTATTTCGGTCCGATGACCTTCACGGACGCTCCGTTTTATATGGGGGTCGTTGTTCTACTTCTTGCGGTTATCGGGTTTGTTAAGAACCGACGCAATCCATTTGTCATATCAAGTTTGGTAGTGATCATCGTTGCCCTCTTCATTTCCTTCGGTCGTGAGCTGCCACTGATTTATGATTTAATGTTCAGCTATTTCCCATATTTCAATAAGTTTAGATCGCCGAGTATGATTTTGGTTCTCGTTCAGATTTTTGTTCCGATCCTTGCTGCCTTCGGAGTTGATGCTGTGGTTAAAGCGCGTGAAAATTCTGACACTGCATTTACAAAAAAGATGTTGATCTGGACAGGTGCCTTTGCGGGATTGATGGTGCTGGTACTCTTGCTTCAAGGTTCGCTCCAAGATTTTTACAACGGTGTAATACAATCGAGTCAAAAATTTCGGAATGTACCTGATGCCGTTTCATCATTTCTTTTCGACAACATGATTAGCGACCTTTACATATCTCTTTTGATTTGCGTGCTGAGCGCGGGGACGATTTATCTCTATCTTCAAAGACGCATTACATCTGTGGTTTTCGGCGTAGTATTAACTGCAATACTTCTTTTTGATCTGTGGCGCGTTGACTATAAACCGATGGAACTCCACGCCCGCAAAATTCAGGAGGAACAATTTTCCACGCCTGATTATGTCCAATTCATAAAGCGCGACAATGGACTTTATAGAGTCCTTCAATTACAGGACGGACAGACGATGACTTCAGACGATCTCGCGTATTGTCTTTTGCAGGATGCTAGCGGATATTCCGGCGCGAAACTGAGAATCTATCAGGACATGATTGATGTTGATGGACTGACGAATCCGAACATTATGCGACTTCTTGGCGTCAAGTACATAATCACCGACAAACCCGATCCTGGACTTGGAAAAATTGTTTTCACAGGTTCGAGAATTGTAGAAGAAAACTCGAATGCTCTCCCCCGCGCATTTTTTGTTGACGGCTACAAGGTGGCTTCAGGATTGGAGATTTTAAGTTCACTGAAAACTGGCGCATTTGATGCGAGTAAAATTGTCTATTTTGAAAATGATCCTAATTTGAAAATCGATGCTGCGGATTCATCCACGAAGGTTACATTCACAGATTATCAAATTCAGGCTATGAAAATGCACGTCGAAGCCAGCGGAAATAATTTACTCCTGCTCTCTGAAGTTTATTATCCCGCCGGATGGAATGCTTTCATAGACGGAAACCGAACTCAAATCTACAAGGCGGATTATTTCCTGCGAGCGATTCTTGTTCCGAAAGGCGTCCATGATATTGAATTGAAGTTTGAACCAAGAATTTATTCGATTGGAAAAGATTTAAGTCTTGCCACAAATGGAGTCGTGTTGCTTCTGTTGGTCGGCATGGCTGCCGGGTGGGCCGTGAGGAGAAGTAAAAGCAAGAAGCAAGAAACCCAAGCTTCGAATGATGCATCTGTGTGACATCAGCCTTTTCACATTGATTAACGTGGTGCGGTTTCTTAATTTTTAGGCAAATGGAAACCCAAGTCAGAGATTTAAAAATCAATCCAAAGATAATAAGGGATCTTCTAGTTCGTTTCATAAAGGAAGAAACCGAGAAGGTAGGATACAAAAAGTTGGTTGTGGGGTTGTCAGGCGGCGTCGACTCCGCGCTTTCTGCCGCACTTGCTTCGGAGGCGATTGGAAAAGAAAATCTCCTTTGTTTGATTCTTCCATATAAATCTTCTTCAAAGGACAGCGTAGAGGATGCGAATCTTTTCGCAGACAAATTTGAATTGAAAACCGAAACGATCGACGTTAGTTCTTCGGCAGATGCACTGATCAACCGCGATTCTAAAATCGGAAATGTTCGCAAAGGAAACGTCCTCGCTCGAACACGGATGATCGTCTTGTACGACATTTCCGCCCGTGACAGCGCTTTAGTCCTTGGTACAAGCAACAAGACGGAGCTGCTTCTCGGTTATGGTACACTGTTCGGCGATATGGCACACGCCATAAATCCTATTGGAGATTTATACAAGACCCAAGTTTGGCAGCTGGCGGAATTCGTCGGCGTCCCGGACAAAATCGTTAAGAAAAAACCGAGTGCCGATTTGTGGGCAGGGCAAACAGATGAAGCTGAACTTGGTTATACATACGCGGATATCGACAAGGCATTATATCTTCTTGTTGATCAAAAAATGAAAATTGAGGAAGTAATATCTCGCGGCCATCCTGCGAAAATAGTCAACGATTTATACAAAAAGATGATGACGAGTCAGTTTAAACGTCGTCCGCCAATCATTTCAAAAGTCGGGCATAGAACGATAAATGTCGATTTCAGATATCTGAGAGACTGGGGAGCATAGTGTCCGTCCGAACGGATTCCGTCGGCAAACTTTTCATAGTGGCTACACCCATCGGAAATCTTTCCGATATAACTCTGCGAGCTGTCGAGACCCTTAAATCCGTTGACTTTATCGCCGCGGAAGATACACGAACCAGCTCCGTGCTCCTCAAACATTTCGGAATATCAAAACCCATGATAAGTTTTCACAGCCACAGCAGAATCAATCGTACCATGGAGATAGTAGGAAAAATTTCCGAAGGAGCGACTGCTGCTTTAATTACAGATGCTGGTACGCCTGGGATTTCCGATCCGGGCTATTTGTTGGTGCGCGCCGCAATCGAAGCCGGCATCGAGGTCATCTCAATCCCCGGCGCCACGGCCTTTGTCGCGGCTCTGTCATCGAGTGGGCTCAGGACGGACAGGTTTGTTTTCGAAGGTTTTCTGCCGATGAAGAAAGGGAGGCAGACGAAGCTTCGACAACTTTCATCGGAAACGAGAACCATCATTTTTTACGAATCGCCCCACAGGATCGAGAAAACACTTGTACAACTTAAAGAAAATTTCGGCGATAGACGCTGCGTTGTTGCCAGGGAGCTTACAAAAATTCATGAGAGTTTCTACCGTGGTACACTATCGCAAGTCATGAATCTCATTAGTGCTTCAGAGATACGTGGGGAGTTTGTGATCATAGTCGAAGGCGCAGAAGATTGAGAAGCCTGATACCTGCCGGTGTCGAAAGGTCTTTCAAAAACCTGCTGCAGCCACTGGCAAGCTGGCTCGGTGCAAGGAATGCCAATCCCAATTGGCTTACCACGCTCGGATTCTTGCTGAGCATTATTGCAGCGAGAGAAATAGCCGTGGGAAAACTCGTCGCAGGCGGAGCGCTGGTTCTCATGGACGGCCTATTCGATACAATCGACGGTGCGGTTGCACGAATAACAGGACGGGTCACAAAATTCGGAGCAGTGTACGATTCCACGATTGACAGGTATTCAGAAGTCACCGTTTTCTTCGGTCTGGGTTTCTATTTAATTGGGCATCATTTTTATTTCACCTCTGTTGCTGCCGTGTTCGCAATCGGTGGCTCCATCATGGTAAGCTACATTCGTGCTCGGGCCGAGACTATCGGATTCAAAGCCAACGTCGGATTAACAAGGCGACAAGAGCGGGTTGTGATTTTAGGATTCGGACTTCTTCTGAATGCATTTAATGATTTTTTTGATAAACTTTTCGATCCGATCGCTTTTAAAATATTCGGAAATGATTTTGTTCATCCCCCTTTTGCTATCGCTGTGGCAGTCGTGTTGCTTGCATTCTTAACTAACATCACGGCTTTGCAGAGGTTGTATTATGTTTACCAGCAATTCAAAGAAGAAAGCCGCTGAGGAAATTGTTTCCGAGCCTTTTGTATTTAAGTAAGGTTAATTTCTAACAGCTGACTAATGAAAGAAGAAGAACGCCATAAAAGAGCTGAGGAAGACGCAGCACTTGTGAAACGCGCAATTGCCGGCGATCAAAAAGCATTCAAGGCTCTCGCCAGAAGATATAAAAACGCCGTCGCGATAATTGTCTTCAAACTCATCAGAGACAAAGGTCAAGTTGAAGATCTTACTCAAGAGGTTTTCATAAAAGCGTTCCAGCATTTGAATGATTTCGATTATGAGCATCAGTTTGCATCATGGCTTTTCAAGATCGCCAACAATCATTGCATAGATTACATCCGGAAGAAAAAACTCAGGATATATTCCATTGACGACCAAATCAAAACTGAAGACGGTGAAATGGAATATGAGATTCCGGATTCAACCTACGAGCCTGATCTCAATATGCTTCGTGAACAGAAATTGCGCTTAATTCGCAAGGCAATCGATTCACTTCCTGCAAAATATCGTGAGGTGATAATTCTGAGACATCAAGAAGAGCTAAGTTATGATGAGATTGCCGAGAAAACCGGGCTGCCCGTGAACACGATTAAGGTTCAGCTTTTTCGCGCACGCGAGATGATGTACAAGTTTTTGAAAGACAGGATAAAAAATTATTGAAACTTAAATTGGCCGCTTTCGTAATTAACAAGTAATGTTACATAGACTATATATTTAAATAAAATGAAAATCCTTTTAACGATAGCTTTCTTGTGGTCTTCTGCTTTTGCTCAGAAAGTGCTGAAGACGGAAGAAAACGTCAACGGCGTAAAATCTATGAGAGTGGTTATCAATCTCGGGACAACGGAATTGAACCTTAAAAGGGTTAACGACCAAGCTAAAGCGTTCAGGCTGGATTACGGTTATTCCGAAGACGAAAAGGTTCCTGTGCTTGAGTACGATGTTGACGGAGATGTCGGCGTTCTTCATTTGTCAAATGAAGGAAGTCACGGAAGTTTTCCGTTCTTCGGCCTTCATGGAGATAAAGATTCTGTAAACATCGAGCTGGCGAATTCGCTTCCGATTTCTTTGAAGATGAAATTTGGAGTGGGTGATGCAAATGTTGATCTTGGTGGCATGCACATATCGGATGCAGCGTTTTCCACCGGCGTGTGCGATTTCAACCTGAAGTTTTCGTCCCCTAATTTAATCGAATGTGATGACGTGGAAATTAAAACCGGCATATCGAGCATCTCCGTGAAAAACCTTTCGAATGCGCGCGCTAAGTATATTGAGATCAACGGTGGACTGGGTTCCATGAAGATAGACTTCGGTGGAAGGCTGCAGCGTGATTGTGAAGTTAAAGTAAATTCCGGTCTCGGCTCAGTTGAGATTTCTATACCATCAGATATTAATACATCGATTACGGCGCCGGGAAATTTTGTAAACAGTGTCGACGTATCAGGGTTCTACGCGCAAGGCGATGGTGCCTATCACTCCGACAAAAAGACTGGACCGCAACTTAAGATAAATGTGGATTCCGGAATGGGCAGCGTGACGATAAGGAGTTATTGAAACAGCTTAAAATTCACGACCCCTTGTTGTGGCAGTGAATCGAGAAGATTGTCCCCTTCGTAAACATAAACTCCGAGCGATGTCTCATTCGATTTTATTTCTTCACGGCTCACTGCAATTTGTATCGATTCACCGATTTTGAAATTTGTTGAGAATTCCATTTTGTCGCCATCGAACGCATTTTCGGCACCTAATTTCCAACTACTGTTTTTCAACTCAAGAGTCATTCTGTTTGGAGAAAAGAATTCGACGACAATTCTTTCCATTGACAATTTTTGCGAAGTATCTATGCGTAAGTACAAATGGTGGTGGTCATTCCCGAAAAATATCCGTTTAATGAGCATTCCGGTTTTCTGCATTGAGCCGACAGCATGCTCCGCAAACCCGGCGTTGTGCCATTGCTTATTGATTTCTCCGTCATCGAATTTCGGAGAAATAATTTGACTAGGCTGGCTGTAGCCTATGTGTTCCATCTTCCTTTTTATAGGCTCATCTAATTCCGCCGGCGGTTTAGCACCGAGTATTATATAAACCTGTTTCAAATGATATCTGAATAGTTCGTCGAACTCGTTTGCTTGCGGAGATTTGTGTTCGTCCCCATACCACCAACACCAATCGGATCCTTCGGCGATCAGAATTTCCCTGTAGGCTTTTTCTCTTGTGTCCGCGCTTAACTTTTTAGACGCTTTCTCGAGCGTTCTGCGCGCATGGTACAGCAAATCCCATGCTTTGTTATCCTCTTCATGTCCGATCCAAATATCGAAGTTGCCGTTTATCCAAGAGCCCGGTTCAATGCTCTTCAATGAGTTGCCCGATTTTATCTTTACGGTGGAAGGAAGGACGGTTTCTATTTGTGGATCGTTCGAAAGTAGAAAGTATAGCGTTCTCAGAAAATCCTTACCGTCGCTCTGATAATACTCCCAGGCATTTTCTCCGTCTAGAATTATAGGTACGACCGCATATTCGAGCGACTCTTTTCCGCAATGCGAGATAATGGACTCTCTAATTTTATGCAGCCTGGAGATAAAATCTTTTGCCGCATCATCTGGACTCCATTGAGAATAAACAAAGCCGATCAGATCGGATAAATTGTGGTCACGGAAAAATAACTTTGTTGATTTGTTCCCTGCCTTAAAATTATAGGCGAAATATTTTTCAATGAAATCATTTCTTAAAATTCTTCCGGATTTGACCAAAGTCTTTTGCAGGATCATTTCATCCGTTGCCGCCCAGGCGATTTTGTTCCTCGATAGGATTTTAAGCGCGTCGGTACTTACGGAACCTTCGCTTGGCCACATGCCTTGTGGACGTACGCCGAAGATTTTTTCGCCGTACCCCAAGGCAGTTTTCACCTGATAATTTGCATCCTCGGGATGTCTAAATCTTTTTCCTGGAAGTTTTGATTTCGGGTTCGCTTTTATTCCTGCGGCAGTGTCGCAGAGGAGAGGAAGAATGGGATGATAAAAGGGGGAAACGCTGACTTCAATTTGTTTCCGCTTCATGGCCCTGATATGGTGCGGGATAATCTTCTTTAGAATTTCGAGCTGCGCTTTCAACAGCTTAGTTTTCTCCTCCTCGGAAAAATTTCGCTGCTTGTCCAAAAAATATTTGAACGGCGGATCAAATCTCGAATATTCTCCGACCCATGATAAGTTCCACCATACCTGAAGGTCGCGGAAATCCTGCAAATTAAATTTTTGTGTCGCTGATTCCAAATCCGAATCATTTTTTATGCTGCCGCGCTTTTCTAGAAGTTCCGCATACCGTGGATATCGTTTGACCATCCGTTCCGAATTTGCCAGGAACAAAGTTTTCAGGGCATCGACTTTTTCCCGATTAGTGAACGACTCGGGATTCTTTGATGAAAGATTGTAAGCAAGGTCGCTCGTTTTGTTCTCAAGATAATCTTCGATCTGCACTAAAAGTGATGGAGTGAAATTAAAAACTTGTTTTATTCCGGGATAGTCGTCCAGTATCCGTACCATGTCCCAGTAATCCTTAATCCCGTGCATTCGAACCCACGGCATCAGAAACGTGTTGTCAGTCTTATAGTAAGGCTGGTGGTGGTGCCAGATGAAAAGTATCTTTAGCGGGTAAACTTTAGTCACCTTCCGAATGAGTCTGGTCCGTTTGGTAATGAATTTAGATCAGAAAGAGGATTGATCAATCTGTAATCGCCGAACCCCGTTTCATCGACAAAAACAAAATCCACATTCCTCTGATAATAATACCACACCTCGTACGGCTTGCTGTCGACTTCGAACGGATGGCGATCGACACTATTCGGTGGACCATAGCGTATGTATACCATCCCCATATCTGACTTCCATCCGGCAAAATAATTACTAAAGTGCGCGTTTGCGTATGCGACTCGATCATAATATTCTTCCATTAAAGGATTTCTCTTCGAAGAAGGATTCGTGTTATACTTTTGCCAAAAGTGTATGAAAAGTTTTTCCTTCTGAAAAATGTTCGGCGCATTTTTAATGCTATCGATTGTCGATCCTTTTGCAATGTACATCATTTCTTCCGCAGCTTTATCCAGATCAGTTATTGTTAGAGGAAGATCGGGAAAATGAATTGAGAAAAAACGAGTGGCGTTTGCAATTGTCGGAGCATCTTTCTCTCCGGAGTTTCGAAGCGTGACGCTCAATTTGTAAAAGCCCATCGGAAGCGAATCTTTTGGAATATTTGCGACCACGCTTTCGGTCATACCCATACTTCCGAGCCAAGACGAGCTCGAATACATGATTTCATCTTTCTTCCCGAAAATTTCGCTGGTCACGAATACCGAATCTTTGATCTTTGGAAAATAGACCTCATAGAAAATCTGAAAAGAATCTTTCTCTGAAACGACATTTCCGGTAACATTCGGTATGATGGTACGTTTCCCTCCGATTTCAGAGGAATTGTTCAGAAGCATTACGTCGGACATTGAAATTGATGTATCGGAATAATTCCTTGCTGTGAATTTTCGCTCTGCCGTATATGATTTCTGTGTTTCCGAATCGGTAACGACCACTTGGAAAGTGTACGTGCCCGGTTTCACAACGAAATGCCGCTGGATAGAAGAGGAAATTGTCTGACTGGTTGTCTCATCGAAATCTTGGCTGCTCGGTCTTTCGTTCCAGGTTTGCTCCAGACCAGGGTTTCCGTCTGCATCCGTCAGGCGTAGCGAAATTTCATACGAAGCCTCGAATTCATTTCCGTACTTAATGAATTGCACTTCATTGTTCGGCATTTGGAAATAGAAATCGATTCTGCTCTGGTCAGGTGCGGATTTGAAATTGAGTGCGTCGAAGTAGAAATGCGGAGGAGCATATGAAAAATTTTGCTGCATCTCGACCTGTGCCGACGCTGGAATTGTCAGCAAGAAACAAAATACAATTATTTTATGTACCATCATCCACCTCCTCAATTAGCTGTCCCATATAAGTCGTGCTCATACGCATCATTTATCGTCGCGTTTACAAAACTGCCGGGAGCTAAATTTCTGTGGGAAGTAATCACAACTTCTGAATCGATTTCAGGGGCGTCTTGGTTTGTCCTGCCTACGAAGTTTTTTCCGGTTTCCTGGCCATTATCTTCAGCCTTTTTATCGACGAGCACTCTTAATGTCTTACCGATTTTTCTGCCGTTCAATTCAGCGATAATTTTTCTTTGCGCTTCCATGATCACGGCATGCCGTCTTTCTTTTTCATCTTGAGGAATCGGGTCGCCCAGGATTGCGGCGGTTGTTCCATCTTCTACTGAATATGTGAAAGCACCAAGCCTCTCGAATTTAAACTCGTTGACAAATTGCAAAAGCTCATCAAATTCTTTTTCTCCTTCGCTTGGATATCCGACAATCAACGTTGAGCGAATTGCAATCTCCGGGATTTTTTTCCTGATTTGGTAAAGTAGATCTTCAAGCTTTCTCCGCGTGATTCCGCGACGCATCGATTTGAGAACGCTGTCCGAAACATGCTGTATAGGAATGTCGATGTATTTGCAAATTTTTTCGCTATCCCTGATTATGTCTAAAACCTCTTCCGGAAATTTTGCCGGATATGCATACATCAATCGGATCCATTCGATGTCTTTCACTTCATTCAAACTTGACATAAGTCTTGGAAGTTCCCGCTTACCATAAATGTCGAGTCCATAATATGTCGTGTCTTGCCCGACGATGATTAATTCCTTGACACCCTTTTCCGCTAACAGCTCGGCTTCATGGATGATTTCCTCTATAGTTTTTGAAACATGCCTTCCACGCATGAGCGGTATCGCACAGAACGAACATGGATTATCGCAGCCCTCGGAAATTTTTAAGTAAGCATAGTGGCCTGGTGTTGAGAGAACGCGGTCCCCAAGCATTTCATATTTATACTCGGCTCGAAATTCTGTGAGAACATTTCCAAGCTCGTTCGTTCCGAAGAAAGCATCGACTTCGCGCAAGTCTTTCTTGAGTTCATTCCTGTATCTTTCGACGAGGCAGCCGGTGACGATGAGCTTTTTTAAATGTCCGGATTTTTTTTGTTGAGCTATCTTAAGTATTGTCTCTATAGATTCCTGTTTTGCGGCATCGATGAAGCCGCACGTGTTGATCACCGCAATGTCCGCTTCTTCTGAAGAGTTGGCGAATGAATAGCCATTCGCCATTAGCTGTGCAGCAAGGACTTCGCTGTCAACTTGGTTTTTCGGGCAGCCGAGAGTTGTAATGTGAACTCTGTTTTTTCTCACGTCCCAATTTATCGCTGTCTCGATTCCGTTTCAATGTGTGTAAGCCACAAATTTTTTTTCAAAATATATCGTAGAAAAGCCTGCGTTTTTCAGCGCGGAAATTGAAATTTCATCGACCACGAATTATATTGTCGTGCGATATTTAATCGTTGCTGAAGTAGCTCAGCGGTAGAGCAGCGGTTTCGTAACTCCCTACAAGCTGCGAAAAATCCCTGCAATGGAAGACTTTCTAACCAACTTGGCACTCATCTTGGCACTCTGATTCTCATTCTCTCCTCAATCAATACGAGGTGAGCAATGTTCCTCTCTAAAATCGGCGCGGTTTATTATCTCTTCTTCAAAGACGAAAACGGGGTTCGACACAAAATTTCCACAGCTTCACGGAAGAAACCGGATGCACTTCAGTTCCTTCAAGACTTCAAGCGTGAAGAGTATGAAGCAAAGAAAAAGTTAGAGACGGTTCTATTCTCTGAGTTCGTGAACCAGTATGCTGCCTATGCTTCGAGCGTCCACACAGCAAAAACTTTGAGAACCTACCAAACAGCGTTTCGGGAGTGGCTGAGAATTGAGGGCAATCGCTGCCTGAACACAATCGGCATTCGAGAGATTGAACATTTCCTCAGCATCAAGAAAGTGGAAGCCTCAGAGTGGACGGCGCGGAAATATTACATTGCCCTTGCCTCAGCATTCGAGAAAGCTGTGCAGTGGCATTTCATCTCAGTGAATCCATTTCGGAAAGTCTCAAAGCCAAAGGTGAGGGAAATCCTTCCGGCGTTCTTCACAGAATCCGATTTCAGGCTGTTTCTCTCAGCGAACAAGGATAAAGACTTTGCTGAACTCTGCATCACGGCACTTCTCACAGGGCTTAGACTTGGTGAACTGCTTGCCCTTCGCTGGAGGGATTTAGATTTCACGACAAATGTGATTCTAATTCAGAACAGCGAAGCATTCACAACAAAGAGCAGGCGTTCCCGCGTCGTACCACTAAGCGAAGAACTTTCAAAGTTGCTGCTGAACCGGAAAGAGAGCGTCCGTTCTGAATCTGAGTTTGTGTTCTCGAATCGGTATGGAAAGAAACTTCGAGACGGCACAATCGAACACAATTTCAAAAAATGTGTCCGGCGTGCTGGACTCAATGACAAGCTGCATTTTCATTCCCTCCGGCATTCGTTCGCTTCAGCATTGGTCATGTCCGGCGTGTCGCTGTACGCAGTGCAGAAGCTGCTTGGACACTCAACGAGCAAGACAACAGAAATCTATTCTCACCTACTCCCTCAGCAACTGCATTCAGAGATAAACAAAGGGCTGCACCAGTTTAGCATCTTGGAAAAGTCTGAGAGTTGTGAGCCGGTTGCTGCTCAAAGGGAATCGAAGGAAACGAGTTGAGATGAAATATGGTTTGCTGGTCATGGCAGCGAGCAGCATTTGTTGTTTGGTGTTGAGTCTGTAATTTCATTATGGTCAAGCAAAAAATTAGGAGGTTAAAATGCAAATAGATTCATCAACAGTTACTTTAATCCAAGCGATAGGTTTACTCTTTGTTTTAGTGGGGATGTTAGGAAGCGCTTTCGTGGCTTCTTACGTTGCTGGAGAGAAGGGCTATCCATCGGGGACATGGTTTTTCATTGGCTTGTTTCTGCCATTGGTCGGTTTGATAGGTGCGGCGGGATTGCCTAATAAAATTATCGAATGACCCTTCTTTAACAATTCACAGAGTGCGAGTTTCACAGGCATCTTGAAAGGAAATTCACTTAATGGTACATTGAACAGCCGGAAGGTCGCCACACTGAAATAGAATTTTAGTTTCCTCTTTGTTCCGAAGGAATCACTTCGTGACAGAGGGAATTTGCCCCTTATCGCTTCATAGCTTGTGGCGAGCTATCCGGCAGCGGTAAGGGGTTTTTATTTTTGTGTGGTGGAACATGGGAAAACTCAAAGGGCTGTACGTATCACATGAGTTCGTTCCTTCAGAGGACGGGAACGAACATCTCAGCGTGTACTTTCGTATTCGGAAGGATTCCGAAATAGAGTCGGATGACATAACAGACCGCTATGAAGTTTGGTTGAACGCAGAACTTGAAGCCGATGCAGAAGTCTCAAAGGCAAATGATAGACAAAACCTTAGTGAGTTCGCTTGGTGGGAGCATAAACGAAAGATCGCTGCGGAGCAAACCAGTTTGTTCCGACGAATGATAATGGATGCTAAAGCAATAAGGGCAGGAGCGAAGTTGCAATTAGACAAGTATTGGAAAGGAAGATATCAGGAACCAAGGCAAGGGGTGAGAAAGAAGAAAGGGAAGAACGAATCTGACAAGGTCAAAGGTCAAGTTGAAGAACTGCAAAAGAAGTTTCCTGATAAGAGTAAGGATGAACTGTTCCATCAAGCCGCTGAGGATTCCGGCAAAAGTTACGAAGCTACCAAAAGGAGTTATTACTATAAACCAAAAAAAGTTACAAAAAGAGTTACGTGACAGTAGTGTAACGTAGCATCAATTTTGATTCTCGTTTGGTAAGCTGAGTAAGAAATGAAAAGCTACCAAGACATAAGTTCACCACTACACGAAAAGCCGGTTGCGAGATTAAGTAACTCTCGCAGTCGGCTTTCTTCATTTCGGGGAAATACTATCGCCTATACGAAGAAAGACTACCACGAAAAGGAGCCAAATTCAAACAAAGATTTTGAACCCATGCAAAGGTGTCGGCGACACAAAAGAGCTTCAACCGGAAACGTTTAATGGAACAAGGGAGATAATACTATGTCACGAATGAACGGTAGAGACCGAAAGAAGTGGTACGCTTTCCTTGCAAAGCGTGACGGTGAGCATTGCAGGAAGTGTGGTAAGGCTGGCACGTCTAAGACTCTCATCATTGACCACATTGACAACGATAACAGCAACAACGTGCCTGAAAACTTTCAACTACTTTGCCGGAGCTGCAATGCGAAAAAAAACCACCGTGGAAAGGCAAAGCTGAAGAATCAGAGTATTGAAATCTATGAAGCACCTACAAGCAAGCAGATAATTTTGAATGAGAAGTATAAGCCAAAATTTTGTGAATACGCTGAAAGGCGGGTGAGGCAATACGGTTGGGTTGAGATGAAAGATTTGATAAGTTCCGGCGCACAAATTACAGGCGCGAGCACTCAGACAATTGAAAGGTATCTCGATCCGATGTGCAGCACAGAGGGACAATTTTTTGTCGCTGTGGTTGACGGCGTGAAGTATGTCGAATTCAAGCCATGATGGAACACGAAGAAAAGGCTGAACATGAATAAGCTATCGCCTCTAAAGTCCATCCGTTTGAAGTGTCTCGAATGTTCAAACGACAGTACAAGCGAAGTGAGAAATTGCGTTATCACAGATTGCCCGCTTTATGAATTTCGGCTTGGAAAGAATCCAAACAGAAAAGGAGTAGGCAATCACACAAGACACACAAGGTTTGCAGAGAAATCACGCCGTGAGATGAGGGCTGAGGGGCAAAGAATTGATTCTAATAGCAGTGAGGGAGTTGCAAAGTAAAGTCAATGGCTGAGTGTGTCAACATACCAACAGCTTTGCTGCAAGATAAACGACTCTCGCTAAACGATATTAGAGTCTATGCGGCTCTATCGCAGCGAGCAGACGAAGGGCACAAGTGTTCCACTACAAGAAATGAGATTCAACGAATATCTGGCGTGCAGCGAATATCACGGCACACTCAGAACCTTTCTCGCTGTGGACATATTTGCGTTGACAAAGCTGGAGATGGAAACAGAAACACTTACACACTCTTGGAAGGATTAGACGAAATGAAATCGCCTCAGAAAATTATGATGGAACAGTTTAAGAAAGAATTTCTCGAATACTCTTCCGGCGTTCACACGAAGAAAACGCAGAAGACCTATGAGACGGCATTTCGGGAGTTCATTCGAGTTGAAGGTGATCGCTGCCTGAACACAATCGGCATTCGTGAGATTGAACATTTCCTCAGTGTCAAGAAGGGAGAAGCATCGGAATGGACTTCAAGGAAATATTACATTGCTCTTCGAGCTGCATTCGAGAAGGCTGTTCAGTGGGAGCTTATCAAAGAGAATCCGTTTCGCAAAGTGAAGAAACCGAAACCACCGGAAGCAATACCGGCTTTCTTCAACGAAAAGGAATTTGATCTGTTCCTCACAGTTATTGAAGACAAGGACTTTCAGGAATTATGCACCATGGCACTTCTCACAGGTCTTAGACTTGGAGAGCTGCTTACCCTTCGCTGGAAGGATATTGACTTCACAACAAAGGTGATTCTCATTCAAAACAGCGAAGGGTTCACAACGAAGAGCAAGCGTTCCCGCGTCGTGCCGATGAGTGAAGACTTGTGCCGTTTGCTGAGAGGGCGGAAACAAAATATCCGGTGCGAAAGTGAAGCTGTGTTCCATGATGAAAAAGGATTGCCGTTGAAAGAAGGAACAGCCTCACAGAAGTTTAAGCGTTATGTCCGGCGTGCTGGTCTCAACGATAAGCTGCATTTTCATTCCCTCCGGCATTCGTTCGCATCTGCACTGGTTATGTCCGGCACGTCGTTGTACAAAGTCCAGAAGCTGCTTGGACACTCACAGAGCACGACGACGGAAATTTATTCTCACTTACTTCCTCAGCATCTTCACAATGAGGTGAACATATTAGCTGCAAGATTCAAACTTCAGCGAGAACAGGAGAATTGATGCTGAGGCTGAGTGTCTTGATTGTGTTTAACGGATGTGATACATTCACCAAGACGAAAGAAGGTGAATGTATGCCTAAGACAGCAACGATAGCGGTGAGAATTGAACCTGAAGTCAAACGCGACGTGGAAAAGATACTCAGCAAAGTAGGATTGAGCACTGCTGAGGCAGTGAATGTTTTTTTCAGGCAAGTTCAGCTTACTAAAGGAATTCCGTTCCCTGTGGAGATTCCAAATAAAGAGACAAGGAAGGCAATTGAAGACAGCCGTAAAGGAAGGAATCTCCGCAAGGCGAAAAATGCAGCCGAGCTATTCAAAGAGCTTGGCATTTAATGTTCGCTCCGGTATATACGAAGCGGTTTCAAAAAGATGTTAAGCTCGTAGCGAAAAGAGGAAATGACACTGAAGCCATGAAAGAGACTATCACACTTCTCTTAGAAGGAAAACCGTTAGAAGCGAGATATAGAGACCACAAGCTCCATGGTGAATATGAAGATTGCAAAGAATGCCACGTTCAGCCGGACTGGTTGATAATCTATCGCCTTGTTGGAAATGAATTGCATTTCCTTCGTACTGGTACACATGCAGACTTATTCGAGTAATTGGTGAACGATTCGCAGTGAAGGGATCGCTGTGGAATGGAATCTTTGCCGTCAAATTGCCTCATGGCGCGTCCTTCTCAATCGAAAGACAAGCGGGGGATTTAGCGAACCTATAAGTTGACGCGATAGGAACTAAAAAGGTACTTCCGCAGCCTTTTCAAGCGGGTGCCAAGAGGCGCAAAAGGGGTGCATATACCAACAGTAAAATGGCAGTTTCATTTCGTTTCCAAAGAATAAAAACGGCGAAAATGAACGAGGAACGAAGAAAAAGGC
>JBAPNE010000185.1:0-4396 GCA_049278975.1 Candidatus Kryptoniota bacterium
TCCGGCAGCCACACTTCTCTGCCATAGACCGTGTTAGCCTTTGCGCCTGCAAAAATCTCCAACCACTCTATTTCCCTTTTGCCTTTGTATGCCTTTTGAATTGCCGCATCAATAACCATTTTACTTGCGCGCCAAATATCCGGACCCGTACCATCCCCTTCAATGAAAGGAATTATAGGATTATCCGGTACCCGCAGTTTACCATTCACCGAAATAATTTTCTCACCTTTGGCGGGAGTAGATACTTTTTCGTACGAATTATTCATACTTATTTACCTCATTGTCTTAGGTTCAAATCTGCATCTTCGCGCGAATCTTCTTCGCGTATTCTGCCATTTGGTCGGGAGATTCGTAAGTCTTGAGCTGCGGCTTGACTTTCAAACCGTCATCGTTATAGCGCGGCGCCACATGAAAATGAAAATGAAATACGCTCTGGCCTGCCGCCAAACCATTGTTGTTGAAAATATTAAACCCTGCGGGATGAACAGATTCGACGATGGCTTTCGAGACTATTTGGAGAACATTCACAACGTCATGGAGCACTTCCACTGGAAGTTCAGAAAAATCTTTGAAATGTCTTTTCGTTACAACTAGCGCGTGCCCGAAATTGATAGGATTAATATCGAGGAACGCAAGGCCCTCCGAAGATTCGTACAATATCTCGGCTCGAGATTCGCCTCTTATGATCCGACAGAACGGACACGAACCTTCAGGCAAATGAAGCGATTCCGCGGAGACATCTCCCGTCATACATATGTCCTGATGAAAAATTTTGCCACCACGACTGCAACCGCCGCCATTCTTGCATTCAGTCCACGAATCACAGCAAGGTACGTATTACCGTTTATCAATGGGAATAAAGTGGACGTCATGCGGACCTGTATAATCAGAAATAGGCCTGATGAGACGGTTGTCCGCGTACTGCTCCATGATATGAGCAGTCCATCCGGCAGTTCTGCTTATCGCAAAAATTGGTGTGTAAAGATCAACGGGTATTCCAAGGTAATAGTATGTGGACGCGGAATAGAAATCGACGTTCGGCAACAATCCCTTTTCCTTCTTCACAAATTCCTCGATCTTCTCAGACATCTCGTACCACTTTAGATTATCAATTGTCTCAGCTAACTGTTTGGAAAATTTCTTCATGTGCTTCGCGCGTGGGTCCTGGACTTTATAAACACGATGTCCGAAACCGGGGACCTTCTTTTTCCCTGCGAAAAGCTGTTTCAAATATGGCTCTACATGGTCAATCGTCTTCATTTCCAAAAGCATATTCATCACTGCTTCGTTTGCGCCACCATGGAGCGGCCCCTTTAGTGTGCCGATTGCTGAAGTTATGCCTGAATAGATGTCGGACAAAGTAGCCACTGTAACCCTGGCGGCAAAGGTCGAAGCGTTAAACTCATGATCGGCCTGAAGAACAAGTGCGCAATCCATAGTCTTCGTGGAAGTATCACCGGGTGGTACACCGTTCAGCATATAAAGAAAATTAGCCGAATGACTAAGTGATGCATCGGGTTTTATGTAATCACCGATGTTGCGAAATGTGTGGAAGTTGGCAACGAGCGTCGGCATTTTCGCAACTAACCTGATTGATTTTCTCCAGTTTGCTTCCAGAGAATTATCCTTCGCTTCCTCGTCGAATGAGCCGAGAAAAGAAACTGCAGTGCGAAGAATATCCATCGGTTCGGATGTTTTCGGGACAGACTTCAAAAATTCTATCACAGGAATCGGCAGGCTTCGATTCGCTGCAAGTTCTTTCCCCAGCTTGGCGAGTTGATCCTTTTTGGGAAGTGTACCATGCCAGAGTAAATAAACAACTTCTTCGAACGCGGCGTTTGTGGCAAGCTCGTCAACGTTTATTCCACGATATACCAACTCCCCTTTTTGTCCGTCTATAAAACATATTGATGATTGACCGGCAACTATACCATCCAAACCCTTGGAAGGTGAAGATGCTATTTTCTTAACTGGGGCGATTTCAGGCATAATGACGTGCTTCCTTCTTTTGTTTTGAGGTAAGAAATTTAACAGTAATTTCGTGGATATTCAATGAGTCACGCCGAGAATTCCTTCGTAAGTTAACGGATTCTCAAGAATTAACTCAGCAGCTTTAGCCTGTTTGTCGTGATTGAGCGCAGCTTTTGTTTCAGCAGCATCCCCGCCAAATCTTCCTTCAATCTCTAAAGTTAAATCTTGCGAAACCTCGTCGGAATATTTTTCAAACAAGGCGTGTTCACCTGCCCGAATTTTGCTTGCCACCGCAGCAATATCTTTATCAATAGATGGGTCATAGTCGGAATCGGACGACAGTTTCTCCGCATCTCCTATTGCCTGAGCCAAACGAGAATTGTAAGTGAAGTTATCCTTTTCTATGAAATCATGAAACTGCTTTAACACATCTTTCCCAGCAGCAAAATCCTGCGGAATACTGTCGTGCTCGGAACGAAACTTAGTTGCAAAGTTGAAGAAAAATCCGCCCCGCATTAGCTGCTGAACATAATCGGAATTTTCCTCGCCCGCAACAGCCGAGTCAGGAGAAATTCCTCCCGATTCAAACACCGGCCGACCATCAAGTGTCTTAAATCCTTTTCTTAAACTGTCTGGAGTGATGGCATTCTCCCCATCCCGGCGCCTCTCGTAATCTATTTTTTGAATACATCTGCCGCTCGGCGTATAATATTTTGCCGTTGTTATCTTTAATTCTGTATTGTATCCCAATGGAAGTATGGTTTGGACAAGCCCCTTTCCGAAAGTGTTTGTCCCGACGACAACTGCCCGATCCAAATCCTGCAGTGCGCCTGCTACAATCTCACTCGCGCTTGCGCTGTTGCTATTTACAAGAACTGCCATGGGCAAATTCGGGGCTATCGGATCCTGGTCGGATATGTATTTCTTATCTGATGACGAGTCTCTCCCCTTCGTCATTACGATTAGGCTTCCTTTCGGTACAAACAACTCCACGATATTGACAGCTGACTCAAGCAGCCCCCCCGGATTATTCCGCAGATCAAGTATCAGCCCTTTAAGGTTGGTACTTGCCATCAAATCGGTCAGGGCATCTTTGACTTCTTCATCAGAACCTCGTGAGAATTGCTCTAACTTTATGAAGCCTATGCCCGAATTAACGATTCCGTAGTACGAAACAGATTTCACTCTTACATCCGAACGTACGAGAACTACTTCAAACGGTTTATCTTCCCCTTCCCGCTTAATGGTCAGCTTCACTTGTGATCCCGGTTCGCCGCGTACCATGTTACTAACATCATCTATTTTTAGGTTGCTTACGTCAACCGTGTCTATCTTCAATATCTGATCGCCAATTCTCAGACCTTGCCTCTGTGCAATATATCCTTCTAACAGACCTGTGATAATAACCTTTCCACCTGCACTTCCAATCGAGACTCCAATGCCTCCATATTTTCCCGTTGTTAGCAAATCTATTTCGCCGCTGTTATCCTTATCCATATAAACGGTATAAGGGTCGAGCGAGGACAGCATTGCATCAATTCCTTTTCTCATGAATTGGTCCGGAGGAACCGGATCCACATAGTCATCAACAATGTCTTTGTAAACCGCGCCGAACAAATCAATACTGCGCCTGACTTCAACAAAGGTATCACTATTTCGTTTCGCTACGAAACCAACACTTGTTCCAATTAGAAAAACCGGTAATATCCAAAATAATTTACGATGCATCGCGTTCCTCCGCCGACTTTTTTATTTTACGCATTACTTCAAAAAATATTTTATCCGCCATATCGTTAACCGAACCATTTCCATTTACGATCACAAACCTATCGGGTTCTTTTTTAGCGCAGTAAGTGAATCCCTCGCTTACCTTTTCGAAGAATTTGACTTCGGCATCTTCCATGCGATCAGCCGAACGGCGAGCCAGCAATCTTCTTTTGAGTGCCGTCTTAGTGTCCAATTCTACCAGGAATATAACATCAGGTATTAGCGCCTTAGTTGCAAGATGGCTGACCATTTCTATTTGCTGGACTGGAATACCTCTGCCGAAACCCTGATAGGCAATTGAAGAATAAAAATAACGATCGAGAATCACAACTTTTCCGGATTCAAGTATTGGAATAATTTTCTCGCGAACGAGCTGTGCCCTGCTCGCACTAAATAGAAAGAACTCCGTTACCGGATTTATCTTCAAGTCGGTTCTATGCAGTAAAAGTTCTCGCACACCTTCACCAAGCGGTGTTCCACCCGGTTCCCGTAAAATTTCATTTGGAATATTTTCATTAGCAAGCCGCCTGGAAAGAAGTTCAGCTTGAGTCGTCTTACCGCTGCCGTCAATTCCTTCGAATGCAATTAACACGTCTTAAAATAACCTCAGCAGAAAATCTTTCCAATTGTTATAATTAATCTCGTCCCTCCAAAGCAA
>JBAPNE010000186.1:0-6831 GCA_049278975.1 Candidatus Kryptoniota bacterium
GTCCAGGCAAGGAATCCACGTTCACTTTTCTCGAGGATGTCTTGACGGAAGTGATGGATCTTTTCCCGTCCCATTATATTCACATCGGCGGAGACGAAGTACTAAAGGACAGGTGGAAAGCATGTCCATATTGCCAGAAGAGAATCAAAGATGAGGGACTGAAAGATGAAGATGGATTACAGAGCTATTTCATAAAGAGAATCGACAAGTTTGTGGAATCGAAGGGAAGAGAAATAGTGGGGTGGGATGAAATACTACAGGGAGGGCTCGCCCCCGGTGCGACTGTTCAATCTTGGCGGGGTGTCGATGGAGCTATTCAAGCGGCGCAAAGTAAACATAATACTGTGGTATCTCCCGGAGATTACACTTATTTCGACAAGAGCGTGAACGAGTTGAGCCTCGATACGGTGTATTCGTTCGATCCGGTACCGCAAAGTTTGAATGCTGATGAATCGCATTTTGTTTTAGGTACGGAGGCGAATGTATGGACCGAGCATGTGCCACAGGATACATTAGACCGCCAGGCATTTCCACGGCTGCTGGCGTTGTCCGAGGTCGCATGGACACAGCCGCAGAAAAAGAATTACGGTGATTTCCACAACAGGCTGGAAGTCCAGTACGACCGCCTCACTTATCTTGGCGTTGACTACGGATTAGAAAGAAAGGCAATAGTTTTCGAGACAAAGCTCGACACTGTGAAAGATGAGTTCGAGATCACCCTTACTGCTGCCCAAGCTGGCACGCAGGTTCGCTACACCCTTGACGGTAGTGCGCCGACGCTTGCCTCGCGGCTTTATGACGGTACCATCATCATGAAAGGCGCTTTTGAACTCATAGCGCAGTCGGAAATGAAAGGGCGGCTTGTCGGAAATCCAGTCGACCTGACATTTATTATTTCCAAGGCTATCAATTCAACAGTCTCGCTGAAGAATTCATATTCAAAAAAATATCCCGCAGGAGGAGCCGGCTCACTTGTCGATGGTATTCGCGGAACCATGGATTTCCATGACGGATTATGGCAGGGCTACCAGGGAGTGGATATTGATGCCGTGATCGATCTCGGCAAAGAAAAGGAAATTTCACAAGCCGGAGCCGGATTTTATCAGGAGTACGACTCATGGATATTCATGCCAGACAGTGTAGAATTCTTCGCATCGAACGACGGCGCCAGCTTTACAAACGTAGGAGTAGTGAAGAACGATGTTCCTCAGAATGATTCGGACACGGTGAAGAAAGATTTTATCGTATCGTTTGACAAAAGGACAGCACGCTACATAAAGATGGTGGCGAAGAACATCGGCGTTTGCCCTCCATGGCATGAGGGAGCGGGCGGAAAAGCGTGGCTTTTTATAGACGAGATATTTGCCAACTAGTCGCCGCAGAAGACGTGCTTGAAGAAATTTGCGGACATTGCTTGAGCAAGGCGAAGCAATCTAAACGCGTTGTACCACTAAATAACGAATTAATGTGATGCCAAAGCATCATCGCGATGACAAATAATAATTGCTCATGTGGCAGCGTCAGGCAAAGAGCTGAAAGGAGCTTACCTTTTGTTCTGTTCTGAGAAATATTTCTTCATCTTCTCAAAGTAGTGTTCCTTCCATCCATCCTTATATCGCGAGCCCTGTCCTTTAGGTATATTCGATTGAGCGAGTGTCAGCGTCGTCCCACCCTTGACCTCCTCAAGAGTCAATTTCAGTTTTGAGTCCCCGCTGTCGGCAGGGAACTCTGTGGTACGCCAGGCTTGGACTATCAGTTTGTGCGGCTTGAGCTCGATATTCTTACCCTCTATGTAGTCACCGAAAGCGGTAAACTTGCTTCCCATTTTAGCATTCCCTGTAGCTTTTTCGCCTGTGAATGCCGAGTGCTCTTTGCTGCTCAGCCATGCATCATAGACCTGTTTTGGTGATGCGGGCAGAGTGACGGATATTTTTATCGATTCCGGCATTTGTTTAGCTCCTATATTTTCTTATTGGTTGATTCAAATGCAATCAAAATAAATCACGGGGGAACAACGCTTCTTCTTTTGTTTAGATAGTCTCTTCAATTTCGTTGAGGACAACATGAGGTTTAACGTTGTGTAATGAAATGAGTTGCTTCATGCCTCGACCAATTCCTTGATCTTTTCATTCAGGCGCAAATCCCAACCTTCATCATGATAACCTCTTATCATCTCAGCATTGGCAGGAACCTCCGCCCATCCGGAGTGGACGAGAGTTAACTCGGTTTGTTTACCTTTTGCATTCAATTCAATTGTGACTAATGTTTCGGTCTTCATTAGTGCCGAGTCCCATGTGAACGCAAGTTTCTTGTTCTTTACCATTTCCTTAACCTTACAGTGGATAATCCCATCCCAGTTTTCGTCAGCCATTCCGGAAAACGTAAAATTTCTTCCGATCTCCGGCTCAAAATCGGTTGGCGCGAGCATCCAAATAGCAAGCTCCTTTGGGTTTGTGAGAGCTTTCCAGACTCTATCGACGGGGGCGTTTAGCAGCACCCTTTTTTTTATTGCTTCCATTTTTCTCCTCCACGTAGTGTTTTAGTAGAATTAGTTTCTTGTTCCAGAATTTGTCGTAAAACATCAGCCATTTTCTTACTTCTTTGAGAGGTTTGGCATTCAAACTATAATATCTCTCTCTTCCATCTTGTTCGGAAATAACAAGATTTGTTTTCTGCAATACCTTTAAGTGTTTGGAAATAGCGGGGCGGCTAATCGGGAAATTCTGCGCGATTGAATTGACAGACATCCTGCTCGCAGCAAGCATCGTCAGTATCTGCCTGCGATTCGGGTCAGCAAGTGCCGAGAATACACTATCAACGTTGTAAGCCAATTTTAGATTCATCCTATGTTCTTGTGCGTGACAACAAGCGGTAACCAACTGGTTACTCAATATACGTAACCGGCTAGTTACATGTCAAGGGAAAAGTCGCGGCTTTTAGGTGGCATGAAACAATTTGGTTCACACAAATCATTTCATGAGATAGAGGATGATTTCTAGACGATAATTGAACAGTTCGCTCAAGCGCTGAATCCAGATATGAGATTTGCGGTGGTACTAAGTTTCTGGAGATTGAGCTTTTGTCCCGGAGTTCTCAGTAAGGCAAAGATCGCAGATAATCTTTGATATATTTTGGAAATCACTCTCTACCAAGTACTTCATTTGTCTGCACTCTTTTGAGGAAGGAATTGATCGGTCGGCATCCTTATTTTCAATGCGGTTACCGTCAGCATTTGTGTTATATTGTCTCATAAGGAGACGCATGAAAGAAAAGACGGATAGCAAGCTAACAGTTCGAATTGCCGCGTCAATTCCCAAGGCGCTGCATTCACGGGACTCTGCCGACAGGTTGGTACGAACTGTGGTAAGTTTGTGGAGAGCGAGGCCTGATGTGCGTAAGAAAACCCCGACTACTTTGATTCTCGATTTCCAAGGAGTCGAACAATTGTCGGAGTCTGCTGCCGGAACTCTTCTTGAATTCCGCCGGGAATTCTCAGAGGATAAGAACCCCGCAATAGAGTTTTCAAATATGTCAGTCTCTGTCAATGAGACGTTCGCAGCCGTCGAGAAACCCGTCGGGCGCTTTTCCAGGAGAGTCAAGACGCAGAAAAAGAAAAAGAATATCTTTGCGATAGAGATCTAAGTACGCAACGAGAGAAGGATGATGTTGATCCCCATAATGGGAGGCGGGCTGCATCCGTTGCTTGGAGATTGAAGCTCGAAAGGTTCTTGGGAGGTTGCTTCTTTGTAAGTGTCCACATATATTTATTCTGTTAGTCGCGAAACAAGATGGTACATGCAGAGCAGTTCGAGTAAGTAAATTCAATAATAATAAAACAAGAGATTTGTTTCCTCATGACATCCTCACTATTGGGGTGTTATGTGAATCAATGGCGGCTAATAACAGTTAGCATCGTAAGGAGTGCCCAAATGCTGAACCTCGCAAAACGAACGATCAAGAACCTATTGGATATCTACCCGAAGTGGATATGCAGACGAGAGTTTGAGTTGCAGACATTCATACGATTCAACGAAAGGCCAATTGAGTTCGGCTTTGTTTTCAGAAAACTTGGAGAAATATATCCTCGTACGATTCTTGACGTAGGCACAGGCACAACAGCACTGCCACACCTGATGCGCAATTGTGGATGCTTAGTGACAGCAACAGATAATGTTCGCGATTACTGGTCATTTGGAATGGCAAACCGCCATTATCACGTTATCGACGATGATATTACTGCGACCCGCCTAACGGCGACGTTTGATCTTATCACATGCATAAGCGTGATTGAACATATTCCGAACCCAGATATCGCTTTCAAAAACATTTTTTCCTTATTAAAGCCCAATGGCCATCTCATATTGACATGTCCATACAACGAAAGAAACTACGTGAGAAATGTGTATGACTTACCAGGGTCAAGCTACGGTAAGGGAGCACCATTTATCACCCAATCTTACTCACGAAGTGAGCTTGAAAGATGGCTTCGAGATAACAAAGGTACTATTTGCGACCAAGAGTACTGGCAGTTCTGGGAAGGTGACTATTGGACGGTGGGCAACCAAATCATACCTCCGAAGAAGGTCACTGCAGCTGATAGACATCAGCTCACATGCATCGACATACGAAAAGGCTAACAAGGCACTCCATCCAACCGCTATTTTGTTGTCCTCCACATCGGTTGATGAGCCTGGTGGACAGCTGGCAACGATTTTATATGTCGTTCTCATCCTGACTTGTCGTAAGAAGGATATACTCCTAAGATATCGGCAAGGTTAACTCTGAACCACTGGCGCTAAGATTTCTTAAGAACAATCTGCAAATAGCACTATCAACCAACGCGCCAAAGAATTATTTCCTTTTACCAATTCCATTGTGAAATCAGCCCCTTCATATTAGACGTCAACGAGGAATGCCGACTGGCCGGTAGAAAGGGAACTGCAGGACTTAGTCCATTGTTCCCCTTATTAAAGCGCAGATACTAATTGAACAATAAAAGCTGGAGATCTTATCAAATCTAAACTTCGTGGAGCAGTAGTCAATCTCTTGATGAGGGGGCCGTCGGATGGCCTAATGGGAATGTTCAATGGATGCAAACTTCGCCAGTAATATACTTCAGATAAGGGGGGTATTTCGAGGAATTCGGACACAAAGTTACCCTTGTCCACTGTAGAGACATTTGTGTAGTTGTAAAGTTGAGTTTGTAAAAACATGTCCCATAAGGGTGGTTTGTTCTAAAAAATATATTTTTTAATAAAATGTCGCAGCAGTTAACTGGCCTCCCTGTTTCGGGATGCCAATTATCGGCAACGCCGTTTGCGCGAACTCAAAATAATCGAGGTCGTAACCATGGCAGATATAAGTATTGTAAATCAACATTCCTTTGCCGGCACTGAGATGAAAAGTCAATTTGCCCTACTTGAAAAAAAATTGCAGGAAATGGAAAGGAGCACAAAGGTGCTTCAAGAATCTGAGAAGCGCTACCGTCGGTTTTTTGAATCAGCGAAGGATGGCATTTTGATTCTCAACGCAGAAACTGGCAAGGTGGTTGATGTCAATCCCTTCCTCTTGAAGTTACTCGGTTATTCGTACGAGGCAATTGTAGGGCGACATATCTGGGAACTTGGCTTGTTGAAAGACGTGGCTGCATCCAAGGATGCCTTTAGGTCACTGAAGGAACACACCTATATACGTTACGAAAATTTGCCGCTGGAAACTTCTGATGGACAGCCCATCTTCGTGGAGTTTGTTAGCAACGTTTATCGGGTTGACGATGGCAAGGTGATCCAATGCAATATCCGTGACATCACAGCGCGCAAGCGGATCGAGGAGCTGGCAGAAACTGAGCACAAGAGGTTGATGGCCGCAATTGAGCAGGTCGCAGAATCTGTTGTCATAACTGATGCCAAAGGGGACATCCAGTACGTTAACCCCGCCTTTGAGGAGGTGACGGGCTACAGCCGAGATGAGGCCGCTGGCCACAATCTGCGTATCATCAAAAGCGGTAAGCAGGACGAAGCATTTTACCGTAATCTTTGGAACACTATATCGAGCGGAAGAAACTGGTCGGGTCATATAATCAACAAGCGCAAGGATGGGACCCTTTACACCGAGGATGCGACAATTTCACCAGTTCGCGACGCTTCAGGACAGGTCGTCAACTATGTGGCAGTCAAACGTGATATCACAGAAGATCTCCAGTTGGCGGCTCAACTTCAGCAAGCACAGAAGATGGAAACGGTGGGCATCCTGGCAGGCGGCGTAGCCCATGATTATAATAATATGCTTGGCGTGATCCTCGGGTATGCGGAACTGGCATTGAATAAGGTGGACATGGCCCAACCGCTCCATGGTGACCTTGAGGCAATTTACAAGGCCGCAAAACATTCAGCAGACATAACCCGGCAATTGCTGGCATTTGCCCGTAAGCAGACTATTGTTCCCGTGTTGCTTGACCTGAACCAAATCATAGATGGCATGATCGAGACGATCCGACGACTTATCGGCAAAGAGATCGATCTATCCTGGTTGCCGGACATAAATCTCTGGCCTATCAAGATGGATCCTATCCAGGTTGACCAGATCCTGACCAATCTTTGCGTCAACGCCCGGGATGCCATTGCCGGGGAAGGCAAAGTCACTGTAGAAACAAGAAACGTAACCTTTGATGAAGCCTACTGCGCTCACCACGCCGGGTTTTTAGAAGGAGAATATGCGATGGTTTCAGTCAGCGATGATGGAAGTGGCATGGAGGAGGATGTCCTCGGTCAAATTTTCGAGCCATTTTTCACAAACAAAGGAGTGGGCGAAGGAACTGGCCTGGGGCTATCT
>JBAPNE010000187.1:0-1790 GCA_049278975.1 Candidatus Kryptoniota bacterium
CCATCCCTTACTGCTGACTGTGTATGAAGCCTGAGCCTGTGGATCCCAAGTATATGTACCACCGTACCCTTTAATTGTGTTGTAAGGCACATCATACGAAACAGATGTACATCCTGTTTGATTCGGGACTGTAACTCCGGACCATACAGCGCCGCCGAACTCAGAGCCAATTCCAATTTTGCTCGCCGGAACGCCTGCTTTAGTAAGCGTATTGACCATTGCATCACAGTTTGCGGATGCTTCAGAGCCGTTTGTCGCGGCTGTCCCATAAGTGTGGAGCGAGCCGTTGTACCATGATACCCATCCCTGCCAGTTGCCTGCCAGATCATAGGTCATAAGATTTATCTGATCGATATATTGATAACACTGACCAAAGACCGCATCTCCTGTTGATGTTGCGGTAATTATGTAAGTTGGACTTGGCAATTGAGCCCTTAACGCCTGTACCAGGCTGGTAATTCCTGAGCCGACAGGTTCCATGTCTATGTCGCATCCATCGAAGTTGTTATTCTTTACGTAAGCCACGACATTAGATACAAGTGTGCTCAAGTTTGAGCTAATTGCGGATGCAATGGCGCTTCCATTACCAGCGCCACCGAAGCTGACAATAATTTTATCGCCTGCCGCATGAGCGTCAGCTACAGAAGATGCGGCGATCGAACTTACGCCGTTGCTGGTGGCATCTAATGAACCATTTGAACTCACCACAACCGCAAAATCGATAACCACCGACATAGCCGAATAATCAACCTGGTTTGCTGGGATGGTGCCTGAACCGTAGCCGGTATAATACCCATCGACCCAGGGCTTTGTCTGTGCATTTCCTGATGTGTTGAATAAGAACAATGAGAGGAGTGTCAACAATGAGAAAATTGGACGCATGAATATCTGTTTCATCTTGTCTCCTTTGTTATTTTTTCACTTTCGTGAAATATTTCTTTTGATCGTGATCGGTTGGTCTCTCTGCTCTTACGCTTGCGTGTTGCTCCTGACGCGACGAAAGCACAAATATAGTCAATGAGTAATTTGTGACCCGAAGTTATGTTGAATGTGCGATCAACACCCACCTTTTGCCATGTTGCCTCATCACGATTCGTGAATGGGCTGATCAACGCAATAAGAGGTAAATCTGGATTTTCTGCCCGCAGAAGAGATGCCAATCTCGTTGATGAATGACTTAGTTTAAGGAGAGACAAGATGACGATATCAGGTTTGAATTCGCGAACTTCGTTCGCGACATGCTGCACGTTTGCAACATCATGGACGGTCTCGACGCCGGATATTTCACTAAGAATTGCCCGCAGTCGCGGACGCAGCACTTCAAAATCCACTGCCACAAGAATTCTTATCATCTTTTTGTTGCTCTCCTTTACTTTTCACGGTAGAATATTAGGAAGGAACAAAGGGATGAAATATCGGGGAGGATACTATTCTTCGGTAGTGATTAGGTCATAAGGTTTGTAGTAAAATTTATCAAAGCGCTGTCACTGAAATCGTTACACGCCGTGCAAATTTCCTGAGAAAGGCGATATTAAAGCGAATATAAGCAGGGCAGAATTTTGTGGTTAGACTAAATGGTGGAATTTGGCATTCCTGATTTCGAATTAATCAATTCAAAATCAGAAATTGAAGTGCTTTACTTTAAAGTTGTGCTATGCTGCGTAAATTACTGAGCAAACCAGTAACTATAATCCGTCTTTGCGAATTCCAACTTCTCACGGTTCTTTATGAATTTCGCCGGATTTCCCCCTACCATGGTATATGGTTCGACATCTTTGACAACAACGGAT
>JBAPNE010000188.1:0-2718 GCA_049278975.1 Candidatus Kryptoniota bacterium
GAACCTGAGTAGCAACAGGTTTATTTTCTGAATCGCATCCGACTAAAAATGCAAATGGATGCTGATCAACAAATTCTTTGATTACCTGTCCATCTTGTTCTTTGTAATACGGGAGATTGTACATAGGATTAAGGTTATTGTTAGTTATTAATTTAGTGTTTTCATTCGCTTGCTAACTTAAGAGTTAGTGGTTTTATGTTAGCACACTGTTGCATCGGGGTGCAAAAGGGCAGCTAACGTCCGCAGCAACGGTGTTGCACCGCGCAACCATGATAATATACAATGAACGAGGCGTTGAGTGAAGTCCTTGATTCAAAAATATCGAATGCGTGAACGTCATTGTTGCTGCTGTTATAAGTTCGTTGGTTTGCGCCTTCTCCACACTAACATGCAAAGTGTCGTGAGTAAGCCGAAAACACTTATCCATGCAAACCAATCTCCGGTTTTGCTGTAAAGGGTCATTCCCGGTCCTGGAGAAATGTCTCCAATTAATGATTGGATTGGAGCGGCGGAACTCTGCTCATCGGCAATTACTCTTCCATAAGCATCGCTTACCGTGAGTAGACCCTCCGATGCAGAGCGAACAATACTAAAGCCATTTTCCACGCCTCGCATAACTGCCATTCGAGAATGGAGCCATCCATCTGATACAAAGTCCCACGCGGGTACGAACATTATTCGAACGTCGCTCTTACCGTACTTGCGAATCCAGTTGGGGAAGTCCATATCTTTACATATAACGATCCCCGACCGCAATTCTGAGAAAACAAATTCCGAAGTTTTATTCCCCGGTGTGTAGTTCCACTCAATCCCCGGAATAAGAAAGACTTTGTCGTAGTCTGCTGCGATTTTGCCGTCGACGGAAAAAACGATGGCGTGATTTCGTGCCAGGTCCGGTCCGATAGTATTAAAGCCGGCCACAATCGCCACGTTATTATCAGTTGCCGTTTTCCGGAAAGTCGCAAGCACGGTATCCTCATATTCATGCGTCAACCCGACAAACTTTTCAGGTAAAACTATAATCCTTGCGCCCCGACGGGAAATATCCCGAATCTTGCTTACATATTGGTTGATGATTCTGAAAGCGACATCATGGTTTGTCGTAGCGAAATACCTTGCCGAAGAGTCTGAAGCGACTAACCCGACCTTGATTTTCGTTTCAGAGAGACCGTTACTGCTTCGAATTGAACCAAACCCAAGTGCAGCGAGTAACAAAATCAGCGTTGTTGCCCCAACTCTCAAAAAGCGTTTTCGATTGTTGCGATAGTGCCAGCATAAGGCGATCCCTGCGGGAACAAGCGCGAGAAGAAAGGTGATACCCCAAATCCCGGTCAGCGCTGCGATCTGGATGATAGGTATAAAATCAGCTTGAGTATAGGATATGCTGAAAGCAGTTCCATTCGGAGAGATCGTTGAGATAAGGTATTCGTAAGAAGTCCATGCGAAAGGGAAAATGAAAAGTGCTTCAAAGGCGCCTCGATACAAACACAATTTACGGAAACCTAATATGCAAAAGGCAAATACTGTGCTTGGTATCAACAGCACAATTATGACAGCGGGCCCGGGGAGATTCTTCGCAAGATATTCCACTAAGTCCATGGAACCTAGTAAATAAGCCAAGAGAGAACTTATTAATGTGGCACGGCCCGACAGATGAGGCACTGCAAGAAGCAGAGGCAGCGGCGCTATCCACATAAGAGGCCTAAACCCATGAAGTCCGTTAGAATAGTAATAGAGAATGCCCGACATTAGAACAGGCAACAAAACTCGGACCCAGCCAGCCAGCCATGATCCTTTTTGCGATTGTGGTATCATTGATTACTCTGCTAAGATTTTTGCGATTGTTAGCCGATGTTTGTTGCGCACGATTACATAAACCTTTTCTTTGTTTTCATGTATTTGATTATTATGCCAAGCCTTTTGTTTCTTGTATCCTGTGTCTTGGCCGAATAATAAACAATCGAATAATGTCTTCTGAGAGGTTCACTTAAGTTGTCAAATTCTCCAATGTCTTCCATTCTTTCTTTCAGGAGCTTTCTTAGCCCTTCGATATCTATGAAATTTTCTCTTTCATCTTTTCTGTTCCACGTCCCGTTTCTTTTTGCTTCTTCAATTGACTCAATTCCAAATCGGGTTACAACCTCTTTCTCCATTAGTCTTTCCACAAGTTTCTTATTGGTCTGAGACCATTTACTATTCTTCTTACGTTTCGAAAACTTGCGCACATATACCGCTTCATCTATTTTCTTTATCAAAGAGTCAATCCATCCGAAACACAGAGCTTCTTCCAAAGACTCCTGATATGAAATTCCCTTCCTCCCATCTTTATGATATTCAATCCAAATTGATTCATTTTGCTGACAATTCTCCTTAAGCCATTTCCGAAATTCATCTCTGTTCAAGAATCGAAGTCTCTTATCCATGATTCATTTGTTCCGGATCAAATTGCGCCTAACGTATGGTGGCACAAAGTCGTGGGGCGCTCCTTCTTCACATAATGTGCGCACTATGTCCGCCGCATGCGGATCAGCCTCCGGCTGAAAGCGATCCATGCTAGCCCCGATATGCTCTTGATCAGGGATAGCCTGTCCCCCAATGGGGCAAGCCGATATGATTCTGATCGTGAAGCGTCTTTCTCCCGCTTGTTATGCGTTCGTGCTAGTGTCGTCACGAAGATCCGTCATTTTAACTATGCACTCATTTTATTCTCCTTAAGCT
>JBAPNE010000189.1:0-11829 GCA_049278975.1 Candidatus Kryptoniota bacterium
AGAGTATGGCATCACCTATGATAATTTGAAAGTTGATTTCAAGAAGGTGATTAAGAAAAGCCGCGATGCCGCAAATAGGCTGTCGCAGGGGGTCGAGTATCTTTTCAAGAAAAATAAGATTGAAAAAGTCAGCGGTACAGGGAAATTTCTCAGCGTCAACAAACTTTCTGTCATAGACAATTCCGGCAAGGAGGTGGCACAAGTCGAAGGGAAGAATATCATAATCTCGACCGGCGCGAGGCCGCGCGAATTGCCGGGAATAAAGATCGACAGGAAAAAAGTAATCACCAGCACCGAAGCCATGCTGCTTGAGTCGATTCCCAAAGACATGATCATTATCGGCGCTGGCGCAATTGGAGCGGAGTTCGCTTACTTCTATAATGCGTTCGGCACAAAGATAACTTTGATCGAGATGATGCCGACTCTTCTTCCGATTGAAGACGTGGAAGTTACCGCGCAGCTTGAGAGGGAATTTAAGAAGCAGGGAATTGAAATCCTGACCGAGACCAAAGTTGAGTCGGCTGCGGCATCCGGTGACGGCGTATCGGTGAAGATCAATAATAAAAAGGGTGCGCAGGAGCTCAAAGCTGAAGTCGCACTCGTCGCAATCGGCATTCAGGGGAATTCCGACAATCTTGGATTGGAAACTGTCGGGGTACAGGTTGAGAAGTCATGGGTAAAAGTTGACAAAGCGACATATAAAACAAACGTAAACGGAGTTTATGCCATCGGCGATGTGATCGGTGCACCATGGCTTGCTCATGTCGCGTCGGCGGAAGGAATAAGATGTGTCGAGGGAATTGCCGGTGTCGAGACGGAGCCGCTCGACTATAACAGCATACCCGGTTGCACGTATTGCCAGCCTCAAGTAGCAAGTTTAGGATTTACGGAAGCCAGAGCAAAAGAGCTCGGATATGAAACTAAGATCGGCAGATTTCCGTTCACAGCTAATGGAAAGGCGATCGCAACGAATGAAGCTGTGGGTTTCGTGAAATTGGTTTTTGACGCGAAATACGGCGAATTGTTGGGCGCGCACATTATCGGACACGGCGCGACGGAGCTGATTGCCGAATTAGGTGTGGCGAAAAAACTTGAAACGACGCCGCACGAGATTATTCGCACTGTTCACGCTCATCCGACGTTGAGTGAAGCTGTAATGGAAGCAGCCGAAGATGCGCTCGGGCACGCGATAGATATTTGACAAAAGTTGAATATTGAGTTATGAATCGATAACAAAATTTGAGAATTCATAATTGAAGTTAATAGATATCGGTACAACCGAGTACGGAAATGCGTGGAAGCTCCAGAAGAGTCTTCACGAAGCAAGGGTCTTACAAAACATTCCGGACACGATTCTTTTGACCGAACATTATAATACATTTACAATCGGAAAGTCCGGCGGCGACGATCATCTTCTTGCTTCGGATAGTGAATTGCAGCGGGGGAATGTCAGCGTGTTCAAAACAGATCGCGGCGGCGATATTACGTACCATGGTCCGGGACAGATCGTTTCCTATCCGATAATTTCTCTCGACGAATATTATCATGACGTGCATCGCTATCTTCGCGACCTCGAAGAAGTTGTCATCGGAGTATTAGCTCATTATGGAATTGAAGGACATCGGGAGCCGGAATATACCGGAGTGTGGGTCGGCAGCGAAAAGATTTGCGCAATCGGCGTCAAGATCAGCCGGTGGGTTACGATGCACGGCTTTGCATTCAATGTCAACACCGACCTTTCATATTTCGGCAGGATAATTCCGTGCGGAATATTTCACAAAGGAGTTACTTCACTCGCGCAGCTCCTGGGGAAAACGGTTGATATTAGCGAGACGAAAAAAATTATTGCTGATAGGTTCGGCGAAGTATTTCAAGTGAAAATAGAACACGTAAGCTTCGAACAGTTCGTAGAACAATTTCATATTCAGCCGGAGGCTGATGCAGCTCTGGCGCAAGAGATGGAGAAAGAACATGCCTCCAATTAAATCTCCGAATGGATCGCTTCGGGACAGAGAAGTCAATCGGGCCGAGAAATCGGGTGGAAATGAAATTCTCACGGCAGAGCCTGCCATGCAGAATGGATTTTCCCTCAGCCTTCTCAGCCGGGAGCAGCTTATTGAAGGATATAAGCTGATACTTTTGTCGCGCAGGCTTGATGAGAAATCGCTCGCGTTATTGAAGCAGGGTAAAGCATTCTTTCATATCGGTGGATCGGGGCACGAAGCGATTCAGGTCGCGTGTGCCATGAACTTAAAATCCGGCTATGATTGGTCTTACCCGTATTATCGCGGACTCGCGTTTGCCATCGGAATCGGGTTCACTCCGGAAGAAATTCTGCTCGGTCAATTGCATAGAGCTGAAGATGTGATGACAGGAGGCCGACAAATGCCGGGGCATTACGGTAAACGGTCGCTGAACATCCCAACTCAATCTAGTCCGACTGGCACACAGTTTTTGCAGGCAGTCGGTACTGCGCTCGGTTGCGTGAGAGATGGTAAAGATCAGGTTGTGTATGTTTCATCAGGTGAGGGCGCGACAAGCGAGGGGGAATTCTCAGAGGCGCTGAACTGGTCGGCGAGAGAAAAACTTCCGGTGGTTTTTTGTGTCGAGGATAATCATTATGCGATAAGTGTTCCAGAATGGCAGCAGACCGCAGGCGGCTCTGTCTATGAAATTGTAAGGGGGTACGCCAATGTTGCTCGATATAAGGTTGATGGAACAAACTTCGTCGAGAGTTACGAAGCCTCGAAGGAAGCTATAGATCGTGCAAGGCGCGGCGATGGGCCGAGTGTGATTGTCGCGGACGTCGTGAGACTTCTCTCTCATTCTTCATCCGATGACGACAGGAAATACAGGCCGAAGGATGAGATCGAAAAGGATCATGCACGTGATCCGCTTCTCCTGATGGAGAATATTTTACTGGAAGAAAAAATTATCACGCGAGCTGAGGTCGAATCTATTCAGAAAGATATAAAGAAGCGCGTTGACGACGCAGCTGATTGGGCTGAATCCCGTCCGGTGCCTGACGTGAGCACGGTGCATGATTACATTTACGCACCGCTGGAAAGCTATTCGAAATTCGAATACGAAAAAGGCGCCCCTCCGGGAAAACCGGTGGTCATGGTAGACGCCATCAACCATGCGCTTCACGAGGAGATGGAGAAAAACCCGAAGATGCTGATCTGGGGCGAGGATGTCGAAGACAGAAAAGGTGGAGTGTTTACCGCCACGAAAGGTTTATCCACCAAGTTCGGCAGGGAACGCGTTTTCAATTCGCAGTTAGCCGAGGCGAGTATAGTGGGTGCCGCATTCGGGGCAGCGGTGCGCGGATTCAAACCGGTGGTCGAGATCCAGTTCGCAGATTACATTTTCCCCGCGATGATGCAGCTCAAGAATGAAGTGTCAATGATGAGGTACCGATCGAATAATACCTGGTCATGTCCCATGGTGATACGCGTACCGGTCGGCGGCTACATTCACGGCGGACATTACCACAGCCAGAATATCGAAAGTATATTTGCGCATTGCCCTGGGCTTTACATCGCTTATCCATCTACGTCTGCCGACGCAAAGGGATTATTGAAGACGGCGATTCGGATGGATGATCCGGTTTTCTTTCTCGAGCACAAGGGGCTTTATCGTCAGAGTTACGCGATGTCTCCAGAACCGGGTGATGAATATCTTGTCCCGTTCGGCAAGGCGGCGGTCCGAAGAGAAGGAAAAGATATCTCGGTTATCACTTACGGAGCGCCGGTCTATTTTGCGCTGAATGCCGCGAAGAAACTTTCGGAAAGGGGAATCGAAGTGGAAGTCATCGACATCCGCACCATGGTTCCACTCGACAAGGAAACGATTTTGGAAAGCGTCAAGAAGACAAACAGGGTTTTGGTTCTCAATGAAGATACGCGCACGAGCGGATTTGCCGCCGAGCTTTCCAGCATCATTGCGGAAGAGGCGTTTGAATTTCTTGACGCCCCAATCAAGAGAATAACGGCTTTCGATTCCCCGATTCCTTACAGCCCGCCGCTCGAGCTGGCGATTCTGCCGAATGAACCGCAGGTGTTAAAAGCGCTCGAAGAACTTGCCGCATACTAAACCGGAGGAATTGCAATGAAAGTCGAAGTATTGATGCCGAAGATGGGTGAGAGCATCACCGAGGGGAAAGTTGTAAAGTGGCACAAGAAAGCCGGCGAGAAAATCGAGCGCGATGAAATTCTTCTCGAGATAAGCACCGACAAGGTGGATACCGAAATTCCATCTTCCGCATCGGGGATCCTCTCAAAGATTTTGATAGAAGAACAGGAGACGGCCCAAGTCGGTGCCGTTATTGCTTACATAGAAACCGAAATGAATGGCGGAATGAAACAGCAAGAACATGCCCGGGAAAAAGTTTTAGAGGAGGTGGTTGAAAGCGGAGAAAGGATGAGGGAAACCGCTGACCGGCTTCCAGTCGGGCATAACGGGGACAGGTTCTATTCGCCGTTAGTTAAGAATATTGCAAAGGCTGAGGGAATTTCTGAGAATGAGTTGACATCGATTCGCGGAAGTGGATCGACAGGCCGCATTACAAAATACGATTTGATGAATTATATCGAGAATAGAGGTCATAAACTGGAAGTTGGATCTCAGAAACAAGAGGTCAGAGCCAGCAGACAAGAATCGGACAGTGACAAAGTTATTCCCATGGATAACATGCGGCAGCTCATCATGGAACACATGGTGAAAAGCCGCGATACCTCCGTCCACGTTGCTGCGATCACTGAAGTTGACATGACGAAAATTGACGATTTCATCTTACGACGCGGAGAAGAATTCGAGAAGCAAGAGGGGTTTAAGCTTACTTATATGCCGTTTATTACGCACTCATGCGTGAAAGCCTTGAAGGATTTTCCGATAGTGAACAGCAGCATCGACGGTACGAATATAATCCAGCATAGTTATGTGAATACCGGAATTGCCGTGGCTATTGAAACGTCAGGACTTCTCGTCCCGGTCATTAAGGGTGCTGATGAAAAAAATGTTTTGGGATTAGCGAGAGCGATTCGCGACCTTGCAGCTCGAGCACGAACAAAGAGACTTACGGGCGATGATACGGTAGGTTCTACATTTTCAATTACCAATTACGGCGTGTTCGGAAATTTGATCGGCACGCCTATTATCAATCAGCCGAATGTTGCGATATTGGGTGTCGGTGCCGTCAAAAAAAGGCCGGTCGTCATCAACGATGCAATCGCAATCAGACAAATGGGATTTTTAAGTTTATCTTTCGACCACAGATTAGTTGATGGTGCACTCGGCGGCCGGTTCCTTGAAAAAATAGTTTACTATTTAGAGAACTTTGATATGAAACAAGTATTTTGAATCTTTACTTGGAACAATGATAGACATTAGCAAGAAAATTATTACCGATCAAAAATCCCGCACGCGGGAACAGAAGGTTCAACCGAGAAGGCCCGAATGGATTCGTGCGAAGCTGCCGTACGGAGAAGGGTACACTAAGCTGTTGAGTCTGATGAGAGGGAAGCAGCTACATACGGTTTGCGAAGAAGCCCGCTGTCCTAACCTCGGCGAATGCTGGGGTCGCGGCACGGCAACGTTTATGATTCTCGGCGATATTTGCACGCGCAGCTGCGGCTTCTGCGCCGTTAAAACCGGAAGACCGACTGAGCTTGATACAGACGAGCCGCACAGGGTTGCCGACGCGATTGCGTCCATGAAACTGCGCCATGTGGTTATCACTTCGGTCAATCGCGATGAGTTGGATGACGGCGGCGCGTCGATCTTTGCAGAAACGATAAGGCAAATTAGGATCAGAGAGCCGAGTTGCAGGATTGAAATTCTAATCCCTGATTTTAAGGGCGAGAAACTTGCACTTGACATCGTGGTCGATGCGGCGCCCGATATTTTAAATCATAATGTGGAGACGGTTTCCAGACTTTACAGCGTTGTCAGACCGCAGGCGAAGTATGAGAGGTCTCTGGAAGTTTTAAGTTATTTCAAGCAACACGGCTTGGCTACGAAAAGCGGTGTGATGGTCGGAATCGGAGAAGAGCCCGAAGAAGTTCTCAATGTGATGAAAGACTTAAGAAAGTCGGAGGTTGACATACTCACGGTCGGTCAGTATTTGCAGCCTACGAAGGAACATCTTCCGATTGACCGATATGTTACTCCCGACGAATTTAAGATGTATAAAGATAGCGGACTTGAAATGGGATTTAAGTTTGTTGAATCGGGACCGTTAGTTCGAAGTTCGTACCACGCCGACGAGCAAATTATTTTTTAATTGTTACACGGAGACAGAAATAGATGAGCGATTACGCAATAGAAACAAATAAATCAAAAGTATCTCCACAAATTTCAAGAGAAGAATATCTGAGTTTAGGCAGAAATAAATTAGTCGGAATGTTCCATACCATGGTGTTGATAAGACGGTTTGAGGAAGCCGCGGCGAAGATGTACAGCATGCAAAAGATAGGCGGCTTCCTTCACCTCTATATCGGACAGGAAGCTGTGGCGGTCGGAGCTTTGGCGGCTATAAGAGACGACGATTATTTGATAACCGCATATCGCGACCATGGTCATGCAATTGCACGCGGTACGGATCCGAAATTACTGATGGCGGAATTGTTCGGGAAATATACCGGTACGAGCAAAGGCAAGGGGGGCTCGATGCACTTTTTTGACGTTTCAAGAAATATGCTTGGCGGGCATGCAATTGTTGGTGCACAAATCCCGCTTGGAACCGGTATTGCATTTAAGATCAAATATAGAAAAGAAGATCGGGTGTGCTTGACATTCATGGGCGATGCGGCGATGAACCAGGGTGCATTTCATGAATCGCTTAATCTCGCCGCGCTCTGGAAGCTGCCGGTAGTTTATATCGTCGAGAATAATATGTATGGAATGGGAACTGCGGTCGAGCGAGCATCGGCAGTCACCGAGTTGTATAAGCGCGGCTGTTCCTATGGAATCGAAGGAATGGTTGCCGATGGTATGAATGTCTTTTCTGTTTATGATGCAGTAAAGGAAGCGGCGAAAAAGGCGCGCGAGCTTAGTTTGCCGACGCTGCTTGAGATCAGGACGTATCGTTATCGTGGACACTCGATGTCGGATCCGGATTCTATTTATAGAACGAAACAGGAAGTCGAAGAGGAAAAGCGGCGCGATCCGATCGAGCAGATGAAAAGGTTCTTGCTCGATGAGAAGATCGCGACACAAAAAGAAATTGATGATACAGATGTCGATGTTAAAAAAGTGGTCGCAGATGCAATCGAGTTCGCGGAGAAAAGTCCGACCCCCCCGCTTGAATCGATGTATGATGATATTTACGTTTGAGAAATAAAAAATCAAAAGTCAAAAGTAGAACCGAGAACGCAATTCGTTCTTAACTGAAGGCCTAAAACTGAAAGTTGATTGATGCATGGAAATAACATTTAGAGAAGCGCTGAATCAAGCGATAGCCGAGGAGATGGAGAGGGATGATTCCGTCTTTATTGTCGGCGAGGAGGTCGCTCAATATCAAGGCGCTTACAAAGTCACGCAAGGCTTGTTGCAAAAATTTGGCCCACAAAGAGTTCTTGACGCGCCGATTTCCGAATCGGGCTTCACGGGGCTTGGAGTTGGTGCTGCCATGGTCGGACTAAGGCCGATCGTGGAAGTAATGACATTTAACTTTTCTCTGGTCGCGTTTGATCAAATAATTAATAACGCCGCGAAGATGAGGCACATGTCCGGCGGGCAACTGAAAGTTCCAATGGTTATCCGCGGGCCGAATGGACCGGCGCACCAGCTTGCAGCGACTCATTCTCAGGCACTCGAAAGTATGTATGCTCATGTACCGGGATTGAAGGTGGTCTTGCCCGGCACTCCGAAGGATGCGAAAGGGCTTTTGAAATCCGCGATCAGGGACGACAATCCGGTGATATTCATGGAAAGTGAAGTGATGTATGGTATGAAGGGAGAAGTTCCCGAAGGCGAGTACACTACTCCGCTCGGCAAGACAGATTTGAAACGCCAGGGAAAAGATGTTACGATCGTGGCGTATGCGAAGATGGTCGGGGTCGCTTTGAGCGCGGCGGAGATTCTTTCAAAAGATGGGATCGATGCCGAGATTTTAGACGCGATGACTGTGCGCCCGCTCGATGATGCGCCGATTATTGAAAGCGTAAAGAAAACGAATCGCTGTGTGGTGGTTACTGAGTCGTGGCCTTTTGCAAGTGTGGGAAGTGAAATCGCATTCAGGATTTCATCAAAGGCGTTCGACTACCTGGATGCGCCTGTCGAATTGGTTTCATCGGAAGACGTGCCGATGCCATATTCAAAGACTCTTGAACATGAAGTTCTCCCATCGCCGGAAAAAATTATCAACGCAGTAACGAAAGTGCTTTACAAAAAATGAGGCTTGAACAATGGCGGTAAAAATTCAGATGCCCAAACTTAGTGATACTATGGACACGGGCAGAATATTAAAATGGCTGAAGAAAGAAGGAGATAAGGTTGCGCCGGGCGACGTCATTGCCGAAGTTGAGACCGACAAAGCTAACATGGACATGGAAGCATATGATGAAGGAATTTTGCTGAAGATCGTTGCGAAAGAAGGAGACAGAGTTCCAATAGGAGGACTGCTCGGAGTTTTAGGCGGCGCGGGTGAAGATGTGTCGAGTATTGTGAACGAATCGAACTCAGGTCAGGCAAAGCAGACTTCTGTGCAATATTCTGTAACGCCATCTGACAAATCCACAGCCCCGCCGAAAGCTGCGGTGGCCGCACCTGCTGTGCCGTCATTTTCCGCGCAAAAAGAATTGGCCGACGAAGCAAAGAAGGACAACGGCAGGCTGAGAGCCTCACCTCTTGCAAAGAAACTTGCCAGTGATCGCGGCATCGATTTAGAAAATGTTAGTGGAAGTGGAACTGCCGGACGAATAGTAAAGAGAGACATCGAGGGTTTTACACAAACAGTGGTGTCTTCAGGCGGATTTACCGATGTGCCACTATCCATGATGCGAGAGGCGATTGCGAAACGATTGACGCAGAGTAACGTCGAAGCCCCCCACTTTTTCCTGACCGTCGAAGTGAAAATGGAAAATGCAATTGAGTTCCGCGAGTCGCTGAATAGGTACGATGAAAAGAATAAAATAAGTTATAATGACATTATTGTTAAAGCTTGCGCTTCTGCACTGAGAGAACATCCGCAGGTCAATGCGACTTTCCTTGGGGAAAAGATAAGAATGTTCGGTGATGTGCATGTTGGAGTAGCTGTTGCCATTGATGATGGTTTGATAACACCGGTCCTGCGAAATGCGGACAAGAAGGGGCTCAGACAAATTTCTCAAGAAGCCAAAGAACTAGCTTCGAAAGCGAGAGACAGGAAATTAAAGCCGGAAGAATATTCCGGCAGCACATTTACTGTAAGCAATCTCGGAATGTTCGACGTTGATAATTTTACGGCGATAATAAATCCTCCCGAAGCCGCGATACTGGCAGTCGGCAGTATTACCGAAAAGCCTGTTGTAGAAGGCGGGGAGATAAGAATCGGTAAGCGAATGCGGTTGACGCTTTCATCCGACCATCGTGTCGTTGACGGAGCACTTGCCGCACAATTCATGCAAACGTTGAAAAAGATTTTAGAGAGCCCGGCAGCTTTGGCGCTGTAAATGCCGCTGTCCCAAATAAGAGCCATTTCATCATCGAATGTCAATGCGAGTAACTTATAGGAAAGCTTTATTCAGAGCAAAATAATTTTCGAGGAGGAGAGTATCATGAATAATAAGAATACTTTAAGCGCAGAATTTTTGAAAGAGTTGGAGGCTGAAACCAATGCCAGCCGCAAGTGTTTAGAAAGAATTCCCGAGAGTCTTTTTAACTGGAAGCCTCATGAAAAATCTATGACTCTGGGGTACCTGTCTTTACTGGTAGCCGAAATCCCTAAATGGATAAAACAAACGGTCGAAACGGGTGAGATCGATTTTGCAAAGTGGGAGCACTTCCAGCCAAAGACAACTGCAGAGTTAGTAGACCATCTGGATATGAATCTGAAGGGAGCCAAGAATGCTTTGCAGAATACAACCGATGAAAAGCTCTCCGAACTTTTTTATCTCAAGAATAACGGGCAGGTTCTCATGAGCTCTTCGAAAAAAGAAAGTGTGGGGCAATCGATTAACCATCTTGTCCATCATCGTGGACAATTGACGGTTTATATGCGCCTCAATAACATTCCGGTACCGTCAATCTATGGGCCCTCGGCAGATGAGAAAATGTTTTGAAGCTTCATAGACATAAGATAAAACGCAAGGAGGAGAAGTTATGATAGTCGTTCGCAACGTGTTTCAGTTGAAATTTGGAAAAGCAAAAGAGGCGAAGACGCTCATCAAAGAGCAACAGGATCTCATGAAAAAGTATGGTGGTACAACGGCCAGATTCATGACCGATCTCACGGGAGAATTTTATATCTTAGAAATGGAAATGTCGTTCGAGAATCTTGCTGAGTATGAGAAATCGTCGAGCGAAATGATGGGCAAAAAAGAATTCGATGAATGGTATCAAAAATTTGTCCCGCTTGTTCGTTCAGGGAAGAGAGAGATTTACAGCGTTGTTAATTGAAAGATGCCTTTAATAGACAACGAATTTTCTAGTAAATAGCAACTTGGAAATCACTCCAAGCATTGGTAGGGAGTTCGATGCCTTTTCAACCGATTGTCATTCTATGGTAGTGTCCATGTTGCACAATCTTCATAGATAGTCGCTGAAAAATATTTTGGGACACTCTTCGATTTAACGCTCCAGCATTTTATTGGTTCAAGGTCGGAGCTAACTTAAGCGAAGTAGAAAAAGTCAATTACACTTGACGGTCAGCGGGTTTATTTTTTTATCATAACTCAAACTTTATATAAGGATCAGATATGCTTTCTTACCTGCAAGGTATAATACTCGGCATCCTCCAAGGAGTGACGGAGCTTTTTCCAATGTCGAGCCTTGGGCACAGTGTCATTTTACCGAAAATACTCGGATGGGATATAGACCAGCAAAGCCCGTTCTTCCTCATGTTTCTTGTCGCTACTCACTCATCAACAGCGCTTGTGCTTTTGCTTTTCTTTCTTAAAGACTGGAGAAGAATAGTCTCCGGCCTTTTCAGATCAGTAAAAGAGAGGAAGATAAATGATTCTGATTCCGACGCGAAGCTTGCATGGCTTCTTATTGTCGGCACCATACCTGCCGGACTTGTCGGGTTGCTGCTCAAACATTTTATTCGAAAGTTTCTCCTTTCCGGAGTTTTGGCGGCCGTCTTTCTTTTGTTAAACGGGCTTTTGCTTTTCGGTGCCGATGCCTTGAGAAGGAAAGCCCTGATAAGCAACGCCGTGGACAGTGACTTAAGAATTTCGAAAATGACCTGGTGGCAGGCGTTCAAAGTAGGTCTCATGCAGGTTTTAGCTTTAATACCCGGTTTCTCGCGCACTGGTTCTACCTTAGCAGGCTCGCTCATGGTCGGGCTTTCGCACGAAGACTCCGTCAGATTTTCTTTTTTGCTCGCGACGCCCATCATAGGAGCTGCAGCGGCGTTGGAGCTGCCCAAACTATTCACATCGGGGAACAGCGCTGCAATAGGAGTTTCTTTGGTTGGTGGACTCTCCGCGGCGCTCTTTTCCTACCTCTCTGTGAAATTCCTCACGGCATATTTCAAAATCGAAAATCGAAAATTGACACCGTTCGCTCTGTATTGCGTAGTTGCCGGCGCCGGATCTTTGATTTACTTTCTGCATTGAATTAACAAATCACTCTGCAGGCGATCGCTGTTCTTGATTGAAGATTTGTCGGGTGGAGATTATATTAAGC
>JBAPNE010000190.1:0-4506 GCA_049278975.1 Candidatus Kryptoniota bacterium
CTCTTCAACTTTCTTTAATTATTGCCGTTTATAATAAACCGGAAATTCTTCGATATGTATTGGCGGCGTGCGCAAGGCAATCGTTTCAAGATTTTGAAGTTATTATAGCCGATGATGGTTCAGGACGGGAGGTCAAAGATGTTGTTATGCAGTCAAAGGAAATTTATAATTTTTCAATAACTCATTTATGGCATGATGATATTGGCTGGCGGAAAAATAAAATGTTGAACAATTCAATCCGAGCCGCGAAGTCTGATTATTTGGTTTTCATCGATGGTGATTGCCTTCCTGAGAAAGATTTTTTACTCGATCATTGGAGAGAAAAGGAAACGAAAAAAATTCTTCTCGGTCGGCGCGTCGAGATGAGTGAGAGATGGGCCAATTCGCTAACGCTGGCAAAAGTTTCAAGCGGACAATTTGAGAAAATAGGTATCGCGGAACTTGTGGATGGATTCAGAGGAAGTGCGCTGCGGCTTGAAGAAGGAATAAGAATTAGAAGCCAAGTAATTAGGAATATTTCATTTCGCCACAGCAAAAGTATATTGGGAAGTAATTTCTCGGTGCACAAAGTCGATATGTTCGCGATTAACGGGTTTGATGAAGAATATGATGGTCCAGGACACGGTGAGGATTCCGATGTTCAATACAGGCTGTCGCTTATCGGGGTGGCAGGGAAATCCCTTCGTAATCTCGCGATTCAATTTCATGTGTACCATCCCCGCACAAAACCTTCAGAACAATCTGCGAAAAGATTCGAAGAGATAAGAAAAATCATAGATCCTAAATGCAAGTGCGGATTGGAAAACTTGTAAACAGGAGAAGTGAGAAATAATTATGTTCAACCAAATTAATGATTCAAAGTGAAAATTGTTTTTATGGGTACGCCGGAGTTTGCAGTGCCTTCGTTGCAAGCGATATTCAAATCCGGTTATGAAATTGCGGCAGTGGTTACCAATCAGGATGAGCGGCAGGGAAGAGGGTTGAAAATGTCTGCTCCGGCGATAAAGATTGCCTCGATCGAAATGGGGCTTCCAGTTATTCAAGTCTCTTCATTGAAGAGTGAAGAAATTGCGTCACAGCTCAAAAGTATAGCTCCGGATTTAATGGTTGTCGTTGCATTCAGAATTTTGCCGAAAGAAATTTTTGCAATACCACGATTAGGTACGTTCAATCTTCACGCGTCATTGCTGCCGAAGTATCGTGGTGCGGCGCCGGTTAATTGGGCAATAATAAACGGTGAGCATGAGACCGGAGTTACAACATTTTTTCTTGATGAAAAAGTTGATACGGGGAAAATAATTCTTCAGAGGGGAACGCAGATCGGAGAAAACGAAACTGCAGGGGAAGTCTCACAGCGGCTTTCGCTCCTCGGTGCAGATGTCGTGGTCGAAACGATAAAGTTAATACAACAAGGCAACGTGCAGATTATGGAGCAGAACAGCTCGCTTGCCTCAAAGGCACCGAAAATTCGAAAAGAAGATTGCTTGATCGATTGGTCGAAACCGGCATTAGAGGTTCATAATTTCATTCGTGGTTTTTCTCATGAGCCGGGAGCATACACTTTTTTGAATGGGAAGATGTTGAAAATTTTTAGGACTCATTTGAGTAGCTATCAAGGAAACCCAGATGTCGGAACTATTAATACTCAGTCCGGGAAATTATTTGTGTCGTGTGCGGACGGCTCTGTTGAAATTTTGGAGTTGCAGTTAGAAGGAAAGAAAGCACTTAGTGCCGCCGATTTTCTCAGAGGCGCGCGGATCGAAAATCATTTTCACTTGGGCGTTTTTTAGGAAATGAATCTTATTTACTTTGCCTCTTTCTCAATTTTAGGGGCCGCCATCTTATCAACTTTTTGTTTCCGGGTTTTCTCGGATTTGTTCGATGGATCAGTTCTCTGACTTGGTTTTGATTCACTGTTTGACGTGGTCGGCGATGAGTTGGATCTTTTGTAATCAGTCAGATAAAAACCTGACCCTTTGAAAATTAGCCCAGCGCCAGCGCCGATGAGACGGTGAACTTTTCCGCCGCATTTCGGACATTTTGTGATCGAGTCATCGGTGATCGACTGAAATTCTTCGAATACGTTTCCACATTTTTCACATTTGTATTCGTATGTTGGCATTCTAAAACTCCATTTCCACAATCTTATTAATAGTTTAAAACAATAGCTTCGAACATTCAATCACACAGATTAAACGAATCAAATCACGTAATTGTTCCATTAATCTTATGGCGGTAGCAATGAGATTCATGAAGCAGCTTAATCCTTGTTTACGCGGACTATCGGTATTATATTAGTTTATGATCGCGGGGTGGAGCAGCTGGTAGCTCGTCGGGCTCATAACCCGAAGGTCGAAGGTTCGAATCCTTCCCCCGCTACAATAAGCCGTTGAGCTTGAAAGAGTCCAGCGGCTTTTTCCTTTTATGGATTTGTGGTGGATGTTTTGCCCTTGATTTGTCATTTCCCCAATTGATTGAAAATTGTGAGTACAAGACGGAACTATTTTGACTTGACACGCTTCATGGCAAAAGATGTGGGTTTTGAGAAATGGAATGTGATATTGTTACTTGTGAGGAGTGTGATGTTTTTATGCGTAAGCTTTAGTAATTTATTTATGCTAGGTCTCCTGAAGCTGAATTGGGTAATATCAGGGGAGGCTTGTCCTAAATGGATACATTTAAATTTTATTTTAGGACAAATTCTTCGGTCCGGAGCGCGTCATAGAAGTAACGATGTGGAAGTCAAGTTGTATTTAGTGGAGTGAGCCATGAAGTTGAATGTTCGTGATTTGGCATTGAAGCACGCGAGGGAAATCCTATATATCATAAAGGGGAGCGATGATATATTACAGTCGCGTGTAGAATTCATTAGTGACAGCGTGGAGGATGTTCTAAAGTACAGCCCGAAAGAATTTGTAAAAACTCCGGGCTTATGGTATTCCATCATTCACCCGAAAGATATAGACAAGGTCAAGAATTCATTAAAGCAAATTCGCGAGACGAAAGAGTCCATGACGCTGACTTACCGGCTTCGTCATAAGAAGAACCGGAGGTATTGTTGGGTAGAAGATACGATCACTCTGGAGAAAGATGGGAAAGGGGTACGGTTCATTGGATGTGCTCGCGATATTACCAACAAAAAAGAAGCGGCGACCGCGCTGCTCGAAGAACGTTTTCGTACAATATTTGAGAATGCCTCAATCGGTATTTACCGTACCGCACCGGATGGACGCGTCCTTCTTGCGAACTCGGCTATGATCAAGATGCTTGGCTTTAAAAGTTTTGAAGAACTTGCGAAATATAATTTAGAGGAAGAAGGACATTATCTGGCGGGATACCCGCGCGCAAAATTCCGGGAGCTTGTGGAAGAAAAGGGGCACATATCGGGTTTCGAGTCGATGAAGAAGAGAAAAAACGGAAGCCTGTTCTGTGTGAGAGAAAATGCACGGGTGGTTTACGACGAAAATCATAATGTGGCATATTACGAAGGCACCATAGAGGATATCTCTGATCGCAAGCAAGCTGAGGAAGCTCTTCGGAAATCCGAAGAAACGCTTGCTATGGTTACAAATTCCATTGATGATGCAATTTACAGTATTGATGGTGGAACAGCAGAATTCACATATCTCAGCCCAGCTTTCGAAAGGATGCTGGGATATTCTTTATCCGATATCCGAGAGATGGGTGGAAGATGGGCGTTTTTGTCAAAAGTAGTTGAGACCGAAAATACTTTGCAGAGTGACCCCGTTGCGGATCGGTTTCAGAAACAGAGAATTGATAAAGCTGGTGTTCATTGTCATTGGTGGCGCTGCAAAGATGGCTCGCGGTTATTTCTTGAAGATAAATCTTCTCCGACTTACGACGGAGATCGGCTTGTGAGGATGGATGGTGTTCTTCGCGACATTACCAAAAACAAGCAGGCAGATGAGGCTCTTCAGAAATCCAAGGAAACACTTGCTATAGTCACAAACTCCATTGATGATGCAATTTACAGTATTGATGGTGAGACTGCAGAGTTCACATATCTCAGCCCGGCATTTGGAAGGATGTTTGGATATTCTTTGTCCGACATCCGCGAGATGGGTGGAAGATTAGCGTTTCTGTCTAAGGCAGTAGAAAGAGAAAATATGTCCGAACGTGATCAGATTATTGGGTCGCCGGGCCGGAGCATGGATGAGTCCAGGGTTCTTTATCGTTGGTGGCGCTGCAAAGATGGCTCGCGGCTGTTTATTGAAGATAAATTTTCTATGACATATGATGGAGATCGGCTTGTGAGGAATGATGGCGTTCTTCGCGACATTACCAGGCACAGGCAGGCAGATGAAGCTCTTCAGAAATCCGAAAAAACAATCAGGGATATTACTGAGTCTATCTCAGACATCATCTACAGTGTCGATGGACAAACGGAGGAGTTTAATTATCTCAGTCCCGCTTTCGAGAAGCTCCTCGGTTACACGGAGGACGATGTTCACAAGATGGGTGGACGTCGTGCTTTTCTTGAACAGG
>JBAPNE010000191.1:0-18948 GCA_049278975.1 Candidatus Kryptoniota bacterium
CTTTTAATTCCCACATGACCTCCGCGCTTTTCAGGAGCGCCTTCGAAGGGATGCAGCCCCAATTTAGACAAATGCCTCCAAGCTTATCGCGCTCGATGCAGCCGACTTTCATTCCGAGTTGCGCCGCCCGAATAGCTGCGACGTATCCTCCCGGCCCGCTTCCCACAATAACGAGATCATACTTTTTAGATTCAGCCATTACTCCTCCTAGGGATTTAGAAAAGTTGATATAGGTGTTCCATTAATAGGCAGACTTTTGACCCGCCTCTCCAAATTCCTCCAACGTTTCAGCCTGAGGCTGATGAGCCTTTCGCTCAAAAGAATATTAATATTCCAAAGAAAAATGGAATCTTGAGCGCTTTGCGCCATCCCGCATACGCATTATCAGAACAAATGAGCGGGACACTGTGACTGCGCAAAAATATAATCGAAGAGAGGTAATTAAATCAAACCGTTATAGGAACCTGCCGGTCATCCAGAAAAATGAACCTAGAGCCGCGCTTTACTGGATGCTGCATCATATATATATAGCATGTTGTCGAAAAGGAAAAATGTCATTCTGAAAGAGCGAAGCGACTGAAGAATCCATTCTCTTCTGCCCCGATGGATTCTTCGCGGAGATTATCCCGCTTTTAGCGGGGCTCAGAACGACAAATTGGACTTTTGGCAACATCTTTAAATGTCGGGGCGGGAAAAATGGGTGCACCATGAAAATCGCCCTGCTCCCGCGTAGTGAGAATATATATGCCGGGCTATGAGAATGTAGGATTGTCCTACACTGAATCTGGAGGAGATGCGCCATTGGCCCGTTCTTCTCTCTCGGTCCATTCTCGGTTCACTCTCGGTTTGATCGGCCTTACTTCGGCTCTAGTTCCGTGTTGAGAAATTGGATATTCCCAAACAGCAACTTAGATGGAAAATCTATTTATGTGTAGGATATTGCGACACTGATGAGTCGAGGGATCTCCGATAAAGCGCTTTACCGCTCCGTGACGTTGTTGAGTTCTAAAGAACGTTGGCAAAATACTTAATGTCGCGACGTTCACAGTTTTGCGCATTAGCCACCTATGTACATTTATTTCAGCAGAACAAGTTTCTTCGTTTCAGTGAAAGTTCCTGCTTGGAGCCTGTAGAAATATACAGCGCTAGGTAAGTTGCTTACATCGAAAGTCACAGAATGGTTTCCTGCGTTCTGGCTCTCATCGACTAAGGTTCTTACTTCTCTACCAAGTACATCATAAATTTTTAACGTAATCTGGCAGATCGCTGCAAGCTGATAGCTAATAGTTGTAGTTGGATTAAATGGGTTCGGATAATTCTGAGAAAGGGAAAATTTTGCAGGGACACTGCCATTTGCTTCTCTAACTCCAGTGACCATTTGTGATAATGGCCTGCGCCACACGCCGCCGCTGAATGGCCCCGAAATAGTGTAATCAGTCCCAGCAAAGATATTGGTGCCGGAGACGGCAAAAGCCCAGACATCAGTGTTCGGCAATCCCGTGTTTACTGCAATCCAGGTCGTGCCATTGTCGCTCGACAAGTAGGCGCCGCCAAAAGTCCCGACAAATATATTTGTGCCGTAGATGGCAAGACCACGAACAAACGTGTTGGTCAAGCCGGAATTGACCGCAGTCCAGCTTACACCATTGTTAGTTGAAAAAAATACACCGTTATCAGTCCCAGCAAAGATATTAGCGCCGGATACGGCAAGAGCATAGACACCAGTATTCATAAAGCCGATAGCGGTCCAGCTTGTGCCATTATCGGTGGAAAGGAAAACGCCCCCGCTATCATTGGTGAGATTGCCAGTCCCAGCAAAGAGATTCGTACCGGAGACGGCAAGAGCGTTAGTACTAAGAGACGCATTGTTAGGGTTAGCATTTGTTAAACCGGTATTGACTTGAGTCCAGTTTGTGCCGTTGTCAGTCGTGCGGCACACGCCTCCAATAGTCCCTGCGAAGAGATCTGTACCGAGAACGGCAAGGGCCGAAACATAATTGTTTGTCAAGCCGTTGTTGACTGCAGTCCAGCTCGTGCCGCTGTTGGTTGACAGGAATATCCCGACTTCAGTTCCGGCAAATATATTCTTCCCAGAAATGGCAACAGAAGAAACGTATGCGCTTGAAAATCCAAAACTGACTAAAGTGTTTGGCAATCCAGCATTATCCCAAGTTGTGCCATTGTCTGTGGAAATAAAAAGACCAGCACCATCTGTCCCAGCAAAGAGACTTGTGCCTGAGACGGCAAGGGTATGAACGTCAGTGTTCGCCATGCCGGTATTGACGGCAGCCCAGCTTGTGCCGTTGTTAGCTGAGACAAAAACTCCGCCGCCAAATGTCCCGGCGAAGAGATCCGTGTCGGAGACTGCGAGAGCATTGACACTAGTGTTTGTCAATCCTGTATTGACTTGAGTCCAGCTTCTGCCGTTATTAGTGGAAAGGTAGACGCCATAAGAAGTCCCGGCAAAGAGATTAGTGCCGGAGACGACAAGAGCATTGACAGTGCTAAACATGTTCGAAGGCACGCCGGTACTGAGCTGATTCCAGCTTGTGCCGTTGTTGGTGGAAAGAAAAACGCCACCGTCAATAGTCCCCGCGAAGAGATTCGTGCCCGAGACAGCGAGAGATAAAACGTCACTATTCGTCAAACCTGTGTTCACTGCAGTCCAGCTTGTGCCGTTGTTGGTGGAAAGATAGACGCCGCCAGTAGTCCCGGCAAAAATATTGATCCCCGAAACAGCAAATGCATCAACAGTGAGGTAAGATGGCATACCATTGTTAATCGCAGTCCAGCTCGTACCATCAATTGTGGAGACGTAGACTCCATTATCGTAGGTCCCGGCCAAAATATTCGTGCCGGAAACGGCGAAAGCAGCTACCGCAATGTTTCTTAATCCCGAATCGACTGGAGACCAGCTTGTCCCGCCGTTGGTGGAAAGAAAGACGCTGCCGCTATCAGTCACCTGATCATAAGTGCCAGCAAAGAGTTTGGTGCCGGAAGCTGTAAGAGCATTTACGCCGGCGTACTCTAAGCCAGTATCGACTGCAGTCCAACTTGTGCCGTTATCTGTCGAGCGGAAAACGCCACCAATGGTCCCGGCAAAGAGACTCGTGCCGGAGATGGCAAAACTCGTAATATCGCTGCCGCCGCAAGGGCCGTCGGTTTGGATCCATTGGCCAAGTAATGGGTTTGCACTGGTGAAAAAGCAAAACACGATGACTAAGATACGGAAAATGTCCTTCATTTGTTTCTCCTTTCATAAAGAACAATTGCGGCTAAGTACTTCACTGCCGAAATAACTTGTCCCGCCAATCCCTGGATGGCGCTTACCACACCCAACCTTTCCTCGCTCACCAAAACATGTCCGCTCCCTGTGCCATGGTCGGGTATTGCGCCCTCCTGTTCATCGAAAAGATAACCTGTGACTAACGTATTGTCAAGCATTCCCACTTCGTGGGACGTAGTTCCACATATTTAATGGCTACCTTTGTTGTTCTCATTTTGGTATGCCGCGTATTCCTATTCCGAAACTCCATATTCCCCACTTGAGATCGTTCCCAAAATATTGGTAGTCGAACTCGGGATATAATTTTAATGCCCCAAGCGGAATACCAATCCCGGCGCCGATCGCTCGGTCGTTATTTGTGATTTCACTAACGGTCGCGGAGACGAAGCTGTTGGAAATGTCTGACGAGGTGGCTTCCATGAAATGATAGAAACTATAGTGAACGAACGGCTCAAAGCCGCCTATATTCTTACTAAGGCTTGCTCCATATCGCAGATACGTATAACCTCCGAACAAATCTCCAATAGTTATGTCAGGAGCAAAATCGAACAGCTCGAATGACCTCGGATTAATTTGATCCCGCAGTGACACTTCAAGTAATCTTGGGATGACGAAGCGAGCATCGGCTTCAAGTCTTAGAGGAAGTCCATAAGCAAATAGGAATGATGGAACAAACGCAACACTTGTGGAATATGAAACGGAATTGTCCGTGCTCTTTATAAGAATATCGTCGGCACCGATACCGGGCGAAAACTTACCTTGATCTAGGGTCCGACCGGTGTAAAAGCTGCTGGTAGCCATGCAGCCGGATAAAGCAATGACTAACATCGCGATTGGAATATAAACAGCCGTTCGAAATATGTTAGCAGACATATGGACATTCTCCTTTCCCGCGGTCACATAATTAAGTGAGTTGGGACACCGTTTTATGAGTCTGGTAAATAATTGATGGTACGATGCAATTATCCTGGGAACCAATGGGTAACCTCATGGAAAAGCTGCAATAACTTAATCATATGATCGCCCTAATAATTCCACAGAATTTATTAAGTAATGGTACACGCCCCGCGTTATGCTCTGGTAGATACTTCAACCTCTGGCTGGATTATCCCGATCGTTGATAAAGTAAGCTGTAGCCATTGCACTCAGGTTTGATAGCCTTTCATTCCTTTTCTTTATCGCTATTCGTCGAAAGTCCGAAAATGTGCAGCTCGAAATTTTTCAAAAGTTCTATGGCTTCTTCCATTTGACTATCTGCCACATAGAATCTCGCCGGTTGAACCAATGGCCTGAAACTTAAAAAGTCTTCATCGAACACATGATAATCTATATTCGAATCTTCCAGCATGGATTTGATCAGCGCTATATCACCTTGATTCATTGTGGATAACAACAAAGAATAGCTTTGAGATTTCAGTATCTTGGGCGGATCGAAATTGAAATCAATTAACGAGCCGCATTCCGGGCAGTGAATTTTCCTCGAGACCCTGTCTTCATTTGAAAGCTCCAATTCACTTGAACAATTCGGACAAATTATTCTTGACGATAATAATTCGGCTGCCGATTCCTTTTTCAAAAGCTCCTGGCATGATGGACTTTTGCAATAATAAAATTCCTTTCCCTCATCCAAACATGATTCACAAAAATATTTTCCACAGCCGTGACAAACGGAAAGTGCCTTCCTATCAGGATGATTAACACAGCTTTCCATATTACCTACCTCTTTCTTTCGTATGTTATACTTCTAAATCTTAAGATTAGACTCACTAAAAATTAGTATATCACTTTCGACCATTCTTGGCACATAAAAAATATATCCACCTCCGTGCCATGATCTTGTTACATGCAATCCTGATCAATGATAAGGTAACCTGTTGCCAATATTTTGTCAAGCTTTTCCATCCATTCCATGGGGGCTTCGGGTAATGAATTCCTTTACCAACCATCGGGGTTGGTTTTGTTAATATGGTTTCTTATAATGGATTTAATAGGGATCCGAGTAGCACTACTGCAACCATAGTAGGAAAAGTTCAAAAACTACGGAGGATTTATGCCGAAAGACAGTCTTAGTGTAACAGACAATCGCACGGGCAAACAGTATGAACTCCAAATCGAAAACGGAGCCATACATGCGAGCGAATTACGACAGATCAAAGCGAAGCCTGACGACTTCGGTCTGATGAGTTACGACCCTGCCTTCATGAACACGGCCTCGTGCAAGAGCAAGGTCACGTTCATCGACGGCGACAAAGGGATTCTGCGCTATCGTGGATTTCCCATCGAACAGCTGGCTGAGCAGAGCAGCTATCTCGAAGTCGCTTACCTGCTCACCCACGGCGAATTGCCGAAAAAAGAAGAACTGGAAGACTGGAGATACAACATAACACATCATACTTATGTCCATGAGAACATCAAGAAATTCATGGATGGGTTTCACTACGATGCGCACCCGATGGGAATGTTCATCAGCACAATGGCTGCCCTCTCGACGTTCTACACGGATGCAAAGGAGATATTCAACAAAGAGTCGCGCCAGCTCCAGACATACAGATTGATCGGGAAGGTAGCCACAATAGCGGGCTTCGCCTTCCGTCATTCCATGGGTCTCCCTTATGCATATCCCGACAACGACCTCAGCTATGCAGGGAATTTCCTGAATCTGCTTTTCAAGATGACCGAGCCGAAATACAAACCAAATCCGACACTTGAGAAAACTCTGGACGTGCTATTCATTCTCCACGCGGATCACGAGCAGAACTGCAGCGCGAACGCTATGAGAAGTGTGGGTTCATCTCATGTGGATCCATTTTCGGCTCTGGCCGCGGCGTCTGCCGCTCTTTACGGCCCGCTGCACGGCGGCGCTAATGAAGAGGTGCTCAGGATGTTGAAAGAAATCGGCTCGAAGGACAAAATTCCTGCCTACATTAAGGAAGTGAAGGAAGGCAAAGGCGACAAGCGGTTGATGGGATTTGGGCACCGCGTTTACAAAAACTTCGACCCTCGCGCAAAAATCATTAAGAAGCTGGCAGACGAAGTGTTCGAAGTAACAGGAAAGAATCCACTGCTCGACATCGCACTTGAACTTGAGAGGATCGCTCTCGAAGACGACTACTTCGTGTCAAGAAAGCTCTATCCCAACGTTGACTTCTACTCCGGTCTAATTTACCAGGCGATGAAGTTCCCTCTCGAAATGTTTCCTGTTCTGTTTGCGATAGGAAGAACCGCAGGCTGGATTGCACAATGGGAAGAGATGCTTCTTGATAAAGAACAGAAGATCGCCCGTCCGCGTCAGCTCTTCTTGGGTTACGGCGAGCGGCAATACGTACCTCTCGTCCGGCGATAAAGACTACCAGATTTTAGGCTTTGCCGGTGAGACAAACTGGCACAGGGCAGACGGACACGTTATAAGATCTGCTGCAGTCATGAATCTAACTGCAAGCAATTCCGATTGTCTGTGCCATCTTGTCAACTTCAGAACACGAATAGCTGATCGAAGAAAGAAGTGTATCATGGCTCAGGAAGGACAGAGCACTTATTAAGAAACGTTGAACGTGTTGACTAAGACTTCGGGGATCTGGAAAGGACTGCCTTAACACGTGCGATGAATACGTTCGTGTTGAAGGGTTTTGTAATATAATCATCCGCACCCAGATCAAATCCATGCACAATCTCCTGTTCCGATGACTGCGCCGTCAGAAATATAACCGGAATTGACTTTAAAGCTGGATCCGCCCTCAGGTTGGTAAAAGTCTCAAAGCCATTCATGACAGGCATCATTACATCTAGTATTATGAGATCGGGGCGCTTCTTTCGGACAGCTTCCAGGCATAACTTTCCATTCTCGGCATAATCGACATCATATCCTGAGTTTTTCAACTTAAACCTGAGGAGGGCTGCGATCTCTTCCTGGTCTTCTACGACTAACACATTTGCCATGCTTAATGCAAACCTTTGATTTCTTATGAATCTATCTCATTAATCATTAAAGCTACTAATCTCTCACCTACTATCTTTTATATCGGCTTTGAGTCAAAAGGACTTTAATCGGAAAATAAATCCTATTTAAGTATGACAAGTTTTTTCGTTTTACCAAAGTTTCCCGCTTGGAGTCTATAGAGATACACACCGCTCGGCAAATTGCTTCCGTTGAAAGTGGCTGAATGACTGCCTGCATTTTGCCGCTCGTTGACCAGCGTTTTCACTTCTCTGCCAAGCACATCGTAAACCTTCAACGTCACGGTACCGTTTACCGGCAGTTGATAGCTGATGATTGTCGATGGATTGAACGGGTTGGGATAATTCTGCAAAAGTTCATATGAATCGGGTATTCCATTCCCATTGTTTGATGCGACTGAAGCTATCGTTCCAATATTTGCTCCCTGTACGAGATGATACAGATACAAATGACCGAGATTGACATACCAGACGTTACTGCGGCCGCTGATATAATTCAAATGGTTCACTAAATATCCTTTGCCTGTATCTGTAATGATTACCTGCGGGTGCCACATCACGTGATATACATCTCCTTTTGCAAGGACAGCATCGAAGAGCCCGTTGAGCGATGTCAAACTCGTGTCGCCGCCTCCCCATGATGGAGCACCAAGTTCAACAGTAGGCAGGAACGGATCAAAATGGTTACTGTATGCGTTCCAGTTCGTGAGCGTAGAATCGCCGTAGATATATATGCGTGGGCTTGTTGTGTCAAGGTTTGAATAGAGCCGTGCCGCAAGATAGCCTGAAGTGCCCAACAAATAATCAATCGTTAGATCATAATCACCGTACGGTGCAATCCAAGTATAGACATATTCATTTCCATTACTTGAAAAAAGTGGAGGCAAGGCGAGATGTTGCTTAATGTCTAATGCCGATCCCTGCACTTCACCGACTGGATCAGCATATGGTGTAAAAGAATGCGTCCTGCTGTGCGATGCAGCTTCAACATATCCGGAGTCAACCTCTTGTTGCAAGGCACTCCATGTTGGGCTTGAAATATATTCAGGCGCCGTTATAATTCCAGCTGTAATATACAATCCACGGGAGCGGAACATATTCATCAACGGAGACATCGTATATGCAAACTGATCCGCCCAATCATCGCATGATATGGTTACAACGGCTTTACGGTTATCATAATACTTACTGATCCCTTGATAGGCAATCGTGACTGGATTGCCCAAGCTGTCTTCCATTTGGAGAAATAAAGAATCGCTTGTACCATTAAAAGCAGCAGAAATGTATGCTCGTCCAATCGTGTAATCAAATCGAACAGCTTCCACAGCATCAAACAAATCATCGGAAAATTTTTCGGGCATTTGAACCCATGCCTCTGTTGTTTGATGCCTTTCCAAAACTTTTAGCGCGGTTAATCCAGACGGGAAATCGAGCTGATAAGTTATCGGATATGCGAGGCCGTACTGCTGGTGACAATCAGCCTGGACAACAATAATGATTTCTTTGGCGAGAGTAACCGTGATTGAAAGCCTAGCATTGTCTTGGGCAAAGAGAGAATGCGAATTTACCAGGACGAAGAGGGAAAAAAATACGTATCTAGTTTTCATAAAACAATCCTTTATAATTTGGCGCGGTGCGCATTGCACTTAACTCTTGACGAAATCGAGCACCCTCTAATGTTATTGTTTTGGTTGAAAATTGTATCTGCATGTTTATTTAATTAACACTAATTTTTTTGTTTGCATGAATAAACCAGTTTGTCCCGATAAGGATCCTACGGACAAGCGATAGAAATATACTCCGCTCGGCAAATTGCTTGCATTGAAAGTGGCTGAATGACTTCCTGCATTTTGATGTTCGTTCACCAGCGTTTTCAATTCTCTGCCGAGGAGATCATAGACTTTCAATGTAACAAAAGAATTTGCTGGCAGCGCGTAACCAATTGTTGTTGTCGGATTAAACGGATTCGGATAATTCTGAAAGAGAGAGAACCGCATGGGGGCATTGCTGCCGTCGTGCGTCACAGCGGTCACATCGGAAATAGGCCGTACCCAGACACCAAGACCGCTAATCCCAGCTAAGATGCTGTTCCCGCTGACAATAAGGGATAATACACTAGGAATACTGCTCAAGCCGTCATTAAACCCTAACCAGCCTTCGCTGATGAGCTTCCCCCGCAACATGTACCAATCGTTGGCAAAATAAAAAATGCCACCATATGTTCCAACAAAGATGACATTGCTGTATATGGCAAAAGAATAGACTAATGTATCCGTTAAGCCCACATTGAATTGAATCCAGCTTGTGCCGTTATTGGTTGACAAGAACACGCCATCGCCCGTTCCAGCATACAGATTCGTATCACCCTCCCCGTTGGGTGAGACTGCCAAACACAAAACGGCTGTGTTCGTTGGCAATCCTAAATCAGCTGCAGTCCAGCTTGCACCACTATTGGTGGAAAGAAAAATGCCACTATCGGTCCCGGCAAAAAGACTCGTACCACCAGCCCCATTCGGAGCGACTGCAAGTGACAAGATAGCGGTGTTGGTTGTCAATCCCGAATCGGCTGCACTCCAACTTGTGCCGTGGTTGGTCGATAGAAAGACCCCGCCATCAGTACCGGCAAAAAGATTCGTGCCGCCTGCCCCGTTGGGGGATACTGCAAGAGCGTTGACTTGGGTGTTCGTCAAGCCTGTATTGACCGGAGTCCAACTCGTACCGTTGTTAGTGGAGAGGAAAACGCCGCCATTGGTCCCGGCAAACAGATTTGTATCACTTGGTGTATCGAAAGAGACAGCAAGAGAATAGACATTGGTGTTCGTCAAGCCTGAATCGGCCACAGTCCAGCTTGCGCCATTGTTGGTAGAAACGAAAACGCCGTCGCCATCAAAACTTCCGGCAAAGAGATTCGATCCGGAGACGGCAAAACATGATATGTTGGCGCCGTAGGGTCCGTCTGTTTGAACCCACTGGGCACGCAAAGAATGTGTGATGGGAAGTAAACAGAACACTACAAACAGGAACCGTGGAAGCTTTTTCATATACTTTCCCTTTTGTGAAATTTCGTAATTAACGATTTGTGTATCGCGTTGAAACAGAAAGGAGTGAATTAGTTTTTCACTTCCAATCGACCTGACTTGACTTATAAAAATTTATACCCATAGCTGTCAACCGAGGACCATAGTTAGCGAGCCGGGCACCGTAATCATTCCAATTTCGCGAAGCCTGCGGCGACCATCCGATCTCAGCATAACCAAGCAGGCGTGGGAATGTCATGAATTCAAGATCTGACATAGTCACGATTGTTTCGGTCCAAAGCGATGGTTCAACTCCTATGATCTCGCTTTCCGTGATTCCGTTCAACTCGGTTGCTGGGTCCCAATTGTATCCATCTTTAACTTCGATCATGCCTGCCCACGTGAGCCCAAGCTGTGTAGATGTATTGTACTTCAATTCTAAATAAGTTTTCGATGCTGATGACATGAGAATCTTCGCTCCTTGTGAAACGGCAGCCAGTGCATATCCGTTGTAATCCACATATTCAGTTCCGTCATAATAAGTGTACCAGTGTTGCAAGGTGGTCGAAGGAAGAAGTGTTGCCATAGAGAGCGGCTCCCATCCCAGGCACTGCTTGCCATATACTTGAACAATCGCCTGAACGCGCTGAACGAAATATGCATAATCAGAGTCGGACAATGTCGAGGCTTCATCACCTCCGATGTGGATGTATGGGCCGGGGGTAATGGCTGCAAGCTCCCGTACCACGTCGTCAATAAATGAATAAGTAATTTCATTGTGCACAGCCATGGCGCTGAATCCTGTTTCAATGCCGGTATATAGTGCAGGTGACTGGCCATCGGCATTGAGATCCGGATACGAAGCGAGCGCTGCGTTACAATGTCCTGGCATATCAATCTCAGGAACCACGATGATGTGGCGGCTTTCGGCATAGTTAACGATGTCAACGTACTGTGCTTGTGTGTAATATCCGCCCGGTCCGCCGCCGACCTCTGTGCTTCCACCGATGGACGTTAAGTTCGGCCATGATTCTATTTCGATGCGCCATCCCTGATCGTCTGTCAAATGCAAGTGAAGCCGGTTCAATTTGAAACATGCCATTTCATCGATAACTCGTTCGACTTCGCTGACGCTAAAAAAGTGACGTGCCACATCGAGCATGAAGCCGCGCCAGGCGAATCGGGGCATGTCCTTGATTGTCACTACAGGAATTTCCCATGGTCCGCTCTGTCTTGTGGAACTCTCAATCGATGCGGGGAATAACTGCATCAGCGTTTGTATGCCCCAGAAAATACCGGTTTGATTCAGTGCTGTTATCGTAACGCCATTTGTCGTAACAGTGAGCGTATAACCTTCTTCTCCGAGCAATTGATCTGCGCCAGCCGTCGTGAGTATTATGCTATTTGCAGCAGTTTGAGATGTTAGTTGTGTAACTGTAAAATTAAATCCTGTTGCAGGAGCTAGCTCCTGACCGAGGTAGTTCCCGGTAGCGATCGCGTCCGCTGTTCCCGGATAAACGTATATCTGCGTCTTTTCCGTCAGGCTGAACGAACCCGTGCCAGTTTGTACCGACATGGGAATTGGAATTAAGCTTTGTAATGGAACAGTCAATGTCGGTTGAGTCGATGGCTCGGTCGGATGGGATCTGTTGCATGATGTGAATAAAAAGATAAAACAGAGGATGACAAATATCTTTACCGTTTGCATGGTCGTTAACCTCTTATCTGCTTGTTGTTGTAGTTCCTATTTTGTCTTCCGGCAAGCTGTCATCGCTGAGACTCACCTCGATTACGACATCGATCTGTTGTAAAATAATTGGCAATTATTTTTACTTCAAAAGCATCAGTTTCTTTGTCTCACTGTAACTCCCTGCCTGAAGTCTGTAGAAATACACTCCGCCCGATAAATTGCTTGCGTTGAAAATGGCTGAGTGGCTTCCCACGCTTTGACGTTCGTTGACCAACACTTCCATTTCCCTTCCGAGCACATCGTAAACTTTCAATGCAACAAAACTGTTTACGGGTAGTTGATAACTGATGACCGTCGATGGGTTGAATGGATTCGGATAGTTTTGATTAAGTGCAAACTCAGTTGGAATTCTATTGCGATTGTCCGCGACTCCAGTAATCATCTCCGAAAGCGGCCGTGTCCAAACGCCGCTGCCATCAGTCCCGGCAATGAGGTTCGTGCCGGAAACGGCAAGAGCAAGGATGTTAATGTTTGTCAAGCCACCAGTATTGACTGCGCCCCAGCTTGTACCACTATCGGATAAAAGAAAGACGCCGCCGCGAGTCCCGGCAAAGAGGTTCTTGCCGCCTGCTCCGCTGAGGGAGACGACAAGGACATTGACCGAATCGCTCGTTAAGCCTGTATTGACAGCAATCCAGCTTGTGCCATTATTGGTCGATAGGAAGACGCCGTGATCCGTCCCTGCAAAGATATTGGTGCCAAAAACGGCAAAAGCATAGAAAGAAACACCGTGAATCGAGCGGGGATCGACTTGAGTCCAGCTTGTACCATTGTCGGTCGATAGAAAGACGCCGCTGCCATTTGTCCCAGCTATGGTAGTCGCGCCACCTTCTCCATTGGGAAAGACGGCAAGAGAATAGGTGGGAGTACTCGTCAAGCCTGAATCGAGTGCGGACCAGCTTGAGCCGTTGTTGGTAGAAAGGGAAATGCCCGCGTAAGTCCCAGCAAAGAGATTTGCGCCGCCAACCCCGTTTGGGGAAACGACAAGAGAATAGACAGAAACATTTGCCAAATTATCATAGACTGGAGTCCAGCTTGCACCGTTGTCTGTCGACAAGAGGACACCGCCGTCGGTTCCGGCAAAGAGATTTGTCCCGCTTGTCCCGTTGTCGGAGATAGCAAATGCATTGACTTGAGTATTCGTCAAGCCGGAATTGGACACCGACCAGCTTGCGCCGTTATTGGTGGATAGGAAGATACCACTATACTTGGTCCCGCCAAAAAGATTGGTGCCCGATACAGCAATAGCACTAAATGCAATGCTTGTCAAGCCTGAATCGGCCGATGTCCAGTTTGTACCGTTGTTCGGAGAAAGAAAAATGCCGTCATACGTCCCGGCAAAGAGATTTGTTCCGCCAGCCCCGTTGGGTGAGACGGCAAGGGCGTTGACATAAGTATTCGTCAACCCTGTATTGACGGCAGTCCAGCTTGTGCCATTGTTGGTGGAAAGAAAGACGCCGTCAATGGTTCCAGCAAATAGGTTCGAGCCGCCTGCGCCGTTGGCGGAGATCGCAAGAGCATTGACATAAGTGCTCGTCAAACCTGAATCAACCGGCATCCAGCTTGTACCATTGTTGGTGGATAAATAAACACTGTTGCCACCAGCAAAGAGATTCGTGCCGCCTGCCCCATTGGGGGAGACCGCAAGAGTATTGACAAAACTACTTAGCAACCCTGAACTGACTGCTGTCCAACTTGTACCATTATCGGTAGATAGGATGACGCCGTCCTCTTCAGTCCCGGCAAAGAGATTCGTGCCGCCTTCCCCGTTGGCGGAGACTGCAATAGAAACTACAGAAAGACTCCCCAATTCCGAATTGATCAAGGACCAGCTTGTGCCGTGGTTGGTCGATAGAAAGATGCCGCCGCCATTAGTCCCGGCAAAGATATTCGTATCGCCTGTCCCGTTGAGGGAGATGGCGAAAGACAAAACCGCAGCGTTCGCCGCGAATCCAGAATTGACCGCAGTCCAGCTTGTACCGTTGTTCGTCGATAGAAAGGCACCGCCATCGGTACCGGCAAAAAGATTCGTGCCGCCTGCCCCGTTGGGGGAGACTGCAAGAGCATTGACTTGGGTGTTCGTCAAGCCTGTATTGACCGCAGTCCAGCTTGTACCGTTGTTGGTCGATAGAAACACGCCACCATCGGTACCGGCAAAGAGATTCGTTCCCAAAACGGCAAACGTGTGAACGAAGCCGCCATAGGGTCCATTGGTCTGAACCCACTGAGCCTGCAATGGACTCGTGCTGGTGAATAGGCAAGACACTAAGAAAAAGAATCGGAAGATGCTTTTCATCTGTTTCTCCTCAGTGAATTAACAAAGGGCTATCGATGCTAATTATCGAGCTGCGACAAAAAGATGGGACAACTCTTAATTTATAATTTCCCTCTGACAATAAATGCGGTTTGCTCTATTATTCAAATTAACGCTTCTCCGCCACGCCAGCCCATCCGTGATCCATGTTTCACGGACAGGCCCCGCAGAGAAGATTACTCATGTAAAAATCCGAAACCTAACTTCAACTCATATTTGGTTTAATGTATAAGAGCGAAGCTTGTCCGCCACAAGACAGTCATTTATTTTCGCGACGATATCATCGAACGAGCTGTCGTCAGCACTCTGGAAAGATTCTTTGCTATCGTACGTGTAAATCTCCATGAAATTGTTCTGCGAACCCTGGACTTCAAACACTTCTAACTTTGCAATCTTAGAATCGCTATAACCCGCCCTGAGCTCATTGAGCAAATTCAGATACTCTTCACGCCTCGAAGGCTGCACTTCGTAGATGATCTCCAGTAAAACTTTGGACATCTATTCCTCCTATTTTGATTCGTTTGCAATATGTTTTGCATTAGCGGTCCTGACGATCCAGTAAACGAGCGCCGCGATTGCTATTGCCGCCACGATTACAAATTCGATTTTCCTCAATCCAGCGACCGTTCCAATTGCTTCACTAAGAAAGTAACCAAGTAATCCGTAAGAAACAGCCCAAATTAATCCTGACGCCGCATTGTAGGCACTGAATTTCAGCGGCGACATATTTCCAAGTCCGCACATGACCGTCAACGCGGTCCGCAAACCGTAAAGAAAGCGAGAGAACAACACGACATAAGCTCCATGCTTTTGTACCAGCTTATTGGCGCGCGGAAGCACCGCAGAAATATATTTGAACTTCTTTACGAAATTATGCCCTTCACGGCGCGCAAAATGGAAGAACAGTTGATCGCCAATCACCGATCCTAAGAATGCCGATAGGATGCAAAGGTCTATATTGAGCAAACCGTTGCGGGCTAAAATAGCCGCGATGATAAGAACAGTTTCTCCTTCAAAGAAGGTTATCACGAAGATTATTAAATAGCCGTATTGGTTGAGCAGAGTCTCCAAGTCAATACCCGGCTTTTCTGATTTCTTGATCTGTCATGCCGAAATAGTGTGCCACTTCGTGTATCAAGACCTCTCTAATCTTTGCCTCCGTTTCATTATCGCTTCTGCAAATTCGTTCTATGTTTTCCTTGAATAATTTTATTCTGTCTGGGATAACGGGGTACACTCCGTAGTCAACTCCGCGTCGGCTCAAAGGAACGCCGGAGTACAATCCGAGAAGAGAATACACGTTTCTCACTTTAGCGTTTGTTAAATCAATCTCGTCCGGCAAATCTTCGACAACGACATGAACATTTTCGATCCTTGATTTAAACTCCTGCGGTAGTTCCTCGAAAGCTTTTTCAACGATCATCTCAAATCTTGCCTTGTCCATTCAGGAAGTCCAGAATTTTATGTTTTTTTTCATCGTACAAAATCTTTCCGTGGAAGGCTATCCTCGCACTTCCTTCGAGAACTAAGTTTGAGAATTGTAATCCGTTTTTTTCAAAAGAAACCGTCAATGTCTCCCTACTTGTTGCAAGAATTTCAACGGGAGATTTCATTTCATAGCGAAGCGCAGCAGTTATCGCGCTGGCAACGGCGCCGGTTCCGCACGCAAGTGTTTCACTTTCAACTCCACGTTCGTATGTTCTCATTCGAATTCTGTTCTCGCCGATTTGTTGGATAATGTTAACATTCGTTCCTCTTGGAAAAATGCCGAAGTTGTATCGAATCTTTCTTGCAAGAGTAATCAAGTCGGCAGAATCGACCTTCTCGAAACCGGTGCCGCTTGTCAAAATAGTGTGATCGGTATTCGGATGAACGTAAGTTACATCGAGAAGTTCTTCGTCAACCGGCACTTTCTTAGATGGTACAATTTCCTCTGGAACCGGAAAGTGGAGTCTAACTTTTTCCGCATCGAAAACTTCGGCAGAATATTTGTGATCATGCGCGATAAACTGCATTTGCGGTTTGCATATTCCATTCAAGACAGCAAATCGAGCGATACACCTTCCGCCGTTGCCGCACATTCCGCCTTCGCTTCCGTCCGAATTCAAATAGTACATTTCAAAATCAGCATCCAACTTTGCAGGACTTTTTTGAAGAAAAAGGGTCCCGTCGGCTCCGATGCCGAAGCCTCTCGCACAAACGGCCTGCGTAAGAGCAGGAAGGTCAACGTTTAATGTACCATCAAAGTTGTTGATGACAACGAAATCGTTTCCAGCGCCATTCATCTTCGTGAAATTAATTTCCATCATAGATCGCGATTTTGTGAATTATTCCTTCTGCTTTCGTCACCCTAATTCAGATTCGATTTCTCTGCCAGCGATGATAATACTGAATGCAGCAGATGCACGCGTTTTTTTAATTCTTCCAGCGATCCATTGTTGGAGATAACGAAGTCGGCAAGTTTTTCTTTTGCGCTTTGAGACATTTGCGTCTTCAGTCTCTTCACCACGTCAGCTTTTTTTATTCCGAGGTTGTTAGCCGCGCGTTCCACGGCGATGTTCCTGTCGGCTTTCACAAGAATAATATAGTCGAAGCTGTCTTCAAGTTTTGCTTCGTAGATTAATGCAGCTTCAATAATGGCATAGCAGCCTCCGGGAAAATTCATGATTCGGTCTTCTAAGTCTTTCATGATTGCCGGATGCAAAATATTTTCGAGCGCAGCCTTCTTGGAGGAATTCTCGAAAATAATTTTTGAAATGACTTTCCGATCGATTTTGTGATCGATTAATATTTTCTCTCCGAGCAATTTTACGATCTTATTTTTTATTTCTTCATTTGATTCAAGAAGTTCATGCCCGACACTATCGGCATCGAAGACGGGCACACCGAACTCGGCAAAAAACCTAGTGGCGGTCGATTTCCCGCTTCCGATATTTCCCGTCAACCCGATTTTCAGTAAACCGATTCTATTTTGCATAAGAAATGCTTCTCACCTCGCGAATGACCATCACTTTTATTTGTCCGGGATATTCCATCTGTTCCTGTATTTTTTGTGAAATATCATGCGCAAGTTGATCGGCGAAAATATCGTTAACTTTTTCCGGCTCAACAATGACGCGGACCTCACGTCCTGCCTGGATCGCGTAAGTTTTTCCGACTCCGGAAAATGATTTTGCAATGCTCTCCAATTTTTCAAGCCGTTTTACATACCCTTCCAAAGACTCCCGCCGGGCGCCGGGTCTGGCTCCGCTGATCGCATCGGCAGCTTGAACAAGCGCAGCTATCGGGGTCTCCATTGCAATATCTTCGTGATGTGAGCCGATTGCATTTGAGACCACAGGTGTTTCACCGTATTTTTTCGCTATCTCAAATCCCAGCAGAGCATGTGGGCCCTCGACACTTCTATCGACGACCTTCCCGATATCATGGAACAACCCTGCACGTTTCGCAAGAGTTGAATCCAGGCCGATCTCGACAGCCATCAATCCACTGAGGAACGCAACCTCTATACTATGCTGAAGAACATTTTGCCCGTAACTCGATCTGTATTTCATTCTACCAAGAAGCTTCACGATCTCCGGATGAACGCCGTGTATCCCGACTTCCAATAATGCATCTTCACCGATCTGTACCATCTCTTCTTCAAGCTCATTGCGGACTTTATCGACGATTTCTTCGATCTTAGTCGGATGAATCCTTCCGTCAGCGATCAATCGCTCAAGAGAAATCTTGGCGATCTCACGCCTGAAAGGATCGAACCCGGAAATCACAACTGCATCCGGCGTGTCGTCGACAATTATATCGCAGCCTGTTGCCGCTTCGAACGATCGAATGTTTCTTCCTTCACGGCCGATGATGCGTCCCTTCATTTCTTCATTTGGAAGGCCAACGACACTGACAGTGGTTTCAACGGAATGATCTGCCCCGGTCCGTTGAATCGCCTGAACGATGATCTTCTGAGCTTCTTTCTTGGCTTCTATTCGTGCTTTTTCACGGATTTCCCTCATGTCCAGGGCCGCTTCGCTCTTCGCTTCGTTCACAAGATTTTCAACGAGCATCTTCTTTGCTTCCTCTCGCGAAACGCCTGCCAACTTCTCCAATTTCTCTGTCTGAAGTTGTACCAACCTATCTGCTTCCGCTTCTTTTACTTGAAATGTCTTCGATTTTTCTCGGAGGTCTGACTCCAGATTTCGAAGACTCTTTTCTTGCTGCCTTAACTGATCTGATTTGCGATCGAGATTCTCCTCCTTCGCACTCAGCTGTCTTTCTACGTTCTGTATCTTTCGTTGTCTTGAATTGAATTCCTCATCTAATTCTTGCCTTTTCTTAATCCATTCGTCTTTTACTTCAATCAGTTTTTCTTTTTTTATTGCGTTGGCTTCACGTTCGGCTGCTTCAAGAATTCGTTTCGCACGTTCTGCAACTGATCCTAGTTTTCTTCTTGCAGAAACAACTTGAATGAACCATCCAATCAGGAATGCCACCACACTTGCCAGCACGACGGCTGCCAATGTCGCCATATTGGATGTCACCATATCGGGCCTCCATGTTATATTAAAAAAGCCGCAACGTGCTCGGGGCAGATAGGAAAGAACCCATCTTGACACGGTGGGTGCCCTCCTGAACG
>JBAPNE010000192.1:0-16920 GCA_049278975.1 Candidatus Kryptoniota bacterium
TTCAAGGATTTGTCGAGATACATTACATCTCGACTGCGGTATTTTTGCTTGGAATGATAATGGTTTTTGTCGGCGTGGTGTTCGGCTTGCTCGAATCGAAGAAAGGATATGAAATCGTTCAGCTTGAAATAAGTGCTGAAGAATAAGCTGGTTATATTCTCAAAATGGGTTAGCAGTTCAATTTGTTTTTTGTAAACACAAACTAAAACTTAGGAGGCTCTAATGGCAGCGGTAGTATTTGACATTGAGACTTCCGGTTTCTCACCGGAAGTTTTCGACAGCGCACAAATCGATTATTTGATGAAAGGGTCTGAGAAGGAACAAAACGAGGAGAAGCGGCAGCAGATGAGAGATGAGCTGACAAAGCAATTGAATCTCTGGCCGTTGACAGCACAAGTTGTGGCAATCGCTCTTTTGAATGTTGAATCGGGGAACGGCATTTCACTTTACATCTCCAATGAAGAATCAGAAACGGAAAAGAAGGACGGTGAAAAAACTTTCACTTATATAAGCGGGGACGAAAAGAAAATCCTCGAGAAATTCTGGGAATTTATAACCCGCTTCGATGATTTCGTTACCTTTAACGGGAGGAGTTTCGATTGTCCGTTTCTTATGCTTCGCTCCGCGCTGTTGGGCGTTAGGCCGTCGCGTGATCTTATGATCGGGACGCGATACCAAACGCCGCACCATGTTGACCTGTTGGAAGAGCTGACATACCATGGTACGACGCGGAAGTTCAATCTGGATTTCTACTGCAAAAGCTTCGGTATCGAGAGCCCTAAATCTCACGGCATCACCGGTTACGACATCAACGATTATTTCAGGTCGAAACGATATACCGAAATTGCCGACTACTGCCTGGGAGATGTCATGGCGACCGCACAACTTTACAAGAAATGGAAGGATTTATTGTCCGGAATAAAATGGCAGAGTTGACCGATCAGCAAAAGAAATCTCTTGTACTCGACAAACACATTTCCGTTATGGCGAATGCCGGCTCAGGTAAAACGCGGGTCCTCGTTGAAAGATATGTCGAAGCAATAAAAGGCGGAGTTACAGTCGAAGAAATTCTCTGCCTGACATTTACCGAAAAAGCCGCGCTTGAGCTTCGACAAAAAATAAACGAGCGGATTAATTCAGAAGTAGGGGCGAATCATGATTCGCCCCTACTCTCGTTATTGCGAAAGGCGAGAGCCAACATGTTGGAAGCAAACATCAGCACAATTCATTCATTCTGTTCGCAGGTGCTGAGAGAGTTTCCTATTGAGGCAGGAGTCGATGCAAACTTCAAAGTGCTTGAAGATTTCGATGCGGCAATTCTCAAGGAAGAAGCTTGCGACAAAGCGGTCAGGGAAGCACTTGCCGAAGAACGAGCAAGCCACGGTAAATTCCACGACTTTCTCGTGCGAGTCGGCTACAAACGAACCCTTCAACTCTTAAACGATTTCTTAGACAACCGTGAAAAAATCGAGCATGTAAATGTTACAGGCCATGCCCTTTTAATGAATGAGAATATCGTTCGAGAACATTGGAAAAATTTGTCTGAAGCGGTGCTCAAGGTCTTGCGCGAAAATCTCAAACTTAAAAAAGGGAATCTTGAAGTAAGTGAGCTTAACAACGCGCTCAAATCAGACAGCAGCAATCTCAAAGATATTTTAGGTCAATTAAAAACTCTTCTCAATGGAATATTGACAAATGATGGCACACCTCGCAAGAAAGAAGTGGAGAAGATAGTCGATGGAGAAACTTTTTCATCGGAGACCGCACTTAATTTTCTTAGGACGGCGTTAGAGCCTCTGAAACAATTCTCTCCGGATTCTCTTTCGCCGGTCAAATATTTTGCTCTTCTCGAAGTTCTCCTCGGCCTATATGAAAAAGCCGCTGATGATTATTCGCGCAAAAAATTCTCGATGGGCGCGTTGGATTTCGATGATCTGCAAATCCGTACCATGAGGCTCATCCGTGAAACCGGAAATGTGCGTGCCGCGCTGACCTCACGTTTCAAACATATCATGGTCGATGAATTTCAGGACACTAACTTTCTCCAGTACGATATATTTATGAGGCTGCTTGATAATTTTGCGGGTGATGCCAGGCTGTTCGTCGTCGGCGATCCGAAGCAATCTATTTACAGGTTTCGAAACGCGCAGGTTGAGGTATCGCTCAAAACCGAGAAGGATTTGTCTGAACGTTCCGACGGCGCTGCGCTCCCGCTTGTCGAGAGTTTCCGCATGAACGCCGACCTCGGTTTGTTTGTCAACGAGATTTTCTCCAAAGTTATGACTCAAGACCGCGTTTCGGATGTTGTTGGGTTTTCATCGATCAACCGAACTGAATATAATTCCCTTGTGCCGCGGCGGCAAAAGGGGATTGATCCTGCGATTGAAATTTTTTGTGCCGGAGGCACATCAACCTTTGACCGAGCAGCACAAAACAAGAACAGCAATGAAAACCCCGTCGATGCAAGCGAGAATGAAGCAAGCGCCGGCGAGCTGCAGGCGATTTTCGCTGGTTCGCGAATTCGCAAAATGATCGACGACGGTGAAACTATAAACGATGTCAAGGCGAATGAGCAGTCAAGGAAAATAAAATATGGCGACATAGCTATCCTTTTAAGAAGCCGAGCGAAACTTGCTTTGCTCGAACAAGCACTCAGCGAAATGGGCGTGCCTTATGTTGTCACTTCGGGAATCGGATTTTATTCCGCACAGGAAATTTTTGATCTTACGAATTATCTGACTTTTCTTCTCGACAATAATTCGGACATCGCCCTGTTGACCGCTCTCCGGTCTCCATTCTTCGGGATTTCTGAAAATGAATTATACCAAACTTCGATGTGCAAAGGGGAAACTCTTTTTGAAAAATTTCGAAGACTCGCTCAATCGGAAAAAGTTTCTAATGAAGTTAAGTACGCCGTTTCAGTTCTCGATGATGAGATCCAGCTTGCCCACAGGCTGACGATTCCGCAGCTTGTGAACCGCATCCTTGAACGGACCGGATGGCTTGGTGCATATAAGCTCTCGCCCACAGGTGGTCAACGAATCGCGAACATGAGAAAGCTTTTGAACATCGCACGCGAGTTTGAGGAACGCGGCTTCAATAATCTTTTCGATTTCGTAGAGCGCATAAAAAATCTGAAAGATGCACGCGAAGGTCAGGCGCCTGCCGAGGAAACAGTCGATGCGGTAAAGATCATGACGGTTCACGCGGCGAAGGGGCTCGAATTCCCTGTTGTCGTTGTGCCATTTTGCGACGCGACGACAAATAGAAGGCAGACGCTAATCATAAATGATCAAATCGGAATTCTGCCTTTCATATCGAATGAAGTACCTCCAGAGCTTGCACTCTATCAAAAATTTGAGGCTGAAAGTGAACAGGCTGAGATCGCCCGGCTGTTTTATGTGGCCTGCACTCGTGCGATGGATAAACTTATTCTGACGACTTCCGCAAGGAACTCAAAATCCATAAACTCGTTCAATGAAATATTGAACAACACCTTTGATTTCTCTGCTGTACCATCATCGGGCTACTACGAATATCCCGGTGGAAAAGTTCGCGTCTTCAATGAAGTTCCGGTAACACACCATGAAGTCGAGGATCCCGTAGGCGGGAAAGCGAAGCCTATCATGAAACCCAAAGAAGAAATTACGGTCGGCAAAATTTTCCTTGATCCGATTCCAGCGGACATCGACGGCGAAATTTATTCGGCAACCCTTTTGCAAACTTTCAAGCTTTGTCCGACGAAATATTTCTTAAAGTATCGCCTCGGTATGCCAGCTCCCGATTCTGCAGAGAGAATCGTCTTCAACGAGTTTGCGGAATATGACGACTCCATTCTTTCGACGGTCCGGGGCGAATTGATTCATTCTGTCCTGCAAAGTCTGATTGCGGATGGAAGAACAGGGGATACATTTATAAATGAGATCGCGGAACGAGTAGTGAGTTCCCGATTTGGAAAAAGTTTGAGGCATGAACAAGCTAAAGAATTGTCAGCACAAATTGTCGAGAACGCTAAAAATGCCATCGCCACGTTGCACAAAATTATCCCGAACTTTGCATTGAATAAAATTTATTCTGAGCAGACCATCACGAGAAAATTTCGAAATGACTTTTTGACGGGGACTTTGGATTTGTTGGTCGAGAATGAAAGGGGTTTCCACATTTTCGATTACAAGACCAACCGGCTCGATAAAGGGACAGATAAGATTTATTCCGATTACGAAATACAAATGAAGCTTTACGCCTCGCTATGCAGCCGTTTACAACCTGAGCAAGACGCTTTTGATGTTACGATCATTTTCACACGCGAAGCGGGAAAGTATTTGACAAAAAAATATTCAAGAAAAGAGCTTGAAGATTTTGAGAATGAACTTGAGGCGACGCTCCGGGAAATAAAAATGATTGAACCTGTCGGTGGAATTTATCCCTCGGTTGACAGCGACAGCTTGCCGACATGGACGTCTCACTGTCCCGAATGCGAATACTTTGTCGGAGAACGCAAAAACGAATGTTTACTAAAGGGAAAATAAATCATGTTCTTCTGTCCATTTTGATGGACGGCTCTACTGCGCCAGAGGCACATGCAACAAGTTGCCTCAGATTTTGTACTTGCTTATGGATAGTTTTCTCTAAGTCGTTTTTTTATAATGTTTCGCACGAACTGAGGGATTAGTCATGTACGACCAAAAAGACCTAATAACTCTTATCAAATCACGGACGCCGATCATCGTTGTCGAGACGAGCGATGAACAGCGCATCCTCAGCCTCATCGGCAACGCTGCGGCTAAGACGGGACAAAACACGACACGGTGGACAATTACCGGCGGACTCGTTGCAGGGCTAAACAACTTTGCCGCTGCAGGAGCGAGCCTTGAGCCGACAGAGTTTCTCCTTACTATATGGAACACCAAAACAGCCGGGATATATGTACTTGTCGATTTTCACCCATTCATGACCGAACCGAGAAACGTCCGCTCATCAAGGAAATCGCGCAGGGGGCAGAGAGGTACAGGCAGATACTCGTGTTCGTCAGCTACAAGTTCGATATCCCGGATGAACTGCAGATCTACACTGCGCACTTTGAGCTTCGTCTTCCGACCGACGACGAGATCCTTCAATTGATCAACGGTGTTGCGGTAAGGTGGTCAGCCAACAATCATGCTCCGCCAATGGTGATCCCGGATGCCATCAAGACCATGCTGATCAAAAACATGCGGGGGTTGTCGGTGCAGGAAGTCGAGCGCGTTCTCCAGAAGACTCTCACCGCACAGGGAATTACCCGCGACCATATCGATGATGTCCTGAAGGCAAAGTATGAGCTCCTCAATAAAGACGGCGTTCTCTCGTACGAACAGGACACTGCCAGGTTCACCGACGTCGGCGGCGTGCCTAATCTGAAGCAATGGCTCCAGCAGAGACAGCCGATATTTCTTGGCGACAAAACAATTCCGGGTATCGACATGCCGAAAGGAATTCTTCTCCTCGGCATACAGGGTAGCGGGAAGAGCCTTGCGGCGAAAGCGGTCGCCGGCTCGTGGGGAGTTCCGCTTCTTCGTCTCGACTTCGGTTCACTCTACGACAAATACATCGGTGAAACGGAGCGCAAAACCCGCGACTCGCTCAAGATGGCGGAGCGAATGGCGCCGTGTGTGTTATGGTTCGATGAGATCGAGAAGGGAATCGCCGTCGAGAGTGGTGACGACGGTGGTACGTCGAGGAGAATCCTGGCCACGCTCCTCACATGGATGGCGGAACGGAAGTCGGCGGTGTTCATGGTTGCGACTGCAAACGACATACAATCGCTTCCGCCCGAGTTGATGAGGAAAGGTCGTTTCGATGAAATATTTTTCGTCGATCTTCCCGATGTCGAGACGCGCAAAATTATTTTTTCAATTCATTTGAAGAAGCGCGGACTCGACCCGGACAAATTCGATTTTACCCAGCTTCTTCCCGCGAGCGAAGGTTTCTCAGGCTCGGAGATCGAGCAGGCAGTTGTTTCAGGATTATATTCGTGCGTCGGCGGTTCGGGAGTCCTGTCGAACGCGCTGCACGCAACGAAGCCGTTATCCGTCATGATGGCCGAACAGATCGAAGCACTACGCGAATGGGCGCACGAAAGAACTGTGCTGGCGTAGATGGAACACGGATAACCCGGAAAAATACAATTTGCCTCGCTATTCGCAGCAGCTCTTCTTTGTTTTCTTTTTTGCCAACTTCCAGATCACTGTCCCCGCCACAACAGCAAGGACTGCCATGAATATTATCTCACCTATCATATCAAACTCCCAACATTATACACCACAAATGCGACAAGCCATGCTATCGCGAAACTGTACCCGAGAAATAGAAAGCCGAACATTTTTCCGCCTTCTCTTGTCATTACAGCGACCGTCGCGAGACATGAAGTATATAAGAGCAGGAATATCATGAACGACATAGCGGATGCCGCAGTAAAGCTCGACCTTATCATGGCACGCAGGCTTTCATTGCCGCTGTCTGTCTGAAGCGTTTGAATCGTCGGCGTGAGGAGAGATGTGAAACTTTCTTTCAAAGCGGTTGCAAGAGATTTTGCCTGTCCACCGAGAGCGGAGTAGAATTGAAACTTAGTCGTATTAGTCGGAATGTTCTCGGAATAAATCGTACCCATGGAACTCAAGACTATTTCCCGCGCGAGAAATGCCGGGATGAGCGACGTTGAAATTCTCCAATCATTTATTCCGATCGGTTTGAATATCGGCGTGATTGCTTTGCCGATGTATGCCGCGGCGCTGTCCGACGAATTTTTTAACCCCGGTGGCGTATTCAATAAGACCCAGATAGCGACCGACGCCGCAAAAATTAATGTGCCGGCTCTGTAAAGAAAACTTTTCACCTGAACCCAGGTGATTCTCATTACCGTCTTCAACGCGGGAAGCCGATACGGAGGAAGCTCCATGACGAAGTGCGAAAGATTTCCTTTGAATGCCGTCTTGCGAAGGAAGAATGCCGTCAGAAGCCCAATCAGAATTCCGAGCACATAAAGCGAGAATATCACGATCGCCGGGTGATCGAAAAATAGAATCGCGAAGAAAGAAAATATAACAAGTCTCGCCGGGCAGCTCATGAACGGAATCATTGCCATGACGAGAAGCTTGTCGCGTTTATTTTCCAGAGTTCTGGTCGCTATGATCGCCGGCACGTTGCAGCCGAAGCCCAAGAGAAGCGGGATCATTCCTTTACCATGAAGTCCGAGTTTGTGCATGAACCTGTCCATCATGAATGCGATCCGCGGCATGTACCCCGACATTTCAAGGAGCGCGAGAAGAAAATATATCACGCCGATCAGCGGAACGAAAGTAATTACAAAACCGACGCCGCCTATAATTGCGCCGGAAAAGAAACTGAGTATCCATTCGCTTGCGCCAGCTTTCGCGAGCAACGACGAGACTAACGGCGAGAAGAAATTGTTTATCAAATCCGTCGTCCAGTTCATAAGCGGATTGGAAAAGTCGAACGAGATTTTGAAAATCAAAAACATTACCAGCAGGAAAATTGCAAAACCCATAAACGGATGGAGAACGATCCGGTCTATTCTATCAGTAGCGTCTCTCGCCGTCGATTTTTTTTTCTTAAATACCTCGCTGTAGAATCCGTTTGCGAACGCGTATCGTTCTTCTTTGACGATGGTCGAGATATTTTTCTTGAAATATTTTTCGAGTTTAACTTTTTCTTTGTTATCTCCGTTGCCGCTTGAAAGAAGATTAATTAGAGTATGTTTATCGAGTTTTCCGTTTTTATTATTGTGCTCAATCCTTGCCAGCGATTCTTCAAGAGTGTCGTTGTATTTCAACGGGTTCGGGGATGATTTTTCTTCGACTATCTTAATGATCGCATCGAGAAGTTCCGGCACGCCGTCGCCGTTTCTGCCGTTCGTTTTAATTACGGGAATGTTCAAAAGCTCCCTGGAATGTTCGCTGTCAATTTCTATCCCGCGGCGCTGCGCCTCGTCGATCATGTTCAAAGCGAGAATCATCGGTCTCTCGAATTCAAGAAGCTCAGTCGTCAACAGAAGATCGCGCTCAGCATTCGTGGTTTCTATGACATCGACGATGACGTCTGGTTTTTCTTCGACCAAGAAATTATATGCCACCCACTCATCTTCCGAAAGAGGCTCGAGCGTGTAAATGCCGGGAAGGTCGATAAAGTGAATGTCATACCCTTTGTAGGTCATGGATCCTTCGCGTTTCTCAACGGTAACGCCGGACCAGTTGCCGACTTTCAAATCCGTTTTCGCTGCGCAATTGAGAAGCGACGTCTTGCCGACGTTAGGGTTTCCCGCAAAAGCTACTTTGACGACCGTTTTCATTTTACTTCGATGTTCTTCGCGACGTCGCCAGTGATTACTATCCGCGTGCTCCCTGTCTTGACTAATATACCTCGACCAAGTTTCTTCAGGATGGTGATCCGCTTTCCTTTCCTCAGTCCCATCGCTTCAATTTTTTTTGCGGTGTCATTGTGATCGAAGAAATCTACAATTTGTGCAGTGTCGCCAACGTGAAGCTCTTTAAGATTATTTTTTTTGTCGGAGATTCCGCGAGCGGAGCCCGGCGGCTTTCTTGATTCGTTGATTACAATATCTTTCTCCTTGGGACTATCGTGTGCGGGTGTCGTACCGCGGAGCTTGTTTTCTATGTCCATTATAATTTTTTCTTTTTGGCCTAAGATGGATCAGCCTCCGGCTGAGTCAGTGTACGTTGTTTTTTTGGCATTCCGAACACAATCCGAATATCTGATGTGAATGACTTACTAATCGAAACTTGAATTTCTTCGCGATGTTTTGCTGTGCGGTTTCAATATTTTCATTGATGAACTCGATGATCTTCCCGCAGCTGATACAAACAAGATGGTCATGGTGCGCCCTCCCGAATGCCTTCTCGTAACGCGAGCCGTGATCTTTCAGCCGCGTTTTAAATACGAGCTCGCACTCTTCGAGAACGTCGAGCGTGTTGTAAACAGTGGCTCTTGAAACTTTGCTGCCGCCTTTTTTCAGCTTGAGGAACAATTCGTCCGCATCGAAATGGCCGTTCGTTGTATTGACGGCGTTAAGGACTTCAAAGCGTTCGGAAGTTACTCGGTAGCCTCCTTTTCGCAGAAATTCTTCTAACTTTTGTTTTGCTGTTTCCATCTCGCGTTGATATTTTAAACTAAGTCTAAATAAGTTATTCTCGTCAGGCATACTGTTCAAGTCCTCCCGAACTACTTCCGAAGAATAAGGTTTCTTTATCTCCATTCGCATCTAAAATGTTTCGGATATTCCTGCGTAAAGCATCCTTCCGACGGAAGGAATAATGCCGGGACCAGGATATTCATCCGTTCGCATAGTGAAGTACATAGCATTTGTCAGGTTGTTAACTCCTAATCTAAATTCGTATTTTGAGATCTTGTACGCTGCCGAGACATCTATAACACTGTATGATGGTATAATCCCTACCAAACCGTCGGGAGAAAATTGCGTATCGGCCGGGTCGCTGTAGCAGGAAGAAGTGTAAGAGTACTGAGCGTTCATCGAAAAACCGTCGAAGCTATAGTCAAGGCCGAAACGATCTGTATACTTTGAAGCATAGGGAACATAATTGCCGTTGTATTCGCCTGAGACGTACCGTGCGTCCAGATATGCAAAAGAATTATATACACCGAGTCTGCCGAACTCGTTGTCGGGAATTAAGCCGCCAAAAATATTCAACTCCACATACACCTCTACTCCCTTGTGATCATCTGCTCCGGTATTGGTCTCGAATTGGTAAGTTGACGTATCCTCTCTTTGCTCGATGATTCCGATATCATTTTTTACGCGCATATAGAAGAGACTCATGTCAAAGTTCAAATAGTCACTGACCATTCCTCTGAATCCAAGATCCACATTGTTTGCGGAAGCATCTTCCAAATTTTGGTCAATCCTTGCGATCGTACCGAATGGAGTTAGGTCGTCATACGTGACCGGGCGGTACGACTGGCTGAAATTGGCATAAGCGTTAGTCGCGTCGGAAGTTTTGAATTCCGCGCTCACCGCACCCAACAAAAATGTCCGCGTGTGCTCTTCGTTATTTACATAAACGTACGGCTGATTTGCATCGCCATCCTCGTTTTCCGCGTAACCGTTTGCAGTCGTGCTCAAATATTCAAAGCGTAAACCTGGCGTTATGCTCAGTGCATTGCTGATCCGGAAAATGTTTTGAACGTAAGGTGCGATGTTGGTGGTATAAAAATTCATATCCTGCCCCCACGGAGAAAGCGTGGTCAAATCGAAATCCGTTCCTGTCGTACCTTCCGCACCGTCCTCTCTCACCAGATGTGAATAAGCATATCGCAAGCCGAGCGAAAAAGTCTGGCTTTGCCCAAAGAGATCGTAGCCGGACAAGAATCTGAGCTCGTTGGTAAGCGTATTGAAAAATTCCCGTTCCACTTCGCGGGGTGTGTAAGTCAAGCTTGCGGTGATGGTATCCGGCACATAAGGTGGTACATCTTCATTCCTCCAGACCAAATTACGTTGACTGAGAAGATAAGATGACACGAAATTCAGAGAAGTGTTGTCGTTTATCTTGTAATTGATATGTAAGGCTCCGATGTTCCATGGACTATCGAGCCAGTTCCGAGCACGAAGCGACTCCTGAGGATTTGCATAAAACATTGAATCGTTTTCCCCGCCGGGCATTTGGATCAGATTGCGTAGGATTGTGTATTCAAGTCCCAAATGCAGTTTCTCATTTGGATCATATTTCAGGCTTCCATAACCCGACCATTGTGTTTGTTGGGAATTCACCCGCCAACCTTCCATGTGTCTATACTGAAGGAAACCATAATAGTTGAAAACTCCGTCAGTGCCGCCGATGGAATTAAAACTATTGAAGAGCCCGTAACTGCCGGCAGTCTGGGAAGAATTTATTTGAAGAGGGCTGGACGCACCATCTTTCAGATCGTAGTTCACAACGCCGCCTATCTGCGGTCCGAAAGCCAATGAAGAGCCGTCCTGCAAGATGGTTATGCTTTTCACAGCCTCCATCGGCGGGAGGTAGTAAGCCTCATTATATCCGTACAAGTCCGCGGAGATATTGTACCCGTTTTGCCGTGTATTCGTCTCGATGCTTTGATAAGGATTGAATCCCCGAAAGCCGATGCCGTTCGCGGTGAATCCGCCCATTTCGTTCTCGGTAATGTCTATCCCTGGCACCCGTCCTAAAATCTGTCTCGTGTTGTTTATAGCTTTATTGGCATCCAGGCTGTCTATTTCAAGCAGCTCATTCTTCATGCCGGAATAAATTACTCCGTCGGCATGATCTTTCATGCGCCCAATGCCGTCCATGACCCTATCGCTCATTACTGTGACGCCCTTCATAATGAATGTTGAATCAGGTGTCTGCGCGAATACTCGCGAAGCAAGAACGAGCAGGGTTACAGTTGAGACTTTTTCCAGACGACTGGTGATAAGTGTAATTTGCTTTTCGATTTTCGATAATATTCCGGTTGCATCTCCTTGAAGACTTCTTAGCGGCGCCATTTATTCCTCACCCGTCCTTTCAATTTGTTTTTTATTAAGACTTAATCTAAGTAAAGATAGGGTTGGCGGATATTATTGTCAAGGGAGGGCTGATTATTTTTGATTGTCGCCGTTGCGACTCGCCTCGTCAATTGCAACGAGGTTTATCGCACAACGGTCTGGGATCAAATCGCTGGTCTGGCGATTTGGTTACCCTGATAAGTTGCGATTCGACATGGCGGGGTGTACCATCCCGGAACGAAACGGCAGATTACCCCGTCGGATTCAAACGATAGCTATTCGTCACTTTTGCTGTGATAAATAGTTTTGTATTCCCATCTGTTTGATCTGATCCATTTGAGCTTCAAGCCAGTCAACGTCGTCCTCTTCATCCAGCAGGTTCGATTTGAAGAGTTCACGTGTGCCATTATCCCCGACCTCCACGCATGTCCGCATACTGTCATTGTAGGCTTTGACTGCCGATTTTTCCGACTCGTAATCCGATTGTAACTGCGCTTCAACGTCCTTGCCTATGTTGATAGGATTGAGTTTACTGACGTTTGGTTTGCCTTCAAGGTAAAGAATACGTTCGATGATTTTTTCGGCGTGCTTCATCTCATGAATCGCCCGCTTCTCAATCGCTTCGTGAAGTTTGGTGTATCCCCAATTCGCGCACATCTCAGCATGAACGATGTATTGGTTGATAGCGGTTAACTCCTCTGAGAGACGAAGGTTAAGTATTTCGATAATCTGTTTGTTGCCTTCCATGATTTTCTCCTTTTTCGATTGCCGCCTCAAATTATAGTCTCTTTGCATAAATCGCAAGATATTCCATGGTCGGTATGAGCTTAACATGTCGCTCCGCAGAACTATTTTAAAAAGTTTAATGAGTAACAATGATGATACTTACACAAACATTCGGTGAGCATTCCGATGGCAACGCGATAGATCTCGCTTTCGAAAAATAAGAAGCTGGTTTTGGCATACAATTTCAGTAAATTGATTTTGTATGAGCGAAAACGCATTAAAGCTATTGGCGCCGAAATTTATTTCTCAACTTTCGGGAATGGAGCTGCGCGCGAGGCTGATAGTCGAGGGATTTCTTGTCGGGATGCACAGAAGCCCGTACCATGGCTTCAGCGTTGAGTTCGCGGAACATAGGCAGTATTTTCCCGGCGATGATATAAGCAACATCGACTGGAAAGTGTTCGGAAGAAGCGACAGGCTTTATATAAAACAATACGAGGAAGAAACAAACCTTAAAGCTTATATCCTTATTGACGCAAGTGGTTCGATGGGTTTTAAACGCGACGGCGAAATTACCAAGCTCGAATATGCATCGTACCTCGCCGCAGGGTTGATTTATCTAATGATGAAACAGCGGGATGCAACCGGTCTTGCGGTCTATGATGAAACGGTTCGGAGTTTTTTTGAGCCGCATCTCACTTACTCGTACATGAAACTTCTTTTATCCGAGTTGTCCGGTCTCGAGCCGAATTCAAAGACATCGACTGCGACCGCGCTTTCGTCTCTCGCCGAGAGAATAAAACGCCGAGGGCTCATCATCGTCATAAGCGATTTTCTCGATGAAACAAAAAGTGTTATTACCGCGCTGAAACATTTTCGCCACCGGAAAAACGAAGTCATAGCGTTCCATGTTCTCGACGATGCCGAGATCAATCTGGATTTTCCCAACGACGCCGTGTTTACCGATCTGGAAACGGGCGAGCGAATTCCGACGCAGGTTTCCGCTTTGAAGTCGGCATACAAAAAAAGTGTTAACAGTTTTATTCGCGAATTGAAGAGCAAATGTTTCGAGAACGACATCGACTACACGCTCCTCAGCACCTCGACACCGTTCGACAAGGCGTTGACGGCATATCTAACAAGAAGAAAGAAAATATTTTAAATGGAGATCCTATTATCAGCGGCCGTTGCGGTTGTTCTCGTCGTGATAATTTTTATTTTTATTCAGTTCAAAAATTTATCGACGAAGCAGCAGTCATCCTCGGAACAAGCCGTGCAGCTCTTCACGATTTTCAAATCGGATGTTGAGTCTGCAGTCAAATCGGCTGCCGAGACGACTCGTTCCAACAGCGAAACCATGGCGAGCACGCTGCGCCTTGTCAGCGATTCGCTGTCGAAAAGTTTGGATGACAACCGCGCCGGCACGAATGCGCAGGTCGAACAGCTCGCGAATCAAGTGTCCCAGCTTGCAGGTCTGGTCGGCAAGCAGGTTGAGAGTTTGCGCGGGTCCGTCGAAGAGCGGTTGACAAACTTCAGCTCCCAGCTTGGCGGCCAGCTTTCAGAGGCGAACAAACTGTTTTCATCGTTGAAGCAGGACTTCGGCGAGCTGAAGGAATCTAGCAGCAATATGCTCGAGATCGGGAAACAGATAAACCAGCTTCAAAATATTTTAAGCTCGCCTAAACTTCGCGGCAACCTTGGCGAAACGCTTCTTGAGGAATTGATCAAGCAGGTCATACCACAGGGTTTCTACGAATTCCAATACACGTTTCGCGACGGCTCCAAAGTGGATGCGATCATAAAAACTTCCGAAAGAATAATTCCCATCGACTCGAAATTTCCCAAGGATGAATTCGAGCGCTACGTTAATGCGGAAAGTGAGTCCGAAAAAAACAGTGCCATGGCGAAGTTTTCGAAAGTGATGAAAGACCAGATAGACGACATCGCGGAAAAATATATTAAGCCGACTGAAAACACATTCGACTTTGCAATAATGTTCATTCCATCTGAGAGCATGTACTACGAGCTCTTGATGCAGGATGGAGATGAGAATGGCGCGTACCGTTACGCGATGAAGAAACATGTTGTACCAGTATCGCCGAACAGTTTTTACGCGTACATCCAGGCGATTGCCATCGGACTCAAAGGGATGCAGATCGAAAAGAACGCGCAGTTGGTCCGCGACCAGCTTGCCCAGCTTGAAAATTCTCTCGCGAAGTTCGACGATCATTTCGAAACGCTTGGCACTCATCTGAAGAATGCAGCGAACAAGTACAACGATTCACACGAAGCGCTTGGAAGATTTAGAGAACGGCTTCAGGGGATTGCAAAGTTGGAGGATAAAGAGCCGCCGCGGATTGAATGACCTGACTTGTCTGGTTGAAAATGTTTTAAGGTTGCGCCGCTTCAACGTTAGCTTGAGCGCCTGGATGGCTGGCATTCCTCGAATCAGTCACTTGTAACGACCGTAACAAAGTGACCATTTTTATATAGTATCACTTCAGAACCTTTTCCAATAGTAATCAAATCAATACCATCGTTTTCCAAAACAAAAGTATTGTTTGCAGTTTCGCTATCGCTCACGAAGGATTCTTCTGATCCCTTTTTTGCGAGCCAAATATAGTTTGCAAAGTAAACTGGTTCGATTGCATCTCGTAAGACAAATTCCTGAAAGGTCGAATCACGAGCGAGAAAAGCAATGAGCATCTCCTCTAATTTTCCAGAGTTGTTGGTACGTTGTATGTAAATTGCATAGTCTAACCTTTTATCATTATCGAAGTCGCCCCAAACAAGATTTGGCAAGCTAATCGCTGTGTCTAGATTTGTATAGCTTACTTCAGGATTTTTTAGAACATTCATATTGTTGGCAAGATGCCAGCCAGGATATTGGCAATTAAGAGTATCTACGATGGTTTTTGGAATGCGATAAAAAGATTGCTGTGATAAAGCTTGCTGAAACGCAACAACCGCAAGGATAGAAAGTAAGCGTCCTGTTTTCATACTGTATCCCTTGAGTGATAAATGCCCGCTACCTACAATCGGCCTGCCATGGATCACCGTAGCTTTCATCCGATAAGGATTTCATGCACAGGAAATGTTAACTGGCCTGTGCCACAAAGTCAAGCATTCGCAGCAGGAAAATATGCCCTTCTTAGTAGCTCTCTTCCTTCGATGGAAATTTTCCGTTCTTGACGTCATCTATATATCTGACAAAAGCATTGTGCATTTCTTCGGCGATGTTTGCATAGTGGCGCACGAAGCGCGGCTTGAATTCCTGAGTCAGCCCGACCATGTCCGCATAAACGAGTATCTGTCCGTCACAATGCACGCCGGCTCCGATTCCGATCGTCGGAATTTTTATGCTCTTTGTAACCTTCGCAGCAAGCTGCGCGGGAATTTTTTCGAGCACGATCGCGAATGCGCCGGCGGCTTCGAGGAGTTTCGCATCGGCTAAAATTCCCGTCGCCTCGGTTTTGTCTTCGCCGCGCGGCTTGTATCCTCCGAATTTATTTATCGACTGCGGGGTCAATCCGAGGTGTCCCATGACAGGAATTCCAATCTCCGTCATCCTTCGAACCGATTCGGCAATTGCTTTGCCTCCCTCAACCTTCACGGCACTTGCACCGGTTTCTTTTAAAATCCTCCCCGCGTTCCTGATCGTTTCCTCGGCACCAACCTGAAAACTCATAAACGGCATGTCAACGACGACGAGTGCCCGTTTCACTACGCGCGCCACTATCTTTGCATGATAAATCATTTCTTCGAGAGTTACCGGGATGGTCGTGTCGTTTCCCTGAAATACATTAGAGAGCGAATCGCCGACAAGAATTATATCGATACCGGATTTGTCGAGTATGCCCGCGACAATTGCATCATACGCCGTCAGCGCACTTATCTTCACCCCGTTTTTCTTCGACTGGATTATCGTCCGGGTCGTTATCACTTTTAGTTTTTCAGCTTCGACCATGATATTCTCCTTTCAATATGGAGACCCAACAGGTTTCTAGGACCTGGCGGGTCTAAATACTCGTTATTTGAAAACTGTGCACCGAAAATCTTTTCAAAACCGGTCTTAACGGCTTCTCTTACTTCAGTGAACTCTATTTGTCTCTTAAGAATTTCTGTTAGTGTCGCGGTGTGTGAATCGAGATCACTCGATGTCTTCTGTTTGAGTTTGTCTTCGACGTTAAGATATTTGACGATTTGCTTGTGAAAATCTCCGATCAGGATCGAACCATGTTGAAGTAAGATATCGCCCACGTGGGGGCAAGCGAACCTATGTTGTGCACTGCCGACAAGTTTCTTGCCATGCCATTCAACTTCGTAAACGGCTGAAGTCGAGAAGCACGGTATCGTTGAAGGATCATGGAACAGCTTGCGGAAATCGTCGGAGCTTTGAGACAATTCCAAATCCGCCACAAGCGTTCGAAGGCCTTCGGCGAGAGCGTTGCTGATTAAATTATAACTTTCACGAATCGGCAGCCCGCCTGTGTGCATCACGACGGAATAAGTCAACTCTTCCGCATGGAGAACAGCCTTTCCGCCGGTAGGGCGCTTCACGACTTCGATGCCATCTTGTCCGGCAAGCTCAACGTTTATATCGGAGTCGCTTTGATTTTTGCCGAGCGAAATACAAAAAGGGTTCCAGCGGTAAAACCTAA
>JBAPNE010000193.1:0-8886 GCA_049278975.1 Candidatus Kryptoniota bacterium
CTTTTAATGTCATTAAAGTTTCCCTGGAAATTTTATGATCGTTCCATTTGAAGAATCGCCGGCGCCGCACAAGAATAAAGCGGCATCGACTATCTCTTGAATTTTCACCCATTTACTTGTGTCGGCTTTCGGCATTGACCTCCTGTTGTTCTCGGTGTCGATGGTCGACGGCGCCATTGCGTAGAAAGATATTCCGAAGTTTTTATACTCTTCAGCCGATGCTTTCGTCAAAGCAAGCACTGCCGACTTCGACGCCGAGTAAACGGAATTGTTTACCCCGCTCCCGAACACTTGCATCGAAATAAAATTAATAATCTTTCCGCACTTTTGTTCCATCATAATCGGAAGAACGGCGGACATAATATTAAATGTCGGAATCATATCCATAGAAAACATTTCCTGAAGCTCAGACAATGAATGTTCATGCAGCTTCTTGCCGCCCATCCAACCGCCAAGAGAATTCAGAAGAAAATCGATTCCTCCAAACTTGTCATGAATTGACGTGACGGATTGCCTTGCTTCGGCGGAATCCGACAAATCAGCTTTAACCGGCAAGAAGGAAGCGCCGAACCTTTCAAAAGTTTCCTTAATCTTGGCCTCTCGCGCTTTGTTCCTGTATATGAAAGCAACATTGCTCCCGGATTCCAGGAATGCTTTTGCCAATTCGCTTCCGGACGACCCGCCCGTAACCAAAGCAACTCTTCCAGAAAGGCTAATCATAGACGAAATTTATTTTCCTTTATAATAAAATACAATTTTTTATAGGCCAATTCCGATACCGGACTTGCAAAGATGAATAGCAGCCAATTTTTATGCAATGATTGTGCAAAAGGTTCCATTTACAATTCTATGTGTGCCCTGATGCCGAAGATGTTCAAAGCCCAGTAAGTTGGATGTTTTTTTCAAGATAGCCTCGTGCGATTGCAAATCTGGGAGTTGGCTTGCTGACACTATATATTTCCCCGTTCGGAAATCCTGCCATTCCTGCGGACGAGATATCCGCCTTGATTAATCACCACAAAACCCGAGATCACATTTCTATTTTTTATCCATCCTATGATTGCCCGCGGGCAATTCTTTTATTTCGAGATTATATGCCATGAAAGCCAGTACGTCTGCCGCCTGTGCAATACGCTTGTCAGTCGGCATATAGTTGTGGCTTGTCTTCGTCTCTACCCGAATCAGAACGGGATTACCGCAGCCCTGATCGTGCTGCATCTCCGCGATGAACTTGTAAGAATGGCTCGGTACTACTCTATCATCGTGGTCTGCCGTCGTGGCTATCGTCGGAGGATAGCAGGTTCCGGACTTTATGTTTTGAACGGGCGAGTATTTTATCAGCCATTGGAAAGCTGTCGAATCGTCGGATGAACCATATTCAGGAACCCATCCTACCCCGGCAGAGAATTTGTGGTAACGCAGCATGTCCATAACACCTGCTCCAGCATACGCTGCCCCGTAAAGATCGGGACGCTGTGTCTCGCAGGCGCCAACGAGAAGACCGCCATTCGAGTACCCCTCTATGCCTAACTTGGATGTCGATGTGTATTTTTCTTTTATCAAACATTCTGCCCCTGCAATGAAGTCGTCAAATACATTTTGCTTCCTGTCGAGCATGCCGGCATGATGCCATGACTCACCGTATTCTTCACCGCCCCGAAGATTTGCCTCGGCGTAGATTCCACCTATTTCGAGCCACGTGATGGTCGTGGGACTGAACGATGGTGTGATGCTGATGTTGAAACCGCCGTAGCCGTAAAGAATTGTCGGATTCTCTCCGTTTAGCTTCGTGCCTTTTTTCATGGTGATGAACATCGGAATCCGTGTTCCATCTTTTGAATTATAAAAGACCTGCTTCGTCTCGTATCTCTTTGGGTCGAAATCAACATGAGGCGCCTGGAAGGAAGTGTTCTTGCCCGTTTTTACACTGTAGTGGAACACTGTTGTTGGATACAAGAATGATGTAAACGCATAGAACAAATCCGGCGAATCATACCGCCCGCTAAGTTCTCCAACCGTGCCGATTCCGGGAAGCTTCAGGTTTCCTTCACGTTTTCCGTTGAGAGAGTAGATTTCCACTTCGCTCTTCGCATCAACAAGATAATCGACCACGACATGCGCGCCGGCGAGCAGCGCGTTTTCAATCACGCTCTTCGACTCTGGCACGATGGTCTTCCAATTGGTGGTGTCATGATTGTTAATATCGAATGACACGATCCGGCTGTTTGGAGCATCGAGTGTGGTCTGCAAATAAATTGTGGTACCGACATTCCCGAGCGGGTATTACTCTGCATCGACTTTCTCAAATAGTGGAACAACCGGAGATGAAAGGTCGGGGTGCTTCGGATCTTTGAGGTCAACATAGAAGACCTTGTTTTTGGGTTCAGTTCCTTTATTGATGATTATGAAAAGATAGCGGCCATCGTCCGTCACGCTGCCGCCGACATACCATCCCGGATAGTCGGTAAGATCATAATAAAGCTTGTCTTCGCTTTGTGGCGTTCCGAGTTTGTGGTAGAACAGTTCCTGCCCGACGGCTTCCGACGTCAGAGCTTCCCCTTGCTTCGGCTCAGGAAAACGTGAATAGAAAAATCCATTGTTATCGTTTGTCCATGCGGTGCCGGAGAATTTCACCCAGTGGACTGTGTCAGCAAGGTCATTGCCGGATGATACATCCCGCACGTGCAATTCTTCCCAGTCTGCTCCTCCTTGCGAAAGACCATAGCACAAATATTTACCATTCGGTGAAGCCTCGTAGTCAAGCATGGGAATGGATCCGTCGGGTGAAAGCTTGTTGGGGTCGAGAATCAACTTCGGGTTTCTCTGTACCGTCTTCTGCATGTAAACCGGGCTTTGATTCTGCAATCCTGTGTTCCTGCTGTAGAAGAGCTGTCCTTCGTGCTGAGATGGTACACCGACCTTTTCATAATTCCATAGCTTTGTGATTTTATCGTTGATCCATTTTCGAATAGGAATCTTGTCAAGATATTCGAAAGTCACCTTGTTCTCGGCTTCGACCCACGATTCAACTTCGGAACTGTTTTGGTCCTCCATCCATTGATACGGGGCTGGGACTTTCGTACCGAAATAATCGTTCACTACGCTGTCTCTATTTGTTTCCGGATATTTCAAAGATTGTCCTTTCAATGAAAGTGGTACAGCAACGACAATGATGAAAATGGGTAAACTAATGATCTGAAACATTGATCTATATGATAAGACTATATGCTGCTTATGCAATATGGCATTCATTTTTGCTCCTCTCTGTTGTTAAACATTCTTAATATCGTACGAACAAAACAAGATTGCAAGCAGTAGCTAAAACAATTTTTGATGTTTTTCTTGTGCAGGGATCACCAACTCAACTTTTTCTTCTTGCATCCACGTTCGCGGAGAACAAGAAAGACATATTTCCCGTGAGCCTTCTAAACCTCCATCCAGGTTATCAGAATGTAGGATTATCCGACACCGGAAGCTGCATTGACCATGTACTTCTCGCTATGTTCATTCTCGGTTCACTCTCGGTTCATTCCCAGTTAACTCTGCTTCAAACCGGAATTTCAGAAGGAGAATTCCCGAACCGACAAATGAGGCTGGAATTGCATTTATGTGTAGGATTCTGCGAGATCTGAATCCATGGAGGCCGTACAAACGAAAGTAAAGGAATTGAAGTACGGCAGAGAGAGAATCTATGTAGTGGTCTTCTGGTGATGGGCAAACCAAAATGTCCTACCGACATTTTAAAACCCTTCTTTGCAAAGCCATGGTTTATCCAATTGAATTTGGAAACGCAAACATCACAATAATTTTTCCCTAACAAGTTGCCGGTGCTTAATGTGGAAATAAACACTAACTTATCGTTTGAACATATTCCGGGAACAAGTCAATAATGAAACGTTTCGAGTTTCATCTCAACATTTCGGCGGAGAAATATCTGGATTACTATCGTGGTACTGCCCAGCAAGTGGTTGCGCGCTGCCCCGATGGACTTACCGTGTACTTCCCCGCATCGCTGCTGAAACAATTTGTCACCTCCGGGGGAATACAAGGCGATTTCGTCCTGACTTGTGACGACAACTTCAAGAACGCGGATTTGCGACGATTACCTACCGGGCACTAATTGATTGAGGATTTTGCCGCGACTCAATTTGAATGCCCGTTGCCCGTGAACTTGCGGACAGAAAATACGCTGGAGCAAAGACAATGTACCACTGCGCAAATCGTGTTCCATGCTGTTGACTTTATGCACCATGGCTTTCATACTCAGCTCATTCGCGATAATTTGATCCGGGTGATGGTAAGTCCCTAAAGAGACTTGGTCCGCTATTATTACTTCGTTATAGTAGTAGCTGAGGTGGATGAGAGCTTTGACATCAGCGCCCCAACTGCACTGATCCAAAGGATGATCCCTGCACCGAAGCAGCCGATGGAACTTGCGGGACCGGCTGACGAGACCAGCGGGTATATTACTGCTACTAAAATCATAGCTACACCTGTGATATAGTGTCGTGAATATTTGAATACCCGTGCAAGAGGAAGGAAATGGAGCCCAACGACTAGAATAATTGATGGAATAATCCATTCTTTATGTCCCAAATTAGATAGCACATTTGCAACTATGAATACTAAAATCCACTGGGACGCGTTTATAATGTTGAATAACCGGCTTGATTTTTTGCTTGCTGGTGAATTGGCTTCTGCAGCATGTGTGTTTCGATTCCTTCTATATTGCTGTAACGACGCAAAAAAGATAATTATTGTAACAAACGCAATGAGAGCTAGAATTCCAAGTTTGACACCATATGCTAAAAGACACCACCCAATTAGCCATAAAGCTCCAAAGACCGCAAAAAACATCGCCCCGATTGCACGGCTCGCTTTAGCGGAAGATTCTTGTGGCATGTGATCTATCTCCTGAATGATTATGTGATGAACTTAAAAGCGACATCAGCAACGTAACTACAATTATCCCTCCACGGATCCACATAACATTTCGGCTGTAAGAAAGGTTTATTCTCGTCTTATTTCTAAGATAGCCTGTGTACCATCTTGATTCACGCCTCGAGAAATATAATCGGAAGTTGCAGGAATTACAATCATTTTATTTGTAGCTACAACGGATATTCATAAAACATGTACCTGAATGGTGCATCGTTCATTCTCGAAGACCACAACTGCTGGAGCTTGATGTCATTCTTTGATCATCAATGAGAGCATCTTAAAACGTTCAACCGCCTTTACGGAGTGAGGAACATTGGCAGGAATAATTATAAATTCGCCCCCGACGACTTCGATATTTTTTCCATCGACCACAAATTCCGCTTTACCCTCAAGAACTTCAACAAAGGCATTCAAAGGACTGCGCCCACTCAATGATTGCCCCTTATCGAAAGCGAATAGCGAAATCGTACCGCCTCCGAGCTTAATCAATTGTTTGCTGACAACCGAACCTTCGGAGTATTCAACTGAGTTGGCTGCCTTAGATGCCTGTAAGCTAAAAAGTCTCTCCTCATCCATCATTCATTCACTCAAACGACTTTTCACATTTCTAAAATTATCTATTCGCAACTTTTTTTTCTTGTGCCACCTTGTGTTGCACTCCGACAAAACGTATGCAGAGAGTCACGAACAAACAATCTTACCCTTGAAATTACCATGTCGTGGAAATTGAATTTGCCTCCTATTCATAAATTATGCAGTTATCATTTTGTTCTATAGCAGGTACTTCTCCTTAATAACATTTTTATGATGCAGCTCATGTCCCGCAAGTTGGTAGAGAAGTGCTCGCACGGTAACATGGTGCTCGTTCGCTTTGCCGCCGCGAATCAGTGCTTCTTCAGGAAGATATGTAAAGAATGAAAGCGTAGCTTTCCGCACCGTTTGAAATTCTTCAACTAGATCTTCAATTGTGCGTTCATTCGCTCCGGAATTTGCCGCGTACGGCTCCTGATCGAATCCCGGCAAAGGCGTTGTGTCGGCGCGTGCAAAACGTAAAGCGCGGTATGTATAAATCCGCTCGTCGTCTATCATGTGCAGGAGAATTTCTTTTATCGTCCATTTGTCCGGCGCGTAGCGGTATTCCAATTTCTCTTTTGGGATGGAAAGAAAGAATTCTTTTATTGCTTCGCCGTTCTCTTGAAGATGCTTCAAGACAAGCCCGTCATCGGGAAGCAGTTTAATATACATTATCGCATATGGATCGTATTCGCCAGGCTGAGGCTTTGAAATTATTCTCATTATTATTCCTTTAAATCAAATTTGACAAATGAGACTAATCCGCGCTACAATTTAGTGCGATGGATATCCGTTTTCTTTAAGCCAGTTTTGAGCATTTGTATCTCCGAGTTGCGCCGCTTTCTTGAAATATTCAATTTTCTTTTCTGTATTTCCTTCTCCGCCGTACGCGACTCCTAAGTTGTAGTAAGCGTGTGAATATTTTGAATTCAGCTCAATCGCCTTTTTGTAGAGTGATACAGCCTTGACCGTATCTCCTTTGTTAAAGTATGCCCTTCCTAAATTATTGTAGGCGTATGAATTTTTCGGACTGACTTCAAGTGCTTTTTCGTAGAATGAAATTGCTTTGCCGGTATCCCCTTTAGAGTAGTAGGCATTTCCTAAATTGTTGTAGGGATATGAATACTTTGGGTCGAGATCAAGCGCTTTTTCGTAGAGTGAAATTGCCGTGTCCGTTTCCCCTCTATTGAAGAATGCCCTTCCTAAATTATTGTATGCGTACGAATATGCCGGATCAAGCTCTATGGCCTGTCCAAAGAGTGAGATAGCTTTGTCGGTATCTCCTTTGGTGTAGTACACATTTCCTAGATTGTTGTAGGCGTGTGAATTCTTCGGATCGAGTTCAATCGCTTTCTGGTAAAGTGATATTGCCATATCGATTTCTCCATTTTCCTGGTGCACGAGCCCTAAACCGTAGTATGCATCTGAGTAATTTGAGTCGATCTCTATGGCTTTTTCGTAAAGTGGTACAGCTTTGCCCGTATCTCCTTTAGAATAGTAGATGGATCCTAAAGCACAGTAGGCTTCTGGAAACTTTGGGTTGACCTCAATCGCTTTTCGGTAGAGCAAAGCAGCTCTGTTGGTATCTCCCCTGTCGTAGTGGGTGTTTCCTAAATTGTAGTACGCTTCAGTATAATCCGGATCGAGCCCGATCGCTTTTTTGTAGAAAAGGATTGCCTTATTGAAATCATTCGTCTCGTGTGCGTTATAACCCTTCTGAAACCAATCGTCGGCAACAAGAGAGTTTGAAGCGGCGACATATTCAGCCTGCTGTTTCAGGCGTTCATTCTTATCCTTTCCTTGCGCAATCTCCTCACGAAGGTTGTTTATCATGGCCTCTGCTGAATCGGATCGCTGACTGGCTTCTTCAAGCTCCGCCAATTTGATCTCGTCGTTTGCTATGCGTGCAATGTCATTTGAAACCCTTTTAGGATCGACAGTGATCGAAGCCTTAATATGGAATGTCTTCCCATTCCATTTTTCATTAAGGACTTTTGTTTGAGCAACACCCGCGGCAATGCTCTCTATCTGCTTTTTAGTAAGTTCTGCCAGCCCATTGTTCCGTTCTCCATTACTCGTATCAAATGTGCTCTGTAGATATGCGCCGATCTCCGCAAACAATGATCTCTTAACCTGATCCAGTGCGATTGCACAAGATGTAATCTTGTTGTCGGCTTTGCTGGCAGTGTAGGTATATTCTCGAACAAAAGTTTTGGTCTGCGAATATGATGGCAGTGAAAAAATGCATAGCAACAAAAAAAGTTTGGTCTTCATAATTTTTCCTTCTCGAAAAATCTCAGATGTAAATTAGTCCTCTTATTCCTAATATCCCAAGGTTTCTGTCTTTCCAATGTGCCATCTTGCTTCCTGCCTTGAGAAAATATAAGTTCAGGTTTTCGAAAAAGCAACCTTCATGGAAAACTCTCGCCATCTCGTCCAAGGTAGTATTCCGGCCTGCAATTTTGATCCGTTTATGATTGGCAAGCTAACGATGTGCAGTAAGGAGCACTCAACAAATAATTTGTTCCGGGTTTTTGCGAGAAAACTCTTCTGACATCTTTAGAACCAAACCTCGAATTTTATTGTTCAATAATTCAGAAATTAATTACCAAAGCCAGAAAATGGAAACAGATATTGCTTTTTCACAAAATCCAGGAACACGGCTATTATTCTTATCGCTTCTCGGCGCAATTATAGGTTTTAGCGCGGGAATAATTTCGTTCGCGCTGTACCATCTTATTGGACTCTTCACTAATCTATCGTTTTATCACCGCTTCTCTTTTGAGTTTGTGAGTCCGCAATACAACCACCTTGGAATTATTGCTATACTGGTCCCCGTTGTCGGCGGATTGATCGTCGGGGTGATGGCAAAATTCGGTACGTCAAAGATCAAGGGCCATGGCATCCCTGAAGCTATAGAAGCCGTTGTGGTCAACAAAAGTAAAATTTCCGGAAAAGTCGCGATATTGAAGCCATTGTCCGCAGCAATAGCCATCGGAACAGGCGGACCGTTCGGCGCCGAAGGACCAATTATTCAAACTGGCGGCGCTGTGGGATCGCTTGTAGGGCAATTCATTCCGACGACTGCTTCCGAAAGGAAAACTTTGTTGGCGTGTGGAGCTGGTGCCGGGATGGCCGCAACGTTCAATACACCAATTGCAGGCGTCATTCTAGCTATCGAACTTCTACTGTTCGAATTCAAACCTCGGTCGTTTATTCCACTTGTGATTTCAACTGCGGTTGCAACCGCAGCAAGGTCTCAGCTTCTCGGCGCCGGCCCGATGTTCAATGTTGGCTTCCTCAATTTTGATATCGACCATGATGTGATTTATTACATTCTACTCGGTATTCTCTGCGGAATAGGTGCTATCG
>JBAPNE010000194.1:0-23491 GCA_049278975.1 Candidatus Kryptoniota bacterium
CATTACAACCGCTCAAGCCTCACTTCAACTCGCTCAATCCGCTCACCGGAATAAAGAAAGTCGGGTTTTCGCAGCAGTCGATTGTCGAGCTTCTTAAAGGTTTCCTTAAACTGTCGCTTGTCGGAACCATCGGTTATTATTCGCTAAAAGATTTCTGGGCAAATTCCGTTGTCCTCGCCGACAGTTCACCTTCGGAGATCCTTTCTTTCATGGGTAAAGGTGCGTTTGCAGTGACGATGAAAGTGACTGCAGCTTTCGTGGCACTCGCCGCCATAGATTATTATTTCCAGCGCCACAAGTTCCAGCAGCAAACAAAAATGACGAAGCAGGAAGTGAAAGAGGAACAGAAACAGATGGAGGGCAATCCTTTGGTGAAGCGGAAAATCCGCCGCGAGATGATAAAACGTCATCGCTATAGAATGATGCATGCTGTTCCCAAAGCAGATGTTGTTGTGACGAATCCGACCCATTATGCGATTGCAATAATGTACGATGCGAAGATAATGCCTGCTCCGAAAGTTGTTGCGAAAGGCAAAGATTTAATAGCACAGAAGATCAAAGAGATTGCGGCTGAAAACGATGTGCCGATCGTGGAGGACAAAACCCTCGCGCAGCTCCTTTACAAAACAGTCGATATCGATGAGCAGATTCCGACGGATTTATTTAAAGCGGTCGCACAGATATTGGCTTACATCTATCAAATGAAAAAAATAAAACCGAATTTCAGAAGAAATTAAAATGTCGACAGCAATAGAAAGAATCTCGAATAGCAGGACCTACAAGCTTATCGGAAGCAATACGGACCTTATGCTTGCAGGCTTGGTGATCTTGATTCTTTGCCTTATGATCGTGCCACTCCCGCCGTTCATGTTAGATGTCCTGATTTCAGCAAATATTACTTTCTCTATCGTTCTATTGATGGTTGCGATGTCCGTTATAAGCCCGCTTGAGTTGTCGGCCTTCCCGGGATTACTTCTGATTCTCACTCTCTTCAGACTTTCGTTGAATGTCGCCTCTGCGAGACTGATTCTCAGTCAAGGATATGCCGGTGAAGTCATTCACGCATTTGGATCATTCGTGGTACAAGGTAATTATGTGGTCGGCGTGATCATCTTTATTATACTCGCCACGATCCAGTTTGTAGTGATCATAAAAGGTTCTGGTAGAATCGCCGAGGTAACTGCACGGTTTACTTTGGATGCAATGCCCGGAAAACAAATGAGTATTGATGCCGATTTGAATTCCGGTTTGATAAATGAGCATGAGGCGAGAGATCGGCGATCGCGGCTTCAGAGGGAAGCGGATTTCTTCGGAGCAATGGATGGCGCGAGTAAGTTTGTGAAAGGTGATGCTATTGCGGGAATTATAATCATCATGGTCAATGTCATCGGTGGATTCATCATCGGGATGGTACAATTGGATTTGACCTTACAGGAAGCTCTTGCACGGTACACGTTGTTGACGATTGGCGACGGCCTCGTTACTCAAATACCGGCACTTGTGATTTCTACCGCAGCAGGCATGGTGGTTACAAGAAGCGCTTCAGGAAGCCAGTTGGATGTTGAATTGAAGAAGCAGCTTTTCTCCCGTCCGAAAGCGCTTTACATCGCTGGTGGTACACTCGGGTTCTTTGCGATTATTCCCGGCCTGCCGACAGTTCCTTTCCTTGCGCTCGGCTCGATCATAACCGCCGCTGGTTATATGCGTTCACAGGTTATCGCGAAGGAACCGGAGAAAGCCGCCGCCGAGGTTGTTGCTTCGCAAAAGAAGGATGAAAAGATCGAATCATATTTACAAGTTGATCCGATTGAAGTAGAAATAGGTTACGGATTGATCTCCATGGTCGATGAGGAAGCGGGCGGCGATCTTTTCCAGAGGATTACGAATCTCAGAAAGCAAACTGCGCTGGAACTTGGCTTGATCGTTCCGCCGATCCGAGTGCGCGACAATCTGCAATTGCAGGCAAGCCAGTATGTTGTCAGGATACGAGGCGTTCAAGTTGCAGGCGGCGAACTTTATATGGATCAATATCTTGCGATGAGTCCTAGTATAAAAGAAGGCGATCTCCCCGGAATTTTTGTGACCGATCCAACTTTCGGTTTACCGGCGGTTTGGATTGAAAAATCTCAGCGCGACAGTGCGGAGGTTCTTGGTTTCACGGTCGTCGAGGCGCCGGCGGTTTTGTCAACTCATCTGAGTGAAACATTGAAGAGGAACGCCGACAAAATATTGAGCAGGCAAGATGTCAAAGCACTTATCGACAATTTGAAGAAGGAATACCAGGCACTAGTCGATGAAATTAATCCCGATGCTTTGCCTCTCGGGACGATTCAAAAAGTTTTGCAAAATCTTTTGAAGGAAAGAATTCCAATCCGAGATCTCGTTACAATTATTGAATCGCTTTTGGATTATTCAAAGGTAACGAAGAACACGGAAGTCCTGACAGAATATGTCCGCCACGCGCTCTCCGAAACGATCGCAGCACTTTATGCAGATCAAGCGGGAATTATCCATGCCATAGCGCTCGACCCGAGCGTCGAGCAGCTTTTGTCCAATTCGCTCCAGACTCAGAAGGAAGTTACAACCACACTTGGGCTTTCTCCCGATGTCACTAAAGCGATCAACAACAGTGTGAAGAAAAATGTCGAGCACGCGCAGTCGTTCGGGTATGACCCTGTTGTTATTTGTTCGGCGACAGTTCGGTTGTATTTCTACAGGCTCATTCATGTAAACTTTTCGCAAGTGGCGGTTACTTCATACACGGAGCTGCCCGCGCGAACTGAAATCGATTTAATCGGAAGGATCATGGCACAATGAGGATAAAGAAATTTATCGGAGCCACGTCGAAAGAAGCCGTCGACAAGATGCGGGAAGAATTCGGCGAAGATGCAGTCATCCTTAACACGAGGCGATTAACAAAAGGTGGTTTGTTGGGAATCGGTAGTGGAGAATATATCGAGGTCACAGCGGCATTTGATGAAGCACCGATGAGGATTCCTTCCCCTCAGGCAAGACCTTCGACAATAATGCAGCCTCAAGCCAAGCCCAATCCGATTGCCGCCGGTTCAAGTGATGATGTGTTTGGGAGTCTCCGACAGCTCACATCAAAATTTGAAGAGGAAAGAAAGGCAAAACAAAGCCAAGCGATGCCGCAAATTTCGTCCAGCACAGCGGGATCAACAAAAGTTGAAAGCGAGATTCTCAAACAGGAATTAGGCGAAGTAAAAAGTGCTCTCGGCGAAATCGCCCAGCATATTAAGCATTCTAAAATGCCCATACTTCCGGAGACTTTGAAAAATGTTTACACGACTCTGGTTGAAAACGAAGTGGAAGAAGAAATCGCATTAGACATCGTCCAAAATTGCAATCATAAACTCAGCGGCGTCGAGATTGATGACCAGTTGGCTGTTGATGCGTTCATCTCAAAGTTAATCTCAAATCGTATCCTCGAATCACCTGTCCGCAAGTTAGAACGCAAAGGTTACATAATTGCGCTTGTCGGTCCGACAGGGGTCGGCAAAACCACGACAGTCGCAAAGCTCGCATCGATCAGCAAACTGGTTAGAGGTGAAAACGTCGCAATGATCACGGCTGACACATATCGAATCGGAGCCATTGACCAACTGAAAGCTTTTGCAGATATCGCTTCGATTCCGCTGTCGGTTGTTTATACTCCGGACGAAATGATTGTTGCAATAAGAAAGTTTTCCGGATTTGATACGATTTACATCGATACGGTCGGAAGGAGCCAGCGAAGCCCTGACAAGATCATTGAGCTTTGCAGATTTATCGATGCTGCAGATCCGAACGAAGTGCATCTTGTGCTCAGCGCGAATTTTTCATTGAGTACGGCGCGTGATATTTACAAGAAATTCAAAAGCATGAAACCGAACAGACTCCTCATAACGAAAACTGATGAAGCGGTTTCTCTCGGAACGATTCTCAGCTTGGCGCAGGATTCGAGACTTCCATTTTCATTCATAACCGATGGTCAAAGCGTTCCGGATGACATTGAGCCGGTATCAGGGATGAAGCTTGCAAAAATGATTTACAGAATGGGAGTAACCGAGAATGCTTGACCAGGCAGTAAAATTAAGAGAAGTTGTGAGCGCACAAACGAAAGTCTTGCCGCTCAGCAAGATGCCTTACAAAGTTACTGTCGTAAGCGGCAAGGGAGGGGTCGGAAAGAGCAACATAACCTTGAATTTGGGAATCGCTCTTTCTCGTGATGGGGCACGCGTCCTTCTGATTGATGGGAATGTAAATCTTTCGAATTTAGACATACTCTCCGGTGTTTCTCCCAAGCATTGTCTCTTCGATGTTATTGATGGAACAGCTCGGCTTAAAGATTCGATAGCAGAAATTGCGCCGAATGTTTTTCTCCTTGCAGGATCCTCGGACGGCAGACTGAAGAAGTTGAGCTCAAGTGACGCGACGATGCTTCTCCGGGAAGTGAGCATTCTAGAACCTATGTTCCACTATGCCGTTCTCGACACGGCAGGCGGAATTATCCAGGAATCGATTTCGCTCGCGCTTCTCTCCGACGAAGTATTAGTTGTCTCGACTCCGGAGCCGACTGCAGTGATGGACGCGTATGTCCTTGTGAAAGCCATCAAGAGGATAAATTCAAATGCGGATCTTGAACTTTTAATCAACAATGCAAAGAACGCTGAAGAAGCCCAGGATGTAAAAAGCAAATTCGATCTTGTGAGCGACCATTTTCTCAATCTGAAGATTGACTACGCCGGCTTCATACCGTCCGATGAATCGGTTGAACAGGCGGTAAGCGTGCAGTCGCCCCTTTTGCAGGAGTTCCCCGATTCGCCTGCTTCACAAGCGATCAGAGTAATTGCCGATAAAATATTAAAGAAAAGATAATGGAAAAGTTAGCAATAAAAGTACCGACGCTCGCATTTTTCCTCGCGATTGTTTACTTCGCTTCGAATGGATTCGATGTGATAGATGCAGTGATAAGATCCTTCATGCTGGCGTTCGGAATAGCCCTTATCATGCTGGTACTGACCATGGTGCTTATATTTTTCTTAACATTACAAAAAAACAGATACGACAACCGCGAAATTCTCCACGGCAAGGGGTCTGATTTGTCAGGATCCATGCGGGAGAAGAAAGCCGAGATGCAGTCATGACTACGCAGGAACTTTGGAATAAGTATTCAAAGCGCAAAACCACCGCCGTTAAAAAAGAGCTGGTGCTTTCCTACTTGGGGCTTGTCAAGTTTGCAGCAAGAGCAATAATTCTCCCTCCTCGCTGCGTCTTCAACAGCGACGATTTAATGAGCATCGGAATCCTTGGACTTAATGAAGCGATCGAAAGATTCGACCCCTATCGGGGAGTGAAGTTTGAAACTTTTGCCGCTCAAAGAATTCGCGGGGTTATGCTTGATGAAATAAGGAAAGTTGATTGGCTGCCGAGATCTGTCCGCGACAAGTATAAGAAAGCGTGGAAATCGCTGAGAGAGCTTGATATGGATAAGGTAAACGGCGAACAATATGCACAAGCCATAAACATGAGCGTTGGAGAGTTTGAGCAGATCAAAGGTTACTTGGCAAATGCGGAAACCGTCTCGCTTACAAAAAACATCGGCGAAGACATGACGCTCGAAGATGTTATCGGCAGCGACAGCGAGGTAATCGAGCAATACGAAGATACGGAATTGAAGGAGCAACTTGTCAAGACGTTGAAACAACTTCCGGAGCGAGATCGAATGGTTTTGACACTTTATTATTATGAAGAGCTTACTTTCAAAGAAATCGGGAAAGTACTCGGCATCAGCGAGTCGAGAGTCTCACAAATACATTCCGAGGTTATCGGGAGGCTGAAGCTGCTTTTCCGGGAGGCGGTGGAATTATGATTGAGGTTGGGCAATTGACAGACAAGTTATCGTCCATAAGAGAACTTCCGACCTTTCCGACTACAGCTCTCGAAGTGATCCGCCTGGCAAGCGAATCAGAGAGCAGTGCGGCGGAGTTATCCAGAATAATTTCAAAAGACCCTCCCCTGGCAGCGAGGATATTGCGTGTTGCAAATTCGCCGTATTACGGTTTTGCAAGAAGGATTTCGACCATTGAATGGGCGGTTGTTGCACTTGGTTTCGAGACGCTGCGTGAGACTGTTTTATCTCTCACCTTGATCGATCTCTTTAAGGGAACCGGGTTGAAAAATTTTGATCCGAGAAAATTCTGGAAACATGCAGATGATACTGCTTCGGTTGGGCGGTCGCTTGCAAAAGAAACAAAATATAGAGTTCCAGGCGAGGCATATGCAGCAGGCTTGCTCCATGATATAGGGATACTCGTTCTCTACAAATATTTCACGGAGGATTTTGACGAAATTCATAGACTGATCCACGATAAAAATTTGCCTCATTCGCAGGCGGAGACGTTAGTCATTGGGACAACGCATTCTGATGTCGGAGCATGGTTAGCTGAAAAGTGGAGCTTCCCACCGCACTTTGTTGAAGCTATCCGGTTCCACCATAACCCGGGTTGTGCACAGATCAATCCCGAGTTGACTGCGATCGTGCACGTTGCGAACCAAATTGCTTCTGTTGATGGGTACTCATGCTCCGACGCACCGATCACATTCGACATTGCCGCCGTGCAAATCATCGGCATAGATAAACTCGGAATTTCCGTCAACGCTCTTGCCGATAAGTACCTGAATAATGATTCGTCCGTGACGGTGCGAGTAAAAATTCCTATCGTGGACCACATCCTTTCGGAGAATGGTTCGGAAAATAATAATAGCTCGGAAGTTTCCACATCGGACACGGTCGATGACGAGACACTCAAAAGATTTTTTAAAGATGCCATTAAGCTGCTTCCCTCAACAGAAAGACTTGTTCTCACTCTAAAACTTTACGAAGGCTTAGAACTGCAACAGGTGGCGGTCGTTCTCGGATATGAGGAGGCAAAGGTAGCCGAATCCTACCGGAACGCCATCTCTTCTTTGCAGCAAATGGCAGAGCGCGCAATTCTTACAAATAGGTTAGACAGATGGAAAATGATATCCTAAGGGAAAAAGTTCAAAACATAATTCAGCTTCCGGCACTGCCGACCATTGCCGTAGAAGTAGCTTCGCTTATTGATAATCCGAATACAAGCGTATCGAAATTGACGCAGGTTATTTCATCGGATCAGGTCTTGACGGCGAAGGTGCTTAAGATTGCAAACTCCCCGTTCTACGGATTCCAAAGGAGAATTTCCACGCTTGATTTCGCTATCGTGGTACTGGGATTCGATTCGCTCAAGGAGATACTGATCAGCGTTTCTTTGATAAGCTCCTTCAAAAAGAAACAGGATAAGTTTTTCGATTCGAACGAATTTTGGGAGCACTCGCTTGCTTCGGGAATTGCAGCACGCACACTCGCGAGGCAATTGGGATACAGAATCAGTGGCGAATCGTTTGTTGCGGGGCTGCTCCATGATATTGGAATACTGGTGACTCACCAGTATTTCCATGACGATTATAAAAGAATAGTGGAAGCGGTGACAGACGGAAAGTCCACGTTCCAGGACATGGAGAAAGTTGTGCTCTACGCTACCCACGGCGAAATCGGCGGATGGCTTGCCGAACGATGGAATTTGCCCGAACAGCTTATCGAAGCAATCAAGTTTCACCACAAACCCGAATTGGCAGAAAGGAATCCGCAATTGACGGCGCTCATTCACTTCGTTGATTATTTATGCCACAAACTTCAGGTCGGTGCTCTGTCGTACGAGAAAATTGAAAGCTATAATCCAGTAGCGCTGGAAATTTTGAACATGTCGGAGTCAGAGTTGACTCAGGCTTTTTATGATTCATTCGGATCTAAATTGCGCCAAGATCTCGAACGTACCTTTGTAAATATAATTTAATCGTCTTATATGGAGTGTTGATGAAAAAAGAAGATATGATGGAGCAGAAAATCATCAAGGAAATCGAGCAAACTCCAATATCGGAGGGGCAGGTCGCGGATTCTTCTCTTGGGAAAGACAATTCAGCTGCCGCCGCTTCTATTGAGCGCTTCATGGAATCGCGAGAAAGTTATATTCGTGCCCTCGAAACGGCAATACAAGTCCTGAATGACAAAGTGGGATTACATGAAAAAGCCGAGACCAACATCAGGCAATCTCTCGATGAACTCGTTGCGATGCAAAGGTTGGCAAATGCGATAAGCACCGCGACAGACCAGGTTTCAATTTTAGATTCACTGCTCGAACTGACAAAGCAAGTGATGCCAGTCGAAGAGAGTATGATATTCGAAATTGGCGGCACAAGGTCTATGGCAAAACCGTTTCTTCAGATTTGCACTGACTACATGTTGAAGAGCTGCCAGCATTTGCTAGAGGAAGGAATCCTTGATTGGGTTATCGAACAAAAAAAGACCACCGTTGTCCCGGACTTGAACACGTCGGTTGGTGAAGCGGGTGAGAAAAATTTCGTTGTCGTGCCGCTTGCATTGAGGAACGAGGTTATTGGAGTTTATGTAATTCGCACGGAACAAATTCGCAGAACATTTTCCGATCACGAACTTATGCTTTTGGGAATACTCGCGAATCAGGCTGCGGTCGCGATTGAAAATTTAAGAAACATAGCCAAGCTGCGAGATGCGGCAGATGAGTTGAAAAAGTCTCAGACACAAATGCTTCAAGCAGCAAAGTTGGCATCGCTTGGAGAACTTGCAGGTGGAATTGCCCACGAAATAAATAATCCTCTCCAGATCTTGTTAGGACACATAACTCTTCTCGCCCAGGGAAAAGATATTGAGCATCGGGTAGAAATTATACGGAATCAAGTTCAACGCATCGCCCAGATAACGAAACAGCTTGTCAATTTCTCGCGCAGCGTCCCCGAAGAATTGGAGCATGAAATGATCAATGTGAACTGGGCGATTAACGAGGTAGTAGCTCTGGTGGATTACCAGTTCAAAAGCCGCGAGATCAATTTCGACCTTCGTTTCTCCGATGATCTTCCTCCGCTTGAGTCCAACAAGAATTATTTACAGCAGGGTTTTCTGAATCTCCTTTTGAATGCAAAAGATGCTATGACGAATGGTGGTAAGATGTTGGTATCGACTGAGTTCAGCGATAATAAAATTTTTATCCGGTTTTCGGATACAGGCTCCGGAATAAAGAAAGAAAATCTCCTGAAAATTTTCGAGCCTTTCTTCACTACAAAAGAACCGGGAAAGGGAACTGGGCTTGGACTTCCGATAACGAGGGGAATTATAAGAAAATTCGGTGGTGATATAAAAGTTGATAGTGTCGAAGGGCGTGGTACGACATTTACGGTCATTCTTCCCACGAAAAGCAATGTTGACTTGATGGATGGAGGTAATAAATAATGTTTGCAATGTTAATGATCTTTCTTTCGGACACTGCATCGGTTGATATCAGAGCGCTGGTATCGCAGGACATCGATAGGGCAGCTTATCACAACTCGAGCAATGCAACCGGTGATTTTGTCGAACACTTATTCGGAATACCCGAGGTTGTGCTCGCCATTGAGCTTGCTTTGATTGTTATCATGGCCGGTCTATTCATTACTCTGATCGTCCGATTCCGAAGGTTGGCAAAGGAACAGAAGAAAAAGTTAGAGTCCGAACGCCGAATGGGAGTGAAACGCCCGCCTTCTGTTTCGAGAACTGAAATTGAAAGGATTTTGAACCAAATCGCGACTGAAAAAGTCAAAGCCGCGGAAATAGCTGCGGGGAGTTATTTCGTTGACGATAGGGGAAAACTTGATTCCGGCGCAGCGATCCATGAAATGGCGCGAACAAATCATATGGAAGCGGACAGACTGAACTTTGCGATTTCTTACGCGTCGCAAGCATCGAAGCAATCCCCACAAACAGGCCGGGCAGGAGCAAAATTTAAAGAGGCGTTCGCTCTCGTGGATGAGCAATCCGATCTCAACATGCTTGCACGCCAACTCAACATGGGACGGGGCGAGCTTGAACTGATACTCGCGTTGAAAAGAAGTAAAATCGCCAATTCGAAAACTGCCACCAGCATCGGAAAAAGGAGGACGCGATGATCAAAGGAATTTACACAAGCGGGCTCGGTTTGATACCGCTCCAGCAAAAACTCGAGGTGATCGCGAATAATCTTGCGAACGTAAATACAACAGCTTTCAAAAGAGATAACGCTTTTACGAACGAGCTTATTTCTGCAAGCGCGCTTTTCCGTAATGGTACAATCAACCCGACGGACAAAGACGTGAGCCAGCTAACCACCACCGATTTCTCGCAAGGGACTCTCCAGCAAACTGGAAACACTCTTGATGTTGCACTCGACGGACAGGGATTTTTCTCAATCCAGACTCAAAACGGTACAAAGTTGACGCGAGACGGTTCGTTCACGCTTTCGACTGACGGCACTTTAGTAACGCGCAACGGCGATGCGGTCATGGGCACCGGCGGGGTAATCAGAATCAGCGACATACAGGATTTGCAGAAAAGTCAGCTTGTAATCGATGGTGACGGCGTCGTAAAGGCCGGAGATAAAATCTATGGTCAAATACAAATCGTCTCACCAGAGGATCTTAACCAGCTTTCGAAAGCGGGAGAAAATTTGTACACACTCAAAAGTGCTGGTGTCGTTAAGCAAGTTGACCCATCTGCGGTGAGTGTACGCCAAGGATTTCTCGAAGGTTCAAATGTTAACCCGATCGATGAAATGGTAGCGATGATCCAGCTGCAATCGAATTTTGAAGCTGGCCAGAAAGCAATCCAGAGCCAGGATAATTCGCTCGGTCAGGCAAATCAAGTCGGGGTGGTGAGCTGATGTGGAGTGCGCCGCTATGACCATGGTTTCTATGCGAGTCGTCAACGGTTTGATTTGCTGCGAGATAAAGAATGGAACTCTCGCGGTTAAAGGAGAAGCCAAGACTTTTCTGGGTGTATTAGCGAAAACATATTTCAAGTTGATAATAAAAAGGTTTAGAATTTTTAATTGGAGGGAAACATGGACAGAGCACTGAAAACAGCAGCAAGCGGAATGTACGCTCAGCAGTTAAACGTCGACACAATTGCAAATAATCTTGCGAACGTTAACACGACGGGGTTTAAAGATACAAGGGTCGAATTTCAGGATTTAATGTATGAGACTCTTCGAGCGACAGGGACTCCCGATCAATCCGGAGGCACCCCGCCGGCGGAGCTTCAAGTCGGCGACGGCACTGTGCCGTCCTCGACGACACGGGACTTTACTCAGGGTTCTGTGACTCAGACAGGTAACCAGCTCGACTTTGCAGTGCAAGGCGACGGTTTCTTCAGGATTAGAATGCCGGATGGAACAGAAGCTTACACGCGTGATGGGTCGTTCAAGATGTCCAGCAATGGAAGCATTGTCACTTCGAATGGGTACATAGTTGAACCGGGTTTGACGATCCCCCAGGATACTACCGCCATTCAAGTCGGTGCAGACGGGACTGTCTCGGCGACGGTGTCGGGTCAAACGAACCCCGTCACTCTCGGGCAAATTGAATTTGCAAAGTTTATTAACCCCGCCGGTCTGAACGCCATCGGAAGCGACTTGTACCAGGAAACAGTAGCTTCCGGCACGCCTATTCTTGGGAATCCGGGTTCGACAGGTTTCGGCAATATTCAACAGGGCTCGCTTGAATCATCGAATGTCTCGGTGGTCACTGAGATGGTAAATATGATCGCGGCTGAAAGGGCATATGAACTAAATTCCAAGGCGATCCAAACCGCGGACAGCATGCAGCAACTTGCTAATAATTTGAAGAGCCAATAAGCATGAAAAACATGGCACAACGAAACTTAGGCACAAAGACACAAAGCTCGCCGTGGCTATTCCGCGTTTCAGGAATTGTGCTTGTGCTGATTTGCCTGTTTCTTACAGCAAAATCTTCAGCTCAAAGTATCAGCGGCGAGTCGGTGAGGCGTGTTGTTGACAATTACGTTAGAGGGTCTGTACCATCGATTGTTGATGCGATTATTGAGTTCAAGGATTTGAAGCAAAACTATGCGGCATCCTCTAAAGAATACAGCCTCACGGTTTCGTCAGCTAATTCCGTCACCATGAAAGGTTTAGTTACGTTTCTCGTGAAAGTTCATTATTCGCGGGATGTAAACGATGAGACAATTCCAGTCTCGGTGAAGATAAGAACTTTTCAGAACGTTCTCGTAACGACGGAAACGCTAAAGCCGAATAGCGAAGTTGAAATGGATGAGGTCAGCGTCGTTAAAACGGAGTCAACGGATTTGCCGGATCCTGTCACCGACTTGAGCCAGCTGAAAAACAAGTGGACATCTAGGTGGATACAAAGCGGCAAGGCGTTGACATTTGATATGTTTGATGATGAGCCGATAATCAAACGCGGCGACAACGTGACCATCATTTTCAAAACGAAAAATGTTATGGTGCGGGAGCAAGGAAGCGCGCTCCAGGATGGTAAGATAGATGAGATTATCGGAATAACGAATGAATACAGAGACAATCTTCGCGGCAAGGTCACAGGTAAAGGCGAAGTTGTATTGGTGAATTGAAAATGAAAGAGAAAGCGCGAAGAAGCAAAGGCATAAGAAGAGCAAGATCGCTTTGGGCGTGGTCTTAAATCAAGGAGTTGAGATGATGAAAACATTTATGGCAATAATTCTATTTTCCGGAATGGCATTCGGGCAGGTGATGCAGAATCCGAGCAGCTCTCTTTTCGCGGATTACAAGGCATCGAGAGTTGGAGATGCTGTTACAGTGATCGTGATTGAACAGAACTCCGCTTCGAAAGATGCTTCGACGAACACGAGCAGGCAGAGTACCATCACCGGAAGTGGTGCGGGGAATGTCGGCAGCACGAATCTCCCATCGGTTGGGTTGCAGGTCGGCACTAACAATGTGTTCCAGGGAAGCGGTTCAACAAGTGAGACTGGGACCATGCAGGCTGTTATAAGCGCACGCGTCGTGAAAGTTGATGATTACGGTAATCTTGAAATATCCGGAAGCAGGCTTATTTCCGTGAACGGCCAGGACCAAGTTATAAAGATCAGCGGAGTTATTCGTCCGTCGGATATTCAACCGGACAACACGATCTCGTCGGAATATATTTCAGATGCGAAAATTATTTTTGAAGGCAAGGGTTCGATCGATCAATCGCAGAGTCCCGGCTGGATAACGAAACTTTTCCATTGGCTTTTTTGAGGCGTACCATGAAAAAAATTCTCATGATATTTTTGTTACTTGCATCGGTAGCTGATGCGACAAGAATTAAGGACATCGCCTATGTGAAAGGCGTGAATGACTATCAGGTAATAGGTTACGGACTTGTCGTCGGATTGAATGGAACCGGCGATTCTCAGATATCGATTTTTACTGAACAGTCTGTGGCGAGCATGCTGAAAAGGTTTGGCATAACGGTAACACAATCGCAGATGCGAATGAGAAACGTTGCCGCTGTCATGGTTGTCGCTTCCATTCCTCCTTTCTCGAGCAATGGCGCATCTGTCGATGTGACAGTTTCGTCGATGGGAGATGCAACAAGCTTGCAAGGTGGAGCACTTCTTCTTACGGAATTGATTGGGCAGGATGGCAAAGTTTATTCGACGGCGCAAGGTCCGCTCGCGGTCGGCGGTTTTGATATCCGCGCTGCCGGAACCGAAGTCCAGAGAAATTTTACAACCACGGGAAGAATTCCGAATGGCGGCCTCGTTCAGCAATCGCCGCCGATTGATTTCATCAACAACTGGATGTTGTCCATTGTCCTTTCGGAGGAAGATTTTACGACTGCGAATCGAGTCGCCGATGTGATCAACCAGAGCACCGGCTCGAAGATAGCCGATGCGATTGATGGTGGAACAATAAACGTCCAGGTGCCGCAGTCATTCCAAGCAAAAGATAAGGTGGTCCAGTTCATCGCTCAAATCGAATCCCTGCAAGTTGTGCCGGATATCATGGCACGCGTCGTGATAAATGAAAGGACCGGAACTGTGGTTGTCGGCCAAAACGTAACGGTTTTACCTGTTGCAATTTCTCATGGGAATCTGGACATCGAGATCCAGGCTTATCCAATCATTTCACAGCCGGCGCCATATTCACAAGGACAGACGGTTGTAACTCAAGCTGCAAAAGCAAATGTTACACAGGAGGAAAATTCGGTGACTGCGATAAACGGCGCTGCGACAGTGCAGGACATCGCTTCGGCATTGAACTCATTAAAGGTCAAGCCGCGCGACATCATCGCGATTTTCCAGGCGTTGAAAGCTGCAGGCGCGCTGAAAGCTGAATTGGTCATAATGTAATATGGAAAAAGTTCAGTCAAATATTTCGCCTATTCATCTGCAGCTGACCGATCAGCAGAAGACAAAACTAAAAGCTGCCGCGAAAGATTTCGAGGCTGTCTTCACGCAATACATGCTAAAGTCAATGCAGGAAACAGAGAAGATAGACAGCCAAGACAATGACGACGGATACGGCAAAGATATTATGACGGGACTTTTCAATACGGAGCTTGCGAAATATATGTCAGATAATTCCAACCTCGGAATCGGCAAAATGCTTTACAAGCAGCTTACCGGCGAGGATATGGATCCATCGATTCAAGATGGCGCTTCTGTCAGCTTGAATATTCTAACTCAGAACATTTCGGATGACCGCGTTCGGCAGCGTGCGCTGCAGAAAATCAATGCTTATGGTTCCGGCTCCGTATTGGAGAATGTTGGCAAATACTCCGATATAGTAAATGAAGCAGCAGGTGCGTACAACTTGGACCCGAATTTGATAAAAGCGGTAATAGCAGCAGAATCGGCAGGCAAAGCTGATTCACTCTCTTCAAAAAATGCGAAAGGTCTGATGCAGCTCGAAGACCCGACCGCGAAAGAAATGGGTGTCTCGAATACGTTTGATCCGAAAGAGAATATCATGGGCGGTGCGAAGTACTTGAAAAGTTTGCTCGACAATAATTCCGGTAATCTTGAAACTGCATTGGCTTCGTATAATGCCGGTCCCGGTATAGTGGAACAGTATGGCGGCGTTCCACCATTTACTGAAACGCAAAATTACATTAAGAGAGTGATGAATTATATGCAAATGTTCGATCAGAGTGAGGCAAAAAATGATGGAGAATGAGAAAAAATGTCTGATGGAATTAACGACGTTTGAAGCTTCCGAGTTTGAGAAAATGGCCGTCGTCCTCAACAAAAAGTTAATTGCGCTTTCCAAACTTGACACTGCCGCAGTCCAGAATATTGTCGTCCAAGAATTGGAGGTACTTAAAAGTATTCAAACTGTTGAGAGAGAACGTGCTGGGATCTTAAGATCGCTGTTTCTTTCCGGAGCAGAGTTGAACGATTCGCGGGCACTCGAAAAAAAATTAGGCAAGGAAAATTCCGAGGAATACAGTAGCCTTCATGCTAATTTGAAAAATTCATACATCAAAGTTCAGAGGTTGAATGGTATAAGCAGAGCCCTGCTCAAGCACTCGCTTGCATTCATCAGACATAATATCCACATCCTCACCGACGGTGGAAACAGAAAATTAGTTGACCGGAGAGCATAGGTAAAAAGATGAGCGGCATATCCGGTTTGTTCGACATAGCGCGCGATGCATTGACGACTTCAGAGGCTGAGTTGGACACAACCAGTAATAACATTGCTAACGCAAACACGGATGGTTACACAGAACAAAAAGTCGTAACCGAAGCTACCACTCCCATTCAAACTTCATACGGTTTTCTCGGATCAGGTGTGCAGGTTGAGGACATTGAAAGAGTAAGGGATGCTTTTGTTGATAATCAGGTGACGAATATGAATTCGGATCTCAGTCAAGCCACGATTGAGCAGCAAACCATGTCGAATGTCGAAAGTCTCTTTAATGAAACATCGGGTAACGGTCTCTCCAGTGAGTTGAATTCATTTTTCACTGCGTTTCAGACGCTTGCACAAACCCCGGAGGACGCCGGCATCAGACAAACTGTTGTGCAGGCCGGGCAGCAGGTTGCAACGACATTCAACACCTTGAATACTCAACTTCAGAACATCGAGTATCAGGTCGGCCAGCAAATAAATTCGGACGTCGGCGAAATAAACCAGGATTCTGCAAAGATCGCAGACATAAACAGCCAGATTCTTGCAGGCGGCTCGGCGAATCCCTCTCCTGAATTACAGGATCAGATGGACAACGCAATTTCTCAGCTAAGCAGCTTGATCAACGTGAAAGTTACCACCGACCCGACAGGAATTACAAGCGTTGTTGCGGGTGGTGCGGTCATTGTAGCTGCCGGCACTGCGTACAATCTTAAAATGAATCAGACATCGACCGGCATTTCAATCGGGCGCGCCGATTCTTCGGTTGCTGCAACTGTATCGTCCGGCGAAGTAGCTGGACTTCTTAATTCATACAATGGCCAAATCGCTTCCTTCTCCAACCAACTTGATGGTATCGCAAATACATTAATTCAAAATGTGAATGCATTTAATTCGACGGGTTATACTCTTTCAACTAACGGAAGTCCAGCGCAAACGGGAGGAAATTTCTTTGTGGGAAATTCTGCCGGGAGCATCGCAGTTTCTCCTGACATCGTATCAAACTTAAATAACATCGCGGCGTCTTCTTCGGGTGACCCGGGCGACGGAGGCAATGCCACAGCAATCGCGGACCTGTTAAATGCTCCCGTAACGAGCAACGGGCAATCGATCTTAACATCATACCAGGGATTAATCGGTCAAGTTGGCACTGCATCCCAGCAAGCGAGCGACAGCGTACAGACCTTGCAGACTTCACAGAACCAACTGCAGTCGCTCCAAAGTTCGGTCTCCGGTGTTTCGCTAAATGAAGAATTGACGAACCTGATTCAGTACCAGCATTCGTTTGAAGCCGCGTCAACAATCGCAACAACTGCGAACCAAATTTATGAAACAATAATTGGAATGGTGTCATCTTAAATGAGAATCACTGAAAATCAACTAGCGAGCGATCTACTCTATTCTCTTAACCAGAGCCAACAAAGCATTGACAACGTGCAGCAGCAAATATCGACAGGTAAAATTGTAAACACGCCGTCTGATGATCCGGCACTGGCACAGAGATTAATGCTTCTCCAGGATGGGGTTGATCAGAATAATGCATATACCCAGAACGTCCAGTATGCGACAAGTTTCTTGACACAGCAAAGCAGCGCTCTCAGCAGCGCAGTTAATCTAATGACAAATGTAAAAACTATGCTCCTTTCTGCGGCCAATGATCAATCTCCGCAAGACTTGCAAGATTACGGAACCCAGCTCAAGCAGGATATCAATCAGCTTCTTGACCTTGCCAATACAAACTATGGTGGTAAATATATTTTTGGCGGAACTCAAACCACATCTCAACCATTTTTTATGAATCCAAATGGAACAGAGGTTTCTGTAAATCCGAACGGCGTGAACGGTGCACTAAAATTAGATGTAGGTTTTCAGATCAACAGCCAGTATAACATTACCGGACAAGAGGCGTTCAACGGCAACCAGATGTTTTCGGATTTGATTTCGATAGAAAATGAGTTGAATGATGGTACGGTGCCAAGTCAAGCGGACATTCAAACCGTTGATAACGATCTCAATTCCCTGACAAACACTAACGCGAAGGCTGGTGCAATGATAAATGAGTTCCAACTAATGCAAACCCAGTTAAGCTCACAAACCCAATCGTTGCAAACTACCCAGTCTAACTTGGGAGATACTGATATGGCTGCAGCAACAATAAAATTGCAAGAGCAGCAGACCGCCTTGCAGGCTGCATTAGAAACCGGTTCACAAGTGGTCCAACTTTCGCTCGCAAACTATTTGACAGCTTGAGATGAAAAGAACTTTAGAGATCGGCACCGTTGCCGGTTTAGCTTTCGGTTTAATTTCCATTTTCGGCTCATTCCTGATGGAAGGTGGAAAATTCGGCGCCCTTATAATGATACCCGCCATGACGATCGTGTTTGGCGGGACATTCGCGACAGCCATGATAGGTACTTCGTTCAAGCAATTCAGCCGAATATGGAAGTTTGCTCTAATCGCTTTCATGCCGCCGAAACATGATGTCGAAAAATTGATCGAATCTATCGTCCACTATGCAACGATTGCCCGGAAGGATGGTCTTCTCGCTCTTGAAAAAGAACTTAACAGCGTAGGGCATGCGTTTCTGAAGAAGATGCTTCGATTTGCAATAGACGGGACTGATCCTCAAACGATGCGGGCTGTGGCGGAGGCAGAGATGGGATTCTTAAACGAGCGGCATACGTCAAACGCCGGAGTGTTTCAGAAAATGGGCGGATATTCTCCGACGATGGGAATAATCGGCACCGTCATGGGACTCGTTGTGACTCTCGCGAATGCCGGCGGCGATCCAAACGAGTTAATCCATCATATAGCGACCGCATTTATCGCGACCCTGTGGGGGATTTTTATGGCTAATATTGTCTGGCTTCCGATTTCTGACAAACTGAAAACGATCCATGGCGAGGAAAATCTCATAATGGAGGTAACTCTCGAAGGCGTGTTGGCGCTTCAAGCTGGAGAAATCCCCGCCATTGTTAGGGCAAAGTTGAGAGCGATGCTTCCAAGCAGTGAGCAAGGTGAAATCTGATGCGTAAGAAAGTTTCCGGAGAACACGATAACCTTGAAAGGTGGCTTTTAACATATGCAGACTTGATAACTCTATTGTTAGGTTTGTTTGTGATTCTGTATTCGATCTCACAAGTTGATATGACCAAGTATAAAGAATTCGTTTCATCTTTTGAAAGTGTTTTCAGCGGAAGTGAGGCTGCAGGCGCCATGATTGGCGATAAAGGTGTAATGACTAATGAAGCACCGCAATCACAGACGCAGGACAAGGCTTCGAAACAATTAGAAAAAAAAGTTGAAGCAGCGGTCGGTGAAGCTTTGAAAGCCGGCGGAGCCATGATCACTCACGATGAACGCGGAGTCACGGTTCATTTCTTGGAAAAGTTCATGTTTGATCAGGGGAAAGCTGAAATAAAGCCCCGAGCTTACCCGGTTCTAGATACACTTGGCTTTTTGCTGCAATCAATTCCGAACGTAATTCATGTGGAAGGACATACCGACGACACGCCGATACATTCTTTGCAGTTTCCATCGAACTGGCATTTGTCGGTTGCACGTTCGCTAAACGTCGCTTATTATTTATTACAACATTATTTAATCAGGCCCGAGAAGATGGCAGTCGTGGGATACGGCGAATACCATCCGCTTGTTCCAAACGACACTCCGGTCCATAAAGCACAAAATAGGAGAGTAGACATTGTCATATCCAATAGCACAACGAAGAATTGAGGGGAAGGCAGAAGTGAAAGTGAAACTTGCGACACGGCAGTTCGGCGAATTGGAATTTGATGAAAGTATTGTTTATCATTTTCCCGAGGGCTTGCCGGGTTTTGAACAACTCCATAAGTTCATTATAATAAGTGACAAAGACACCGAGCCTCTCAAATGGCTGCTATCAATTGAAGAACCTGATATCGGGTTTCCAATTCTGGCGGTCTCTTTTATTATGCCGGTCATTCACAAAGAAATCCCGGCAGAGGATCTTGCGGCGTCCACCATATTTGGAGTTGTCACTTTAAATCGCGATCCAAAACCGGCCACGATTAATTTGAGGGCACCGATCATTGTCAATAACGCATCGAAATCAGGCAAGCAATTGGTGCTTAACTCCGACAAGTATTCCACCGAGCACAAAATTAAATAACCATGGAAGGGAAAAATGTTAGTCTTGACAAGGAAGTTAGGCGAAGTAATCAAGATTGGCGACAAGATTAAAGTTGTCGTTGTATCTATAGATGGCAGAAGCGTAAAGTTAGGGGTCGAAGCTCCGGACGACGTCTCCGTCCACCGCGAAGAGGTGTACAAAAAAATAGCCGCCGAAAATAAATCGGCGTCGGCACAATTAGATAAAGAGAAAGCAAAAGCTCTGAAAGCGATTCTTCCTCCGGGGCCGTTAGGGAAGAATAATGGTTGAGCGAAAAGCCATCCTCGTCATTGACGATCAAAAGATCGTTCTGAAATTCACTGAGGAGTTTTTCAGGAGACTCAAGTTCGATGTGCATCTGGCATCGGACGGATATGAGGGATTGAAGCTTGCACTTTCTTCTGTACCCAATCTGATATTTCTCGATATAATGATGCCGCGTCTCGACGGTTTCAAAACATTGCAGGTGCTCAAGTCAAACAAGTTGACAGAGAATATCCCTGTTATTGTAATGACGGCATATTCGGACAGGATCAATGTTTTATCCGCGGGCAAATTGGGCGCGGTTGCCGTGATAACGAAACCTTTGACGGAAGAAATTCTTTATGAAAAACTACGGGAGGTATTCGGCGACAGGTTTGTCCAGTCGATCATTCCACATGACCCGAAAGAAAAAGAAAATCCTTTCGGTGTAAACGAGGAAGAATACGGCAGCTTGGTGCGCGGATTCGTCGAGGAGTTTTTAAAATACTACACTGAACAAGTTGCGGAGCTTGAGCAAGCAGTCCACGATAAGAATATTGACGCGATCAGGAAAATTACTCATAATATCCGTGGAGCTGGCGGCTCGTTCGGTTACGACGAAGCAACTACTATTGCGGTGCGGCTGAACGAAGTGGTACACGCTTTTTCCGTAAACTGGGACGACGCTGAAGAATTATTGGTAAGGTTAAAAAATAAGCTAAAGAAATGAAAGCTCTTGTTGCGGACGACGTACCGATGATAAGAAAACTTGTAGAGTTCCATCTTAAACAAGTCGGCTTCGATATCTTAAATGCTGCTGATGGGGCTGAAGCTCTCATGTTCGCAAGTAACTCGAAGTTCGATCTGATCTTGCTCGATATAATGATGCCGGAGATAGATGGACTTGAAGTTCTTCGGAAAATTAGGGAAGGATCGGTCAACAAGGAAACTCCGGTAATAATTATGACGGCTTATGGCGATTCCACAAATGTGAAGAAAGCTATCGAGTACGGAGCCAGCGACTTTATCGTAAAACCCATTGAGCAGGGCGCTTTTCTTAAAAAAGTAATTCAGGTAGTAGGCGCAAAACAATCGGGAATTGCGAAATGAAATTATCTTTATCGATGATAGTGAAAAATGAAGAGAGATTTCTTCCGGATTGTCTCGCAAGTGTAAGCGGGCTTGTCAATGAAATCATTATCGTGGATACCGGCTCGACCGACAGCACAAAAAAAATCGCCGAAAGATACGGGGCAAAAATATTTAGCTTCGAATGGAGCAATGATTTTTCTGCCGCAAGAAATGAGTCACTAAAGAATGTAACAGGGGATTGGGTCCTCTATTTAGATGCCGACGAAAGATTAGACAAATCGTTCCATGGCACCGTTCGCAAATTGATCTCAAGCGGCAAAGCCGATGCCTGCTTGTTAAATCTAAAAAGTAAGATCGGAACTAACCCTGATTCGCAATATCATCTCGTGTCTTATCCGCGTCTGTTCAAAAAAATGAAGGGGCTTGCCTTTGTCGGAGCGGTGCATGAACAAATTACAACGTCGCTTTATGCGCTGCGCGCGAGAATTATTCAATCGGATATTATCATCGAGCACCTCGGTTACGCGCAGAGCGATGATGTTATTCGCGAAAAGGCAAAACGGAATTATAGTTTGCTTTTATCTCAGCTTGAGAAACACGAGAATTATGGTTATGCATTATATCAATTAGGTCAGACCGAAATTGTTCTCGGCGAGACCGAAAAAGGTCTGCAGCATTTAGATGATGCTCTTGCCGCCGGAGGATTCGGGAGGTCGGTCACGGCATCGATCTACGGCATCATTGCGGAAAATAAATTCAAGCAAGGAGATTGTGAGGTGGCTCTGGCTGCCTGCGACAAGTCGCTTGAATTTGCGCAGCAGCAGACTTTCGCTCACATGATGAAAGCGGAGATCTATTCCAAACTTGGCGAATACCGAAAATCAGAGGATTCATTCCTGAAAGCTCTCGAGCAGTATCGCACAAGTGTTATGAAGGGAAAAGTCGCAACCGCAGTTGAACCTGTCTTTGATACTTACGTGCTTTATTCGAAACTAGGGAAAGCAGCTTCACTTGCTGGAGACGTCTCTACCGCGGAAATTTATCTTGCAAAAGCCGCAGAGGAAAAACCGTCCACCGAAAGAGCGGCATTTTATTTGGAATTCCTTTTGAAAAATGAAATGTACCATGAAGCTATTGCTGCGGCAAAGCAATTCCAGAAATATGAGGGGGAGGATTGGTACCTGCGGCTCGTATCTTCCGCATTGATAGACATCGGAAGTTTTCAAGAAGCCTCCGGGATGCTTGCTAAAATATCGGTGCACGATAAAGTATCATTGTCGAGTTTGGCGAATTGCAGGCTGAAGCTCGAAGATTTCGAAGGTGCGGAATCTGCATTTCGGAGCGCGGTTGAATTAGGTTATAACGATCCGCAGGGGCTTGAATTATTTGGGCTCGCTCAATTCAAGCTTGGCAAATTTTCAGGAGCGATTGCAACACTTACGAGAGTCGTTCAAGTTGATCAGGCGAACTTGCGTGCAGAAAGATTTCTTCGCGCTGCAATGGCGCAATCCCGGTCATAAAGGGGCTGGTTCATAGCTCATTGCCAAATACCTAACTAAGAGCGTGAGCTTTATTTCTTCCGCATAATTATTATTTTAAATACCCAGATGAAAATGTTTGCGATAGGTATGCTTATAATGGTATGTCCCATGGTCGATGCACACGCCGAGCCATCCACATTTTGTGGAGATACTCTCCACGCTGAATCTGATTCAATTGTATTTCATACGGCAGAGGTGGTTGTGCGAAGCACTAAAGGAAATGTTGTGTCCGTGCTCCAGCCTGTCCCGACCGCGATAGTTGAAGGAGCAGAGATGCAGCAAACGAGCGCACCAACTGTATCTGATGCTTTGAGCCATGAGCCCGGCATTGCGCTGGTACGTGACGGGATGTGGGAAACCGATGTGTCAATTCGTGGGATGAGCCGCAACAATATTGTAATGATGGTTGACAATACCCGCATAGAAACGGCAAACGACCTTTGTGCGGCGCTTTCATTGATTGATCCATTCGACATAGAGCGGATAGAGGTGATTAAAGGTGCCAACTCTGCATTGGCGGGTACGGGGGCCTTCGGAGGCGTAGTGAATGTCATCACGAACGCTCCATCTTACAGCGACGCGTTCCAGTTGAACGGTGAATCCATGGTGCGGTATGAATCTGTTAATCATACGAATGCGGAATTTCTCGCGCTCGGAAGTGAATCGAAAGATTTCAAGCTCCGTTTGAGCGGAGAATATCGGAACGCGGGAAATTATGAGACGCCGATGGGAGATGTCCCCAATTCACAGTTCAACGACTTCGGAATATCTGGCGCTGCCGGCATAAAGTTATTCGACACGCAATCGCTTGATTTTACTTACCAGCGCTTTCAGGCGCAAAACACCGGGATTCCCGGCGGCGCAACATTTTTGCCGACCGCCTCCGCAAAATATACTCTCGCGAGCCGCGGACTTTATAAAGT
>JBAPNE010000195.1:0-6001 GCA_049278975.1 Candidatus Kryptoniota bacterium
GGCTAACAATTGTTATAACGCCGCTGATCAGCTTGATGCGCGACCAGGTTGCACAAATTAACTGGAACGGGATTGTTGCAACTCACTTAGACAGCTCACTCGAGTTGGATGAAATTCAAAATAGACTTTATCTCGTAAGATCAAATAAAGTGAAACTCTTGTATGTTGCTCCCGAGCGTCTTGAAAGCAAAAGACTTGTAGATACCCTGTCAAACATTAAAATATCTCTTCTCGCAATTGATGAAGCTCACTGTATCAGCCAATGGGGGCATGATTTCCGACCGCATTATACACGCATATCGGACTTTGCCGAAAACATCGGTAAGCCGACAATACTGGCACTAACTGCAACTGCGACCCCGGATGTGCAGGATGATATCGTGGCACAATTAAAAATGAGAAGTCCGCGCGTCTATCTCATCGGTTTTTCGCGGGAAAACCTTTCCTTCAAAGTGTTCGTGGAGTCGGGCAAGACACAAACGATTCTCAAACATCTGAAGACACAAAAAGGTTGTGGTATTATTTATGCCGCGACGCGAAAAAGCGTGGACGAGATCCACGACTTCCTGAAGTCAAACGGAATAAAAGCCCTTCGGTATCATGCAGGTCTCACGGAGAACGAGCGGACAAATTCACAAATGGGTTTTCTTAACTCGGACCATGTCATGGTTGCAACGAACGCATTTGGAATGGGAATCAATAAACCGAATGTCAGGTACGTAATTCATTACGACATCCCGGGCACGCTCGAAGCGTATTACCAGGAAGCAGGCAGAGCCGGAAGAGACGGAAACCTCGCCGAGTGCATCCTGCTTTTTAATAAAAGAGACTTGGCAGTTCAGGAATATTTCATTAACACTCTTTACCCGATTCAAGACGAGTTCATCAAAGCTTATACTTCAATTTTTGATTCCCTATCGATTGCAGTCGGCAGCGCCGCGCCGGAATACCTGACAATTTCGACACAGAAAATATCGGCTCTTACAAAAATCAGTGCCCGTACAGTAGAATCGGTATTCCGCATTTTGTCGCAAGCCGGCTCGATACAATTCGTACCGAGCGTCTCCGCGACAGCATACGTCAGGGCAAGGGTCGATATGGGAACCTACAAACGTGCCATGGAACGTACATCTTCTCATGACACGAAGTCGATCCTCGAATCACTGCTGAGACTCCATGGCACAGTAATTTTCTCCGATGCTAGTCCAATCACACTTGATGAAATAGCGCACAAATCCGACCTTAATCCCTCGACCGTAAGCCGCACTCTTTCAATTCTTCAGCGCTCAGGAATTTTAGAATACAAACCGCCATCCGAAGGAATAAGCTTCAGGATGCTCACGGCACGCGAAGATGCAGACAAGCTTCACGTGAATTTCCATCAGCTTTCACTCTTGCGCGAGCGGTCACACCAACGTTTGAAAAAGATTGTCGACTATGCCGAGTCAACTTCCTGCAGGACAAATTTCATACTTGATTATTTCGGTGCGGAAGAAATCGAAAATGGCTGCGGCAATTGTGACAATTGTACCATCCACCGCTCTTATCTTACAGATGGGCAGGAAGATTCTCCTCCTCCACAAGAAATCTACAGGAACATACTATCGCTTGTGAAAGAAACCGACGGTAAGTTTGGAAGAAGCACTTACTGCAAATTTCTACTGGGGCATGACGGCAAACTGCCCAGCAAAGAACACGGACCAGGAAATGAATTGCGCGGAAAATATCTTGGTTTATTGAAAGACCTCCCCGCTCAAGCCGTCTTTGCCGCGTTCGATTTTCTTCTCTCCAGGGAATATTTGTTAAAAAACGGATTTGTTAACCCGACCGTTTCGATTACGGAGGAAGGAAAAGATTTTCTTAGGACAGGATATGCCGGAGTCAAGCGCAAGAAATTTATTTTTAGAAAAGCGCTTTACAAGGCTTTAAGAGAAGAACGAAGCTCACTCGCCGGTGAGCTGCGAATCCCTGTTTTCAACGTATGCGCCGACGAAAACCTGATTCGAATTGCAAATGAACGGCCACGAAACGCAAAAGGACTTGCCATGTATTTTTCAAATCCGCACTCGAGCGCAATTGAAGAACGGCTGCTCCAAGTTTGTCTTGACTTTGCGCCGGCTGAGGACATTGAATTATCGGAGTCCGAAAGGAAAATCTATGAGCTTTTCTTAGAAAAATTTACCGCAGTGGAAATTGCCTCGGTTCTTTCTTCTTCAGTGCAAAGCGTGATCGAAACAATCGAGCACATCAAAGATCGCGGCTGCAAGATCGACCCGGCAAGCTTGGTCGATAAAGCTAAATTCGCTTTGATTAAATCGGAACTGTTGAAGGGAAAAGACCTTGTTTCCGTCCACAAAGCGGTTCAGAACGCTGAGCTTGCCGAGGTGATGCTCGTTTCAAGGATTCTTCACGGATAAAATTCTCAATGATTCTGCTCTTGCGCCGGAGGCGCATCAGCCTTTGGCTGAAAATACGCCCCCTTGAGTTCCTTTAGTTTGGCCTGAACATCAATGAAGAAATTTTGCCATCTTTCCGGATTCTTGCCGTACCATGATAACTCAGCATATATAGAACTATCCTTAACATTTAACGCATGCAGCAGGGAATCAACTTTAACTTTTTCCTCGGCTGGCTGGCTGACAAATTGTGCATCTAATAATTGCAGATGGGCATATAAATCCGCAAACCTTTTTTCAGGAATCGGCGGCCTCTCAGCGCACGATGCAAACAAGATGGCGGTAAAAACCAGAAATTTAATTTTTCCTTGGAGCATCTATTATCAGAACAAATTCTGCCTTGAACGGAGCTTTCTTGAATTCTCTATCGATCTCGCCAAGTTTGCCCCTGATGATTTTTTCCGTTTGCATGGTAAGATCAACTGCCATCACCGCACGCCGTTCCCTGCCGAAAGTAAAGAGACAATCTTCTATGAGCGGCTTGAATCTGTACGGGGTCTCCATTATCACAGAAACATTTTTCGACGCAGCTAATTCTTTCAGTGCCTTCATTCGTTCATCTCTCCTGCGCGGCAGGAAGCCAGCGTAGTAAAAAGAATCTATATCGAAGTCCGACACGACAAGCGCTGCAAGCATTGAAGAGGCGCCTGGAACCGGAATAACTTTCACTCCATGCTTTAACGCAAGATGGACCAGCCTTGCACCGGGGTCAGCGAACACCGGTGTACCAGCATCTGAGATAAGTGCCGCGTCAGCTCCATCTCGGATTCTCTCAACAGTAACTTCGGCATCCTTCGCTTCGTTGTGTTCATTCAATGCTTCAAGAGGTTTATCAATTCCGTAATACCGAAGCAGCCTGTTCCCTTCTTTGTACTCCTCACAAATAATAAAATCCACTTCTTTCAGCACATTCAATGCCCGCAAAGTGATGTCGTCATAGTTGCCGATTGGAGTTGAAACGATAAAAAGAGAAGAACTCAATGAGCATGTCTCAATTTTTGTTCGTAATATTTTCTGAACGCGATAAGAATTGCAGTCGTCGGAACGGCGATCAACAGGCCGAGGAATCCCATGAAATACCCGAAGATCAATAATGCAAGAATGAGGAGAACAGGATGTACACCGATCTTAGAGCCGATGATTTTCGGATAAAGAATTGCTGTTTCGGTTAAGTTCATTCCAAGGAACGAAATTAGGACCATTACAACCTGGAAGCCTGGATTGTCACCAAAGAGAGAGATTAGCACGGCGACTGAAGTGCTGATGATAACGCCAAAGTATGGAATCATATCAAGAGTGCCTGAAATAAGCCCGATCACGAGAGGATACTTCACTCCCCATATCGACATCAATGAAGTTATTACGATTGAGTTTATGAAGGCTATCGTCAACGCTCCACGAAGATAACTTCCAAGTATCTGATCCACGATCCTATAAATTTCCGAAACGAGCTGACGACGCTGACGAGGGAAGAGCATCTTAACCCTATATTTTATCAACCCGAAATCCTTCAGTATGTAAAAACTCAAGAACGGCACCAGCACAAGATTCAGCATCTTTGTCAAAGCTTGAGCCGCCTGTGCCACGAAGCCGAGGATTCCGTTCGGGATTGCGCGTGTTACATCTTCGATTCGCGAAGAAATCTCAGATACAACGGCCTGCTGCAGACCCTGATTCTCAGGAGCGAATCCAAGGAAGCCACGATTTACGAATCCGTTAAGAAAATTGCTCGCCTCTGCTGCCAACGTCGGGATTGCAGCCAAAAAATTTTGAAACTGCTGGAACACCATCGGAAGTACCACTATCGATAATGCCACTAAAGCTCCAAGGAGGATGGCCAAAATGAAAATAATAGAAATGGACCGCGGAATTTTTTTCCGCGCGAGCCACTCGACCATCGGAGAAAAAATAAAACTTATAATAAATGCAACTACGAACGGAAGCACGGCACCGGATACTTCGATCGCAAACCAGAAGCAAAAAATCACTGCTGCGACAAGTATTAGATGACGAACAATGAATTCGTGTCTGAACGGATATGTTGCAACCAAAAACACGACGAAGATAAATATCGGACTGAATATCTGACGTACCGTATAACCGAGAACGACAGCCAGCAAAAAGGCGGCACCGAGAATGAGCCACTCCCGTTTCTCGGACAGCAACGATGCTAAGCGAATTTCCCCCACACGCGGCGCTGGGCCAGAAGAATTGAAGCCGGCAGTTTGTTTCTCTTCGGGTCTTAGCTCATTTTCGGATTGTTCAGCAGCCATTTTCTCTTTCTCCTTTTACTCAGATACCGGCTTTTTTCGAATAGAAATCAATGCGGAAATATTGGCAAAGGAATGAATAAAATCACTCTTGAGAATTTCCAACCGGTTCATGGTTGCCTTTCGTCTCATGGCAGCGGGACCATCAATTCTGTAAACCGGTATCCTTCCGAAGACACCCTCACTGACGACCGAACCGAGACCGAAGAGAATTTTGTAGCCTGCATCCCGTGATTGTTCGACGACATCGTGGTTGTGCCTTCCGTAAGGAAACGATAATGATTCAATTCCCTTCCCTATAACATCTTCGATTTTCTTTTTAGAATTCACCAACTCATTCCATGAAGATTTACGGTCGAGTCTCGACAAATCTCTGTGCGAACACGAATGACTTCCTATTTCAAACCCGAGCCCGGAAATTTCTCGAAGCTGGTTTTCATTCATGTGAATAAACGGAGCATAAGACAACCGAATGTCCCAGCTATTTTTCTTGCCGATGAAATCTGAAATGACAAATACAATTGCTTTCGTTCCAATTGAAGTAAGATAGGGGACGACGTTCCGGTAAAAGCAGTCATAGCCATCATCGAAAGTAAGATAGATTTTCCGTTGATCTATTGCTACTTGATCCGGGGAATCCGCAATCTCTATGCCATGGTGTATCAGCGCGGATACCTGTCGGACGAATTGTCTGGGTTTGACATTAGCAACACCAAGCTCGAATTTGTCATCAACTTTATGGTACGCGAGTACCGGCATCATTTCCCCGTTGAGCCGAATCCACCTTCGCCGCGACTTGTCACGCCGAGGGATTGTGACTCTTCCCATTTCACTCTTTTATATTCCGAAATTACCATCTGAGCTATCCTGTCGCCGCGATTCACATTAAAAGGCTCCGTCCCGAGATTCATCATAATGATTTTTATTTCACCGCGATAATCCGAATCAATTGTACCTGGAGAATTAGGAAGGATTATTTTATTTCGAAAAGCCAAACCGCTTCGTGGTCTAATCTGAGCTTCGAACCCAATTGGTAATTCTATTTTTAAATTTGTCGGAACAAGTGCTGCGGACATCGGACTAATTACAACCGACTCCTTCACGGCAGCATGAAGATCCATTCCGGCCGAGCCGTCGGTCATGTAGCAAGGAAGCGGGAGATCGTCAAACTCCGCGGAAATTTTAAATATCTTCATCGAAATATTATTCATACCATCTCCCTGAAATTGTCAAACCCTGCCAAGTTCTTGAGCTTTTTACCCTTGACAACGTTAC
>JBAPNE010000196.1:0-28292 GCA_049278975.1 Candidatus Kryptoniota bacterium
GTCATTGGACATGGATCACAAAACGGGCACAGTCGGGCAAGACCCGCTTCTCAACGCAGTGAAAGCGAACTGGGGAACAACAGGGTCGGGAGACAACGTTCCACCGACAGTTGCGATCACATCTCCGAGCAATGGTGCGACCGTTTCCGGTACGATCAGTTTCTCTGCCAACGCATCGGATAATGTGGGCGTATCGTCTGTGATATTTAAAGCTGATGGAAATCAGATAGGCAGTGTAAGCGTTTCACCATATACAATTTCATATAATACCACCGGTCTTTCAAATGGCAGCCATGCTTTATCTGCGACAGCATATGACGCGGCAGGGAATTCGGCAACTGCGACGGCAACTGTCACAGTGTCGAACGCTGTGAAAGACACAACAGCACCGACAGTCGCCATAACATCTCCAGCAAATAATTCAACGGTTTCGGGTGCAGTTTCAATAACAGCAACCGCGTCGGATAATGTTGGTGTAGCGAGTGTCCAGTTTAAGATTGACGGCAGTAATCTTGGAAGCGCATTAACCGTTTCGCCATATACTGCATCATGGTCAACGTCAAGCTATTCAAACGGCAGTCACACTATTTCCGCCGTTGCGAGTGATGCGGCAGGAAATTCAAAAACTGCGACGGCAACTGTCACAGTGTCGAACGCTGTGAAAGATACAACAGCACCGACAGTCGCCATAACATCTCCAGCAAATAATTCAACGGTTTCGGGTGCAGTTTCAATAACCGCAACCGCTTCGGATAATGTTGGTGTGACGAGTGTCCAATTCAAGATTGACGGCACCAATCTCGGCAGCGCATTAACTGCTTCGCCATATACTGCATCATGGTCAACATCAAGCTATTCAAACGGCAGTCACACGATTTCCGCTGTTGCGAGCGATGCGGCGGCAAATACAGCGACATCATCAGTCACGGTTAGTGTTTCGAACACTGTCGCCACAAAAGATACAATTCCGCCGACAGTATCAATAGCTTCTCCTGCTAACAATTCAACCGTTTCGGGAACAGTTTCAATAACCGCTACCGCGTCGGATAATGTAGGCGTAACGAGTGTCCAGTTTAAGATTGACGGCAGCAATCTTGGAAGCGCATTGACCGCTTCGCCGTATGCTGCATCATGGTCAAGCACAGGCTACGCAAACGGGAATCATACGATTTCAGCCGTTGCGAGCGATGCGGCGGGAAATACAGCGACATCACCGGTCACGGTTACTGTCTCAAACACTTCAACGCAGGCGAGCGCGAACGATTTGTGGATTTACCAAAACGCACTGTCAGCCGGATGGTCAAATGGGTCATGGGGATTCACTTCAGGCCCGACCTTCACGAATGCTCAACCGGTTTACACCGGCTGCACGGCATCTATCCAAGCGATTCAACCTTCGGGCGCGGCTCTGAGATTTTTATCGGGTGGATGGAGTACTTTAGTACCTGTTAATCCCTCACAATATGTCGGGGTCTCTTTCGAGATATACTCCACGTCGTCAGTCAATTTGTCGGTTTACCTTATGGGAGGACCATCGGGAGTGACTTTCCCAACCGTAAAATATGGCTCGATACCTAACAGCCAGTGGACAACAGTTACAATTCCTTTTTCGAGTCTTGACCCGTCTAATCAGACATTTACAATGTTGGTGATCCAGGATGTGAGCGGTAAGTCGGTAACATATTATATCGACAACGTAAAGCTCTCGGGTTTGGCAGCACCTCTTCTAGCGCTGCCTGCCAACGCAGCGACAAATGTTGCATCACCGGTTTCGATTTCTTGGAACCCGGTCTCGGGCGCCACGTCTTGCAGAATTCAAGTTGCGACAGATCAGCACTTCTCCTCGGTGGTGGAGGATACGACGGTGAGTTCTTCGGATGCAATAACTCTCGCGGGGTTGCAGCCCGGAACAACTTACTACTGGTGGGTGTGCGCCCATGAAGGCGCAGCAACAAGTCAATGGTCATCTACATGGAGTTTTGCGACATTGGCTCCGCCTGCTCCACCGCAGTTAGTTTCCCCCGTGAACGGTTCCACCAGCAAGCCGTTAACCGACACGTTAAGCTGGAGTGCATCTCAGAATGCAACTCATTACCAGATAGAACTTTCAACTTCTTCCAGCTTTAGCTCGATGATAATCGATGATTCAACGGTAACATCAACTTCGAGGGCAACGGGTGCTCTATCGGCTGGCACAACATATTACTGGCGAGCTCAGGCAATCAATACAGCTGGTCAAAGCGGCTGGTCATCCGTATGCAGCTTTACGACATTAACTCCCGTTGCTTCTGTACCAACATTGTTTTCTCCTCAGAATAGTTCAACCAACGATCCGTTAATTGATACATTAAGTTGGGCTGCGTCTTCGAATGCATCTCATTACGAGGTGGAAGTTTCAACTTCTTCCAGTTTTAGCTCAACGATAATTAATGACTCGACGGTTACTTCAACTTCGAGGACAACCGGTACTCTGTCGGCCGGCACGACATATTACTGGCGAGTTCAGTCGTTTAACACCACGGGCTCAAGTGGTTGGTCATCCGTATGGAGCTTTGCAACTTCGGCTCCTGTTGTCCCTTCCAGTTTGGCGATCTACGGTGATGCCCTTAGCAGCCCCTGGATAAACGCATCTTGGAGTGCCACACCGAACTTTTCCAACAAGCAGCCGGTTCACTCAGGAAGTTATTCCATTTCTGTTGCCCAGAGCGCTTGGGGAGCAGCAAGCTTCCACTATGGAGCATGGAACAGCGGGCTATATGTCAACCCAACTCTTTACAGCGCCGTTCAATTTGCTGTTTATTCCAGCTCGAAAACTTCATTCAACGTCCTTCTTGAGAGTGATGCAGGGACATCTTTTCCGGAAGTATCAGCGGGAAGTACCCCTTCCGGGACCTGGACTGTCGTATCAATTCCGATGAGCACCTTGAATCCATCCAACCAGTCATTCTCGCGGATTGATATTCTTGAGATGAGTGGTAAAGCAGTGACATATTACTTGGATGACATCCAACTTAACGGAAAGAGCGATGCTCAGGTTGCAACTGGTGTCGATAATAATGGTACACCACAAGTTCCTGTTGCTTTGATGTTGGGACAAAATTATCCGAATCCATTTAACCCAACGACGAATATAACTTTTGCACTTCCTAACGAATCACATGTGACATTGAAAGTTTATAACTCACTAGGTCAGGAAGTAAGCACTTTGGTTGAGGGCAACATGGGTGCAGGAACACATAATTTAGTATGGGACGGCTCCAGACTTGCAAGCGGAGTTTATTTCTACCGGATGCAAGCCGGTAATCAGGTCATTACCAAGAAAATGCTCCTTATAAAATAACAGGACTCTCTAAAAAGAGCCCAGTGCCGCTCGATTTTTATATGCGACATCGTGCAAGGCGGCCAAGGCCATCTCTTTCACCGACGAGATGGCCTTTTTGTTTTTTGTTGATTTTGACTGGGCTCCATCTTATATTTTTTTGATAAATAGAGGAATATCATGGAACAACGTTGGAATGGATTAGATGGTCGCAGTCATAGTTTTGGAAGGAAAGTAAGAAGTCATAAGTTTATTGTGGGTATTTTGTTTGTAGTATTAACAATCATTTTGGTGAGCGCAGCATCTGAAGCACAGACAACAAAGCCGTGGGTAACGGCGTATTATGGAGGATGGGAGCTTGGTGACGGCGGTAATGGATATCTGCCTGTTTCGGATGTTGATTTCACAGCGATCACGGATGTGGTTCACTTTTGCTTAGTGCCCAAAGCCGACGGCACATTAGATTCAACGGGCAACGGAATAAGCCGTGCTGGTTCAGCGGCGTTAGTAAAAGCAGCCCACGCGGCGGGGACGAAGGTGCTAATTTCCGTAGGAGGGGCGTACACGGAGCCTGGATTTGTCGGAGCCACGAGCAGTGAGAACCTGAACAAGTTTGTATATAATCTTGTAGGATTTATGGTTCAAAGGAAATATGACGGAATCGATATCGATTGGGAACCAATTAATCCACAGGATTATGAGCAGTTCAAAATTTTCGTCAGCACACTTCGAGGAGTCATCGGACAACATTATTTGCTTACTACTACCGCCGTGCAAGGTTACGGACCATTGATGGCGTCAATGCAAAACTATTTTGATCAAATAAACATAATGACTTACGACCTGTCATTTCCGTCTCAGGGTTGGATAACCTGGTACAGCGGTGCGTTATATCAAAACGGTGTTACTTTTCCGAGCACAGGAGGTCCGCTTCCTGCTTGTGATAACATAGTTTCGACATTTATTTCTGCCGGTGTGGTACGAAATAAAATCGGCATAGGAATAGAATTTGGAGGCAGCATATGGAAAGGGGGATTGACATCTGATGGTAAAGGTGTAACAGGGCCGGGGCAATCATGGGAGGTCGCTCCAACAATCATTCCAGACGTACCATATTATATAATTATGCGGGACTATTATTCACCTGAGCGATATCATTGGGATCAGGGAGCGCAGTCGTCCTATCTAAGCATAGATTCCGCCAGTGCCGTAAAAGATTACTTTATATCTTATGATGACGCTAAAGACATTTCCGCAAAAATTACTTATGTGAAGAAAAATAATCTTGGAGGAGTAATAATCTATGAATTGGGCATGGGATATTTGGGCAAGGGCAAGAATCCACTCCTAGATGCGGTGAAGGCCGCTGCGTCACCTCTCTCCCCGCGGGGGGAATCTTCGAACGGCGGCGGGAAAAAGTAGAGGCTTTTCTCAAAACACAATGCTAAGATTGGTTTAGCCTTCACGGCTTTTTATCTTATGTCAGTCGCGACTTGTTGTTTTATGATATGCCACTTTAAGTGTCCAAGGGGGCAGGTATTTTATGGCAACGCAAATACTATTTGGAGAACAACACCTTGGCGGAATGATTCTTTACGTGTGTAAGATGAATTATTTTCCCAGCAAATGAATATTTTATAGTGTGGAATCACTCCCCTCCCGTGCGATTCTTGTTGATATCCGTACCGACTTGTTTTAGCTTTCGCTAATACACAACTTTACTTATTCTTGATTCAACTGTTTTGCGGTACACGTCCTCTGTCGAACTAACCCTTTGGCAATCTCTGATTTTTTGTTCGGCGGCGGCAAAGTCTGATTGCACTAAGCCTTGTTTGTGATAATGGTATCTCTCCCAGTTGTTAAATATCAACCGGTTCAATTCTTCGAGAGCTTCGTCAAGTGTCATGAGGTCATCCTCTTTTGTTTCTTCTTGCATCAACTCAACTCCGAACTTAAAAGTTCCCCAAATCGTGAATGGCTATTTCCAAAATGACCCAATACTAAAAATGATCCCCTCATTTGATATTGTTTTATTTCATTTCCCATTGTTACTGACCGCGACGACCGTATAATAGTTTAAAGATCAGTTTCTTCAACTTTATTCATTACGAAACCAACGACATCCTTTTCACGGATCTTGCGAAAGAGTTTGTTTACATCACGCCGCTTTGTGCTTCCCGATTCAACTACGACAATCAAACCATTTAATTGATTAGCTATCAAAGTTGGAAAACTCTTAGAGTTGACTGAAGGCATATCAACAATCACAAAATCAAATTCTGTGAACAACCAGGGCAACACATCTCTGAAATTCGCTAATGAACTTGGCGAAACAATCCTCAAGTCTCCAACCGGAAGTGCAAAGAGGTTTTTTGTTTGAGTTGGCGTAACACAGATATTATTGCTGGTCAAAGCTTCGGCAAGCCCAGGACTGCGTTGGGTTCCAAAAATTTCGTGGATGCGCGGTCTCGTGAGATTGAAATCTACGACTACAGTCCTTCTTCCAGCTCCTAATGATATTGCAGTTGCAAGATTACAAACGGTTGTTGTCTTACCTTCTCCCTGGTTTGGACTGGTAATACCTAAACTAACCTTTACGTTTTTATTGCCGCTAGGAGCGAATAGTGAATAGTTGAATGAATTGTACAGATGGTATGCTACAATATTTCGGTCGCTTGATTGTCCGGGGTTAACACTGAACCGTATAGGGGTTACAGCTTTTAAAGAGCCGTGACTACTATTTCGATCTGAGGTTGTGAAGCTTTCCCCGGCGCGGCGTTTGTCCATCGAGTTGGCATTTTCGGAGGAATTCTCGTCGTCGCCTATCACTTCATCGGTCCCGTTGTAATTCATCGATAAATTTCGCTTTACTTTTATTTGTCCTGACTCGATCGTATCGGAGGTAGGTATGCAATGATTGGTTTGTTGTAAATCTCTATGTCCTCCGATCGCCTTACTCGCGTATCAAGCAATTCTGCCAGTCCGGCCGAAAGAAGTCCGATAAATAAGCCGAGTGAAAATCCTCCACCTATAATTAAAGCTTTATTAGGTTTTGCAAGCACCGTCGGAATCTGCGGCGGATTAATGACTACATATCCTTCCGCACCACTCTGACCTAGGTCGAGAGATGTTTCTGCCTGCTCTAATTTGACTTTCATATCGTTGTACAATTCTTTGTAAAGATCAAAGTCCGATTTTACATCCTGGTCTTGACTTTGAGAGACCGTCGCTTGGTCGACTGTACTTATAACCGCATCGCGTTCCTTCTCTAATTCCCATGATTGGTTTTGATCCATGCTAAGTTCTGATTGGATAGCGTTTTTTACTCTTCCCAAAAGTGCCATGACTTCTGCACGGGCATTACGAACATCTGGATACTCCGAAGTGTACTTCGCAGCTAAGTTTTCATACTTTGAAACCGCAGTTTGTAATTCGGTGGCGTACGGGACATTCAAAACTGGTAGTTGATAGAATGCTTCTAAGTCGAGCTTACCATTCGCTTCGCTGATATCTTGCTGTTGGATAATCGACAGAGCCTGCTGATAATTTTTGATCTTGACCTGAATTGCACTTACTTGTTTATCGAAGTCGTCAATGTGTGAATAGACTATGCGTTGGCTTTCAGGTATTTCGGGCGCATGTTGTTTCATCGCCTCAACCAATTGTCGTTGACTCTCTTCAAATTTGTCTCGCAGCTCATCTAATTTTTTTGAAAAAAATTGGACGGCGAATTCGTTCTTCATATTAGAGATCCCCAGGTTCCTCTGTATGTACAGATCCGCGAGAACACTCACTGCTCTTTGTGCCCCTCTTGGTGAGCCATCATAATAAGAAATAGAAAAAGTATTCGATGTCAGTTGAGCAGTTTTGATATTGCTCGAAACATTTTTAATCATCATTTCGGTTTGTGCAGGCGTTTGCAGTTGAGACTGCATACCGAGGCTGTCGATTAGAGCTTCGATTATTGGTCTGCTATAAACGATCTGATTGAAGTTTTGCAACGGGTCATCGGTTGCCATGGTGACCGCCATTGTATAGTTTACAAGCGGGTTAAGAACCTGATCTCCTTGGGCAAGTATAGTGGTTGAAGATTCATATTTTTTCGGAAGTAGATAAGCAGCCACCGTACATAGACTCATTATAAGGATTGCTGGAATAATAAACTGCGCTTTTCGCCTCCTGAGCATTCCCAGGAATTCATCGATACTAAATTGTGCGTTTCTCATATGTTCTCATGGGAATATAGGTCAAAGGACGTGCCGTTGGGCAGCGAAGAAAGTGTTTGGGATTTGATGTGATTTTGAAGGAAGTTTAATCCTAAGACTGTTTTGTCAAAAGAATCAGCGATTAAAGTGTGTATTATGGAGTCAACAAAAACGGGATTGTGTGTACAATGTAAGCAGACATAATATTTATTGTTTTTATTTTTTTGTAATGGACCATGGTTGCATCGCATAATTCCTCCTTTTTCAATAATTGTCAGGAAAATTATAGGATTTTCAAAGCGGCACATCTGTTGACACATATTGAAATAAACAAAAAAATATGATTGAAAGTTACCGAGATACGGTGCGCGGATATGGAATTTAATAGTCTCCAAAATTCTTTTTATGAGAGGGTCATTTATTTTTTGAGAAGGTACAGCATACTTTTTATAACGAATACAGTTATGCTTTGGGCTCTTTCCGGTTGCGCGTCACAGCAGTTAACTAACCGAGATAGTGTTGCTGATAGCCAGGGTCATTATGTACAATTGCCTGGAGATAAGTCGAATATGGGATCTTTGAAATCGGATTCCGTTGTGGTGGAACCTGTAATATCGGATGATATGATTAGGCCAGGCGACCAGGTGCAGGTCATGGTTTGGGGATATCCTGAATTTAATACGACGACTACGGTGAAAGATTATGGTACAATTACCATTCCTTTGGTCGGCGACGTTATTGCAGCCGGATTTACGGAGAAGCAGTTCGCAGAGCAGGTTAAGGAACGATTAGCTGAATATGTAAAAGGCGATGCAAGAGTTACAATTTCACATATAGGTATGGACAAACGGGTAAGTGTTATGGGAGCAGTGACAACCCAGGGAAATTATCCCGTGATGAATAGCGTCTCTCTCGTGGAAATCATTGCTGCTGCCGGAGGTGCTTCCGCCGATGCTGATCTTAGGCACGTCAAAATATTCAAACATGGACAACGGAGCGATGCTACTGAGGTTGATCTTTCAGATTATCTTGAGAGTGGAAGTTTTCAAAATGTTCCGAAGGTTGGGCCGGGTGACACTATCTTTGTTCCCCGACAAGAAAATATCGTTAGAGAAATATCCACTTTTGGGCAGGATATTCTTGTCTTATTCGGATTCTTCACGATACTGCGTTGATTGAATGATTGAATAGATGACAATGAGAAAAATATTTTACGGAGTTGAAATTGTTTTGCTGACTAGCCTTACCTCCCATAGCCAGGAGAGCGTCCAGTATTTGGGAAATCCATTCGGAAATTTTTCTGTAGGAGCCAGAAATATTTCGCTCGCTAACGCTAACATCGCGGAGGCATATGACATAAGCAGTATGTATGAAAATCCCGCGACTATTGCGTTTATAGAAAATTCGTCTGTTTTTCTAAATCACTCACAAGGTCCTCAAACGGACGGGATGGAGGAAAATCTTGCAGTCCCAGTAATGCTTGCAAGCTCCATCGTGCTGGGTTTTGGTGCGAACGTATATAACCTCGGATATTTGACGAAGCCGGCGACAACCAATGACAAGATATTTGAGTACGGATATGATCTGGCTTTCGCAGGCGCCGTGACCCCGACGTTAAGCATCGGAGGAGCAGCCTCGATACATCATGGAGCAACGGCCAGCAATTCGCAGGCATGGGGAGCATTTTATTCTTTTGGGTTAGATTACGTTCCGTCGGGTGATGTTAGTTATAGTATCGTCTATGATGGATTAGGCACCGACCTGCTCTATTCGACAACTCCGTATTCTTCGTCATTAGTAGCAGCGAGCTCACAGATGACCAGGAGCCTTGAAGTCGGTGCCACTATGAGGTACCCATCTTCAGAATCATTGCGAAGCACTATTTTTATACTGTCGTTTGCAAATGAAAAGATTTTCGGAACAACGGGACTCTATTACAAAGGCGGAATCGAAATTAGGCCGCTTGATTTTTTGCAAATGAGATTCGGCTACGTCCTGGGTCCCGGTGTCGCTGGAGCTCGGTATGGCTTCGGGGTACAAGAGTATTTCCTTTCTGTAGAATACGCTGTGTATCCTCAGTCATCCGTTGTGTTCCAGCAAATTTCTTTTTCGGTGAAGATTTAAGATATGAATAAAGAGGAGGCGGTATGATCAAAATACTATTGTTCTCAATTGTTGTGTCAGCCTTATTCTCGCTGATTCTTACGCCGCTGGTAATGCGGCTTGCAGTTTTCGTCGGAGCGGTTGACAAACCCGAGGAGCGCAAAATTCACAAGCGCACAATGCCGAGGATGGGCGGGGTGGCGGTATTTCTAAGTTTCATCTCCACGCTGGTTCTTTTACACTTCCTTTTGCCACAACAGAAATTGGACGGAATTCTTGCAGAAATCGGAGATCCGAATTACGTGGGCAGTTGGCTTCTTATATCAGTTTCTTTTATAGCTATTATTGTATTGGGCGTTTACGATGACATTTGGACACTGAAACCCGGAGAAAAATTTCTAGTGCAGATCATGGCTGGAGCATTAGTCTATCTTGCCGGATTCAGCATTAAATTCATAACAGATCCGTTTTCGGGTGGGACATTTGCACTTGGATTATTTTCGCTGCCGTTAACCGTTTTGTGGGTGGTCGGAATCACGAATGCATTCAATCTTATAGATGGCCTTGACGGTTTAGCGTCAGGTGTAGCATTAATTGCGAGTTTAACCATATCATCTATTGCGCTGCTCCATCATGATTATACGACTGCGGTAATTGGAATCGCGCTTGCCGGTGCAGTCATCGGGTTTTTAAGGTACAATTTCAATCCTGCAAGAATTTTCTTAGGCGACTCCGGAAGCCTCTTTCTAGGCTTTACCCTCGCGGTGCTTTCAATTCAAAGTTCGACTAAAGGCTCGACCGCATTTTCCGTCCTGGTGCCCTTGCTTGCGCTTGGCGTGCCTATAATGGATACTTCTTTGGCGATGCTGAGGAGAATCCTGCGGTCATTTCTTCCTGACCAATCTTTGCAATCTGGATTCAAGAAGTTGCACTCGATGTTCCTGCCTGATCGCAGACATATCCATCATCAATTGCTGGCACACGGCCTTTCGCATCGAGACGCCGTCATCGTATTGTACATAGCTTCGTGCACTTTTGGATTGTGTGCATTTCTAGTTACGGCTGGCAGTTTGAATGCCTCAATTGTCCTGATAGCATTCGGGATTGTGGGAGTAATCGCTGTTCGAAAGTTAGGTTATCGCGAGATGGCGGTGTTTCGGAACGGACTTATACTTCGAATTTATAACCGCGCCTTTTTGAAATATACTGGAGCACAAATCGCCTTAGACATGCTTTCCGTTTTTGTTGCGATCATTTTTGCGGGACTACTGACCACTTCCACTGAGTCCGCTTTTGCCGCGTGGAGAGAATGGATGTTCGCGGCAATCATTATTTCCATTGTTCAATTGCTTGCATTTGTGTTGGGAGGATTGTACAAACGAACTGTTGGTCTGTTCGGAGTTGGCGATTTGCTTCAGATACTTAAGGCCACCCTGATCGGCGCAGCAGCGACGGTGGGTGCTCTGCAATTGCTTATGCTGATCCCATTCTTGCATCCTGCAAATGGGAGTGGTCCACTGATGAGCTCGTTTATAGTAATGGATTTCTATTTCATGGTGACACTCGTAATCGGTTCACGGGTTGCCCTACACGCGATGAATTATGTTGTCAGACGCGAATCGATCGGCGGGAAGAAGGCATTGATTTATGGTGCCGATAATAAAGGAATGATCGCGCTTCAGACGCTTTTGTCCGAGCCAATGGTTTCCGGAAACGGAAACGACCGGAAGATGATGCCAATCGGATTTCTCGATGATGATCCGGATATGGAAGGAAAGCTTCTCAACGGTTACCCGGTTTTCGGCGGCCATTGGAAGTTAGAAAGGCTTGTCAATAAAATGAATGTCGGTGAGATCATACTCACAAACACGAACATCAATCCAATTGCTTTTGACCGAGTGAGAGAAATTTCCGCGCGGTGCAACGTTCAGATAAAAGTTTCGCACACCGTGTTCAAAGAAATCAGTTACACCGGCAGCGTAGGTACATCGAGCAAGCGGCCTCTCGAAATGAACATAGACTTACCGCAAATGGTAGCTTGAGGATGTTTTGTGAATGCTGAAGATGAAAAGACGCTTACAAATTGTCAGCTTGTTTTTATGTGCCATCTTGGAGGTTGCATTGTCTAATCCAGCTGAGGCGCAAACACCGATTTCACCTGCAGACGGCTCGCCTAATGTAACACTACCCGTAACCTTTACATGGAACAGCGTTACTAACGCAACGTCGTATGAACTCATTGTAGCAACCGACAATCTTCTTCAATCTAGGGTTGTTGATGAACCTTCGTTGCCTGGTACTTCGAGCGCGCCTGCTGGTTTGTTATACAGCACACAATATTATTGGGAAGTTCAGGCGGACTCCTCTACCGGGACCTCCGACACTGTTATAAGCAGCTCTCAGGTTGTAAGCTTTACGACATTAGCTCCGCCTCCTGTACCATCATTGGTTTCTCCGGCGAACGATTCAACTAACGCTCCATTAAGCGTCACATTGAGCTGGAGTGCATCTACCAATGCGGATAGTTATCAGGTGGAGCTTTCAACTTCTTCTGGGTTTACTTCCATGGTACTTAATGACTCGGCAACAACTTCTACTTCAGTACTAACCCCAACTCTTTCGCCAGGGACAATATATTACTGGCAGGTTCGAGCCATCAACGCCGCCGGATTGAGCGATTTTTCAACTACATTTAGCTTTACAACATTGTCTCTTCCTTCTGTACCCACATTGGTTTCTCCAGACAGCGGTTTAACCAACCAGCCGTTGAGCAATACATTAAGCTGGAGCACATCTTCGAACGCAGCTAGCTACCAGGTAGAACTTTCGACTTCTTCCGGTTTTACTTCGACGGTAATTAATGACTCGGCAACAGCGTCAACTTCAATACCAACCGGCGCTCTTTCTACGAGCACAACATATTACTGGCGCGTTCGAGCGATTAACGCGGCAGGCTTAAGCAGCTTTTCAACTGCGTGGAGCTTTACGACGTTGCCTCCGATTCCGGGTGTACCAGTATTGGTTTCTCCAGACAGCAGTTTAACCAACCAGCCGTTGAGCAATACATTAAGCTGGAGCACATCTTCGAACGCAGCTAGTTACCAGGTGGAACTTTCGACTTCTTCAATCTTTACGTCTACAATAATTAATGACTCTGCAACAGCGTCAACTTCAATTCCGACCGGCGCTCTTTCTACGAGCACGACATATTACTGGCGCGTTCGAGCGATTAACGCGGCAGGTTTAAGCAGCTTTTCAACTGTGTGGAGCTTTACGACGTTGCCTCCGATTCCGGGTGTACCATCATTGGTTTCTCCGGTGAATGGTTCAACCAACGTCCCTTTAAGCGACTTATTAAGCTGGGGTGCATCCACGAACGCAGCTAGTTATCAGGTAGAGCTTTCAACTTCTTCGAACTTTGCTTCCACGATAATTAATGACTCGGCGATAACTTCAACTTCAGTTGCAACCGGCACTCTTTCTGCCAGCACGACATATTATTGGCAGGTTCGAGCTATCAACGCCGCCGGATTAAGCGGCTTTTCAACTACATTTAGCTTTACGACATTGACTCCGGTTACTGCACCATCTGTACCAACTTTAGTTTCTCCATTGAACGGTTCAACTAACCAGCCACTAAGTGATACATTAACGTGGAGTCCATCTTCCAACGCGAGTCGTTATCAGGTAGAGGTTTCAACTTCTTCGAGTTTTAGCTCAACGATAATTAATGACTCGACGGTAACCTCAACTTCGAGGATCACCGGTACTCTCACGGGGAACACAACCTATTACTGGCGGGTTCAGTCCGTCAACTCCGTCGGTTCAAGCGGCTGGTCAAGCGTGTGGAGCTTCACGACATTAACTCCGCTTCCTCCGCCTTCTGTACCATCATTGGTCTCTCCATTGAATGGTTCAACCAAACAGCCGTTAAGTGATACATTAAGCTGGAGCGCATCCACGAGCGCAAGTCGTTATCAGGTAGAACTTTCAACTTCTTCGGGCTTTAGCTCGACGATAATTAATGACTCGGCGGTAACCACGACTTCAAAAACAACGGGCACTCTCACCGAAAACACGACATATTACTGGCGAGTTCAGGCGATCAACTCTGCAGGTTCAAGCGGCTGGTCAAGTGTGTGGAGCTTTACGACATTGACTGCGGTTACCGCTCCTTCTGTACCATCATTGATTTCTCCGTTGAACGGCTCGACTAACCAGCCGTTAAGCGATACATTGAACTGGGGCGCATCCACAAATGCAAGTCGTTATCAGGTAGAGCTTTCAACTTCTTCGAGCTTTGCTTCAACGATAATTAATGACTCGACGATCACTTCAACTTCAAGAATAACCGGTACTCTATCGGGGAGCACAACATATTACTGGCGAGTTCAGGCAATCAATTCCGCCGGTTCAAGCGGCTGGTCGAACATATGGAACTTTACGACATTGACTTCTCTCAGCGTTCCTAGTGTGCCATCTTTGGTTTCTCCATTGAACGGCGCAACAAACCTGCCGTTAGATGACACCTTAAGCTGGGGTACATCTCTGAACGCGACTCATTATCAGGTAGAAGTTTCAGATTCTTCGAGCTTCAGCTCCACGGTAATTAATGACTCGACGATAACTTCAACATCCAGAACAACCGGTGCTCTTTCAGAGGGCACACTCTATTACTGGCGAGTTCAGGCGATCAACGCCGCCGGTTCAAGCGGCTGGTCAACTGCATGGAATTTTTCGACATTGACTCCCGTCATACTTCCTACTGTACCATTTTTGATTTCTCCGCCAAACGGTTCAACCAATCAGCCGTTAGCTGATACGTTAAGCTGGAATCCATCTCCGAATGCAAGCCATTACCAGGTAGAAGTTTCAACTTCTCCCAGTTTTAGTTCGACGATAATTAATGATTTGACGATAACCTCAACTTCGAAAATAACCGGGGCTCTTTCCGGGAGCACACCATATTACTGGCGAGTTCAGGCGATCAATTCCGCCGGTTCAAGCGGCTGGTCGAATATATGGAGCTTTACGACATTGACGCCTGTCACCGTTCCTACTGTACCGTTGTTGGTTTCTCCATTGAATGGTTCAACCAATCAGCCGATAAGCGACACATTAAACTGGAATTCATCTCAGAACGTAAGTCGTTACCAAGTAGAAATTTCAACTTCTTCCACTTTTGGGTCAACTATAATTGATGACTCGACAATTACTTCAACCTCGAAAATAACCGGTGCACTTTCGGGGAGCACGACATATTACTGGCGAGTTCAGGCGCTCAACTCTGTCGGCTCAAGCGGCTGGTCAAATGTATGGAGCTTTACGACACTAACTCAGGTTGCTGGCGACACAATTATTTTCCCGTCATACTCCACGGCATCTCAATTCAAGCCGACTGATTATAGGTTGGTTGGAATTCCCGGGGCAAGCAATATGCAAATCGCGTCAATACTTCATGGAACACCCGGAAAGGATTGGCAAGCTTACTGGGACAACGGCGCTGCGACAAATTATTTAGTCCAATATGACAGCAGCAGCAATTTTAGATTTACAATAGGCAGAGCTTTTTGGATTATCAAAAATGGACCGCTCATCATCGACACTACAGTTCAATCTGCGCCGCTTGATTCTGCAAACTCCGTGGAGATCCCATTGCACAATGGTTGGAATATCATAACGGATCCTTTCTCGTCTTCAGTTCCATGGAGCATGATCCAATCACTCGACAGCACCACTGAACTTCTCTATTCCTTTAATGAAGGGTTCGAAACCGCATCGTCTCTTATCCCTGGCGTAGGTTTTTATTTTTTCAATTCGAAAAATCTAGCGACACTTGAGATACCGTTTAATTCATTATCGAAAATGTCTGCTGTTGCAGCGAAGAGGTCGGCTGCAGTCGAGTATTCCGTGAATGAGAATTGGAATGTCCATATGGTTCTCGCATCTACCGGTGCCACTGATAGTGTGGCGTGGTTTGGAGTTTCTTCGCAAGTGGATGCCAGTCATAACTTTCTTGATGTGCACAGACCGCGCGGGATTGGATTTGTTCCCGCCGTTTATTTCCAACATGCAGAGTGGGACAGTAATTATAATATATTTGCCAGTGAGATACATCCGGTATTCAGCGATTCATCGGAGTGGAATTTTAAAGTGGACGCAAGTCCGTCACATACAGCGACTATTAAATTTATCGGACTGGATCAGATTCCTTCAAACTTTGATGTCTATCTTTTCGATGCGTCACGAAATTCATGGATAGACATGAGAAGCAGTGGATCATATAGCTTTGTTCCGAGTGCTTCTACAACATCTTTTGAATTGTTAGTTGGGAAAGATAATTTAATCAAGCGTGACATTACCAATCCCACCGATTTTGAAGTTGGTAACAATTATCCAAATCCGTTCAACCCTTCGACTACAATTCCGGTTTATATTTTTAAGGAAGCGAATATAAAGATTGAAGTTTACAATGTGATCGGCCAAAAAGTGGCTGAGGTATATAATGGTGACGCATCAGCAGGTCAACATTTATTCAAATGGAACGGCACTGATGGCATTGGAAGAGAATTGTCTAGCGGCATCTACCTCTATAGAGTTTCAGCGAGCTTGGGCTATAGTGTAACTCACAAAATGGTTTTCATCAAATGAAACCACGAGGTTCAAAAGTATGAAAATCCAATGCGCTATAATCGTGATGCTAATTAACGTCGTTGCATTTGCCGCTCCAGGCTCAAGCCAACAGCCAAAAGTTGAAAACGTTCACTTCAGTGTGTACAGCGGCCTAGTAATCGTAAATTATAATCTTCTCGGTAATTCTTCGTCGAAATATAAAGTCCAGTTGATATTGAGAAAAGGAAGCGATCCATCATACACTTATTTCCCGAAATCATTAACGGGAGACATCGGCGAAGGCAAGTTTGCTGGACAAGGCAAACAAATCTTGTGGTCGATCGACCAGGAATTCCCGCAAGGCTTACCGGGAAATGACTATTACTTTGTCGTTCAAGCAGAAGAAATGGAGCAAAGTTCAGGTTCACAAATTCTAACATGGGTAGGATCCGGCGTGGCAGTATTAGCCGCCGCGGTTACCTATGTAATTCTCTCGAGCAGCAAATCAGCGCCGGGTAACTCAACGGCTGTCGGGTTTCCAGCTCCGCCAGGAAGGCCATGATGGATTTTGCAATTATAAAAATGATAGATGTTTCGAATAAGCTCGTAAAAAAAAGATAAAGAGGACACTTTATGTGCGGTATTGTAGGATATATTGGCAAAGAATCAGCGCTGCCGATTTTGATCAATGGGCTTCATAACCTTGAGTATCGTGGTTATGATTCGGCGGGGGTTGCCGTGATCAAAGATTTAAAATTACATTGCGTGAAATGTCCTGGTAAAGTCGAAACTCTTGTCCGTTCAATTGGAAACAGGCTTCTTGATTCGGAAATCGGCATTGCGCACACCCGATGGGCAACTCATGGTGTGCCGTCATTTGAAAATGCTCATCCTCATTTAGATTGCACCGGCATGATCGCCGTGGTACACAACGGAATCATTGAGAACTATTATTCACTTCGCGAAAAGTTGGAATTACTCGGTCATTCTTTCAAATCCGAAACCGACACGGAAGTGATATCACACTTGATTGAAGAACGGCTCTGGACAAGTGAAGATTTAGAAGCGGCAGTTAGAGCGGCGCTCGCCGAGATCGAAGGCACTTACGGGATAGCCGTCATTTGTGCCGCCGAGCCGGATATGCTCGTGGCTGCACGAAAGGGAAGTCCTCTTCTGATCGGAATAGGCAAGAATCAGCATTTGGTTGCATCGGACGTTGCAGCGCTCGTGCCGTACGCTTCGAAGGTCATACATCTTTCCGATGGTGAAGTTGCTTTCATCACTAGAGAAAAAGTTGACATCAAAACTTTGGAGAATGTTGGCGTAGAAAAAGATTTGGAGGAGATGACTCTCGAACTCGACGAAGTTCGAAAGGGAGAATATGCTCACTTCATGCAGAAAGAAATTTTCGAGCAGCCTGTTTCACTGACAAATGTTATGCGCGGCAGATTATCGGAAGCGGATGGCGCAGTAAAGTTGGGTGGACTACTGCATGTTATGCCGAACATTCTTGAAGCTCGGCGAATTATCCTCACGGGATGCGGGACATCATGGCACTCCGCTCTTTATGGAAAATACATTCTTGAGCAGCATGTCAAAATACCGGTCGAAGTTGAATACGCATCTGAGTTTCGATACCGCGAGCCCATAGTGGATTCAAGGGACATCGTCGTGGCAATTACTCAAAGTGGTGAGACCGCTGACACACTTGCTGCCTTGCGTGAAGCGAAGAGAAAGGGCGCAACTTGCCTGGCGATTTGTAATGTTGTCGGAAGCAGCATTGCACGTGAAAGCGATGCCGGCATATTTATTCATGCCGGCCCCGAAATTGGCGTGGCTTCGACAAAAGCATTCACTTCTCAGCTTGCGGCTCTTGTATTGTTCACCTTGTCGATCGCAAAGACGCGTGCCCATGAATTTGAGAAGATGTCTGCGATTTCCAAAGAACTGGAAAAACTTCCAGAGCTGGTGTCGGAAGTATTGGAGCTTGACCCGCTCATAAAGGAGATCGCGGAGTCTTTTTTTGAAGCGCGAAACTTCCTTTATCTCGGACGTGGATACAACTTTCCCGTTGCACTCGAAGGCGCTCTGAAGTTGAAGGAGATATCATACATTCATGCAGAAGGATACCCGGCAGCCGAGATGAAACATGGACCAATTGCCTTAATTGATAATAACATGCCGGTTGTGTTCATAGCGCCACGCGACAAAACGTATAATAAAATATTGAGCAATATTGAAGAAGTGAAAGCACGCGATGCCCGGATTATCGCAATTGTCAACGACGATGATCAACAAATTCGTGAGTCGGCGGAGTACACGATTCGGATTCCTAAAACTGCCGATGTCCTTACTCCCATACTGTCTGTTATACCTCTGCAGCTTCTTGCTTATCACATAGCTTTGCTCAGAGGCTGCGATGTAGATCAGCCGAGAAACCTTGCAAAAAGTGTGACGGTTGAATGACAGAAGCGATGGGAATCGATTTGAAATTTAGTAAGTTCCATAGGAGGAAATGCCACGGTACTATCGTTTAGGAAATATTCAGTCAGATTAGTAACCATTAATCAAAATATATTCAAACACATAATTTGTCCGTAATATTTTATGGGAACTGCGATGATTTATCCGGAAGTTAAAGACGTGGAAATGCTAGTCAACGGAGAAATCTCTCTGCTGATTATTTCGGAGTATGATGTGATTACGGCCCGTCAAAGAGGGAAATGGTTTGCCGAACAAATTGGATTTAATGGAAGTATGCCTACTCTTTTGTCAACATTCATCTCCGAGCTTGCCCGGAACCTGCTATTGTCGTCAAGACGCGGAAGATTAATCATCCAATCTATAGAATCTGTGATAAAAAAAGGTATAGTGGTCATTGCTTCAGAGAATCAACCAAACGGACAGGATGTTGCGGATGTTAAGCAGGGTGCGAAATCACTGCAGAGTGAGATCCGGCCGGCGATCTCACCGCGAAGCTCTGTCACCACTCACTTGGAGGTCGGGCTTGCCAAGCAAGGAGTCCACAATAACCTGAGTGTCATTTATCCGAAATATCTACTTGCGGATGTTTGTCGGGCATTTGTTTCAAAAAAGAACTTAGCAGATGAAGTAAGGATAATTTCTACGGTGAGCGGAGGAACAACAGTGAGAGTAACAAAATGGTTGTGAGGATTTGTTTTCGTTACACAAAATTGAGGAAGTCTTTACACAATTTTCAAAGTAGCTGTATAAAAGTTTGTGGATAATTGAATTGAAGAAAGAACAGGATGGAATTTGATGCCAAGAAATTCTTCTAGAAGTGATAAAATTTCAGAGAGTGAGCTGATGAACAGAGATCTTACAGTGATGCGAGATGAGAGGCTACCGCTGTTTGAAGATGTGAAGGACCTTGCAGGCTTCAAGCTTGATAGGGAGAACCGTGTAGCAAGTTGGAACGTTGGTGCCGAGCGACTAATGGGATATGTGGAGGGAGAAATAAGAGGTTCTGAATTTTTATCTTTTTTTTCAGATGATAGCGCCAAATCGGAATTCAACTCTTTTTTTGAAAAGAGTAAAAAGGATAATCGATTTGAGATCGAAACCTGGCTCTTAGGCAAAAACGATAGGAAATTTTGGGCCGAAGTGACGGTAACTCCGATTTTTTCAGAGAACAATGAACTGACGGGACATACAGTGATAATTCTTGATCTTTCTGCGCGCAAAATGGCTGATGACATGCTGTTAGAAAGTGAAAAGCAGCTTCGCGCACTTGCAACGCATCTACAAGCTGCTCGTGAGGAGGAGAGAACTCGCATCGCGAGGGAGATGCACGACGAATTCGGCCAGATGCTTACCGCAGTTCGGATGGATTTGTCGATCCTTGAACGTATGATTTCTAAGACCGTGAAGGAACCCCTCAGCCGTATGTCTCTGGTCGAGAAAATCTCCTCGATTTCCGAATTGTTAGAAAAAACTATTCGCTCCACGAGAAGAATCATTACCGAATTGCGGCCCGCCGTGCTGGACGAACTCGGGCTTCTCACGGCGATCCAATGGCAGGCCCTCGAATTTGAAAATCGAACCGGGATACGGTGCAGAATTGCACGGCTTCAACACGACATGACATTGGATCAGGAATCATCGACAAGTATTTTTCGTATTCTTCAGGAAGCGTTGACAAACGCCGCTAAACATGCTTCGCCTTCAAATGTGACGATCACTTTGCAGGTAACCGGAGAAAATTTAGTCTTGGAGATAAGTGACGACGGAGAGGGAATGGAAGAGGGAAAGCAGAAAGATCCAACTTCAACCGGCCTAACTGGCATTCGCGAAAGAGTGATTGCACTGAATGGAAAGTTTAATATTAGCAGCCGCCGTGGAGAGGGCACTACCTTAACAGTTTCGATTCCTTATAAACCGTCATTGGAAATTAAATAGAAAGTAAAATTGCAAGAGCAAAAAAAATTAAATACTATACCACCGCTCAGGTGGATTTTTTACTTTGAATTTCCAGTATCCCGAATCTTTTCAACTTATTATAGAGAGCTTTGCGGCTCAGTCCCAACATAGTAGCAGCTCTCGATTTGTTGTTTCCAACCGACGACAGTGTGCGCGTGATAATATCTTTCTCAGCCGCTTTCAATGACGTACCGATGGGAATTGTGATCAGGTCGTCGTGCGGCTTTGATCCTGAAATGTCAGGAGGAAGATAATCGGGGGTTACAATATTCGATGCGCAGATAATCACTGACCGTTCCACTACGTTTCTCAATTCTCTAATGTTACCGGGCCAATCATATCCGAGTATTGCATCCATCGCTTTGTCTGAAAAAGTTTTCCTATCGCGTTTATGTTTCTGGCAAAAGAAAACGAGAAAGTGATCAACTAAAAGCGGAATGTCTTCCTTTCGCTCTCGAAGCGGAGGGAGAAAAATTTCAATTACACTAAATCTATAATATAAATCTCTCCGCATTTCTCCTGATAGGAGCGCTTGACTCATGACCTTGTTGGTCGCAGCTAACATTCGAACATCGACGTTGATCTCCTCTTTCCCGCCGAGTCGCCTGAACGAATGGTTCTCAATCACTCGAAGAAGTTTTGCCTGTGTTTCTGAATCCATCTCGGCCAATTCGTCTAAGAAAAGCGTGCCATTATTCGCCATCTCCAGATATCCGGCTTTCTTGTAAGTCGCTCCGGTGAATGCACCGCCCTCATGGCCGAACAATTCATTTTCGAAAACTTCCTTAGGTACCGCGGCACAATTTATTGCGATGAAGGGAAGATCGGCTCGCGGGCTTTTTAAATGAATCAACCTTGCAACAACATCTTTACCTGTTCCGCTTTCGCCTGTAATCATCACAGGAGTTGCAGAGTCCGCAACGAGTTGGATCATAGAGTAAATTTCCCGCATCGCAGGGCTGTTCCCGATGAAATCAACTTGTAGTTTCTTCCCGATGGGATGATTGCTTCCGGCTGGCCAATTTTCTCCCGCAACATGACCGTCGCGCTTTGAACCTGGCATGTTAGCCACCACCGCACTCATTTATTTACCTCCATTTGAAAGCACAGAAATATTAACGCTCTCCAATTACCAAACGTTCCTAAATTGTGCGCACTTATTTCCCACATCTTAAGGTCGTATGATAACAATAGCAGCACGCTCAATCAATTATGTGAAATGATGAATTTTTTATACACATTCATATCGAAAATTTTCTTGCAGGATTCAGATTTGCGCCTATAATACATGTACTAAAATAATCATTAATTGTTATTAGTAATAATCCGTAGCTCAAAATTTCTTGCCAAGTACCGGATGAATTCAATCAAACCTCAAAATCACAACGCAAAAATAAAAGTTCAGTTGAAAGAGGGTAAGTATCGGACTGTGGCTTCTGCCTTGCAACTCCACTTCATGAAATATAAATTAATTCGTAAAAGGAGGATACATTTTATATGAAGAATACTATGAAGACAGTGTTCTTTATGACTTTGATGATGGTTCTGTTTCTGTTCATTGGAAACTTGCTCGGTGGAAAGACAGGCATGACATATGCCTTTCTATTCAGTCTTGCTATGAATTTCTTCGCTTACTGGTTTTCCGATAAGGTGGTGCTGATGAGTTATCATGCACGGCGAGTAACTGAAGCAGAAGCGCCCCGGTTGTATGCAATGGTACATCGACTATCAACTCGCGCAAGCATTCCAATGCCGAAACTCTATATGGTTCCAACCGAAACGCCGAACGCGTTTGCTACGGGAAGGAATCGACATCATGCCGCCGTCGCGGTCACTGACGGAATAATGAGAATTTTAAGCGATGAAGAATTGGAAGCGGTTATCGGACATGAACTTTCTCATGTACTTAACCGGGATATTTTGACTTCTACAATCGTGGCAACATTTGTAGGTACGATTACTTTTTGCGCACAAATGTTGAGCTGGTCGATGTTCTTTTTTGGCGGCGGAGGCCGTGGACGGAACGGCGATTCTTCAGCCATCGGCCAACTTTTTGTCATAATTGTTGCGCCTATTGCAGCAACATTAATCCAATTGGCTGTATCGCGTTCGCGGGAGTACAAAGCAGATGAAGATGGGGCGAAACTCTCTATGAAGCCGCTTTCGCTAGCGAGTGCACTTCAGAAATTGCAGGTAAGCGCCCAGCAAATCCCGATGCAGGCACAGCCATCAACCGCTCATCTTTTCATAATCAATCCATTAAATTCAAAATCATTCGCGAGACTTTTCAGCACTCATCCTCCAACAGAGGAGCGGATTGCAAGACTCGAAGCATTAGCAGCAGGAAGAAACCTTTACTAAAAACCGAGGAGACATGATGGACACGGTGACTTACAAAGAACCAGCTCCAATATTAGACAAAGAAAATCCGTTCGAATCTATGATGGAACGCTTTGACGTTGCAGCCGAATTATTAGAACTCGAGCGCGGGGTCTATGAATACTTGAAGACCCCGGTAAAACAGATTATTGTATCGATCCCAATACAGATGGACAACGGTGAAATTGAGGTGTTCGAGGGTTATCGCGTGATCCACAATGATGCACTCGGTCCGTCAAAGGGCGGAATTCGGTATGCTCCGGATATTACTCTCGATGAAATAAAAGCGCTCGCCGCTTGGATGACTTGGAAATGTTCAATTGCAAATATTCCTTTCGGCGGAGCAAAAGGCGGAGTCAAGTGCGATCCGTCAAGGCTCACGCAAGTTGAGCTTGAGAAAATCACGCGGCGGTTCACCGCTAATATGCTCGATGTATTCGGACCGGATAAAGATGTGCCGGCACCCGATATGAATACGAACGAGCAGATCATGGCGTGGATAATGGACACATACAGCATGCACAATCGGCGCACCGAGACTGCGGTTGTGACCGGAAAGCCTTTGATAATCGGTGGCTCACTTGGAAGGAAGGAAGCGACCGGACGCGGTGTTATGGTCTCAACTTTTGCCGCCATGGCACGGATCGGATTGAATGCGAAGCAGGCCACTTGCGTTGTGCAGGGATTCGGAAATGTCGGTTCGGTCTCCGCAAAATTATTAAGCGAGCAAGGATTGAAAGTTGTGGCAGTGAGCGATGTTAGTTCCGGCTTTTACAACAAGAAAGGCATCGATATCAACCAGGCAATCGGGTGGGCGGAAAAACACAGAACTCTTGACGGAAGCGGGATCGGTGATTCGATCACCAACGAAGAACTTCTTGAGCTTGAAACCGACATTCTCGTCCCTGCGGCGAAGGAGGATCAGATCACTGCGCACAATGCAGCTAAGATAAAAGCAAAAATAATTGTCGAAGGTGCAAACGGCCCGACTGTTGCAAAGGCGGATCCGATTCTTGATAGTAAAGGCGTCCTTGTCGTTCCGGATATTCTTGCAAATTCGGGTGGTGTAACTGTAAGCTATTTCGAATGGGTGCAGGACAGACAAGGGTTTTTCTGGACTCTCGACAGAGTTAATCGCCGTCTCGATCGGATGATGCACGACGCTTTTAATAATGTTTTTCAGACCGCGGAAAAATATAAAGTCTCAATGCGCGTCGGCGCATATATATTGGCAATCGATAAAGTTGCGAAGACTCTTAAGGTTCGCGGAATTTATGCGTAATGAAATATCGGTTTCCATTTATGGTTTTTATAGTTGTAATGTTTCTATTAGTGGTTGGAGATACTGCTTACGGCAATGGTGGTACACAAGGACATGTTTTCACGAACTACGAGGTTCTTAACTCGCAAGTTGGTACAGCTGCCGATTCGATAATTTCTCTGCTTGTCGGGCATCGACAAGCGGCGGTCAGCTATGAGCGGTCAGCGATCGGTTCGCGAGAGGTCGATAATTTTGTGCGTCAAAGAATCGAGGAGCATTTGTTAGAAAACAAAATACAAGTGGTAACAAATACGTCCACTGCCGCCATGTTGAAAATTGTTGTACCATTGGCCGAAGTGACTTACTCCACTCCAATCTCATCTCATATTTTTGGTTCATCGAAAGTCCGGCGAACCGTCCAATCGGCCTACGATGTTGAGATGTCTGACAGCGGAGAAGTAAGAATTGCCAGGTCTTACTCATTTTCTTTTGCGGATACGGTTGAGCAAAGTCAAATACCGGAACTGGAAACAGGCTCGTATGAGTTTCTCCATGGAAGGAGCGATCCAGCCGGGTTTCTTGATACAATCTTTCAACCACTGGTGTTTGCCGCGTCGGCAGCAATTATAGTTTATCTTTTTTTTACGTTAAGAGGTTCTTGAATGAAGTTTAAATCAGCAATCATCTTTCAACTGTCGGCAGGATTAATTTCAATCGGTGTTGCATTTCTTCTTGCATCTTGTTCATCAACCCAAGAATTAGTTATGCAAGGCGCTGGAGAAACGTTTCGACATGCGATGGAATTATTAAATGATAAAGATTATTTGAAGGCGATAGATCAGTTTGACATAGTGGTCAAGCAATATCCGGCAAGCGCGTACGCGGACAGCGCGCAATTCTATCTTGCCGAAACTTATTTTGACGAGACTGAATATGTAACCGCTGCATTTGAATTTGGTAATGTGTTTGGCAACTATCCATCGTCCAAGCTTGCTCCTGAAGCGAGATTTAAAATCGCGAAATGCTACGCGGCTGAAACCCCGCGCATTCAATTGGATCAACAAAGCAGTCAGAAGGCAATCGACGCATTCCAAAATTTCATTGACTATTACCCAAACAACCCATTGGTTCCCGATGCTGAGAAGGAAATAACTGAGCTTAGAAACAAACTGGCTCAGAAAGATTACGAAACCGCTCAACTTTACGCCAAGATGAGTTATTACAAAGCGGCCACAGTTTATTACGATATTATACTCGATCAATACCATGATTCGAATGCTGCCGACAAAGCGGCAATTGGAAAAGTTAGAGTATTAATAGAGCGGCACAAAGCTGAAGAGGCAAGAGCGGCGCTTCAAACGTTTTATAGAATGTTTCCGAAATCGGATCTAAGACCGGAAGCCGATGAGCTTGCTCGCATGTTGAATCTTGAAATCAGTCATCAGCCATGATCTATGAGCGAAAAATTACCGGGCTAATATGAAGAGGGATGGAAAATCTGTAAGAGAATCGCAAGTTGAGATGGTGGAGCTCGTATTGCCTAATGACACCAATCAACTTGGAAACTTACTCGGCGGCAGGCTCATGCACTGGATAGATATTGCCGCAGCAGTGGCAGCGACGAGGCATTCCAATCATGTTTGTGTTACGGCAGCGGTTGATGAACTTAGATTTCTTCATCCGATAAAATTAGGAGAGCTTGTAATTTTAAAGGCGAGCGTCAATAGAGTTTTTAATACATCAATGGAAGTTGGAGTGAAAGTTTTTTCGGAAAATTCCCTGACAGGAGAGGAAAAGCATTCGAATTCCGCATATTTAACTTTTGTCAGCATAGACCAGGATGGCAGGCCAGTCAAAGCTGTATCAGTATATCCGGAATCTCGAGAAGAAAAACGCAGGTATGAGCAAGGGATGTTCAGGCGTGAGCAGCGTCTTCGTCACCGGGAGGAGACTATTCGAATTTGGCCTGAACGATCCGGTGAACAGGGGTAAACATGATTGACATCGCCGGAGTTAGGTCCGTCCAGCTCTTCAAGCAGGCGGTAATTCAAATAGCATTCGTCGTAAATATCGTGCGAATTTCTGAGGCACAAGTTTACACACCGGTTTTCAAAACGGTTGACATGCAAGCCACCATTGCGCCACTGGGCCAGATGATCGCAGGAAATTTTTATGGTAGCCACACAAGTATTGCGACAATTTCAAAATCGGAAAAAGCATTATATTTATTCGAACCGGATTCGATGGAGAATTTGATTCTCACAAACGTTATAAGCCTTCCTGACACGCCGATCGCAATTGCAAAAGGAAGTGAAATTTTACTTGACAGCAGCAACCATGAAACGATTCCGATAAAGATCGCTGTACTCATGAAACCGCATTTTGTTGCGTTGGTTTCTTTTGGACAGGATGGACGGCCCACTGTCTCGCAAGAAGTTTCTATAGATGCGTATTCCACGGGAGTGGCCGTTTCGGATCTCGAGACATCCGGCAAATTAGACATAGTTGCGTTCGGAAAGTTTACGCTTGGAATTTCAGAGGCTAAGAATGCTGGTACAGGAGAATTTCAAGAAGCGCGTGTAATGCAAGGTCCCCTCGGTAGCATTCCTTTCAGCGATATCGTGTTTACAGATTTTAATGGAGACCTTGTTCCTGACATTGCTGCACTCGATTGGGTAAATCACAAACTCTTGGTCTTTTATGGAAGAGGAGATGGATCATTTGCTCAGCCAGTATCATTTCTGCTGAGAGCCGAGCCTTCGACCCTTTCGGTTGTTGATATAGACAACAGCGGCTATCTGGACATTCTTGTAGGATATACCCGCCTCGACCAGATTGACATCTATGGTGGCGATGGGTTCGGCAGATTTTTTCTGCGACAAACCTTGAAGACGCTTGGCCCTATCTCGCAGTTTGCAGCGGCAGATTTCACAGGGAATGGTACAATGGATATTGCCGCTCTTAGTAATGCCACAAAAGAGATTACGTTGTTTTCATACGATTCGTCGTCGAAGAATTTTTATTACGCCGGATCATTTGGTATTGGAGCGGATTACGAAAATATTGTCCCGTTTTATTTTCCAAATCAGGTTCATGCAGATCTCGTGGCTTCAAGTCCAGCTGAAAGTTTCCTTAAGGTGTTTAAGACCACAGGTGTTTTCAACAAAGGCCATGATGTCGCCATACCCATTTGTGCTGATCCGGTTTCAATTTCTGTATGTGGAAATGACAGCTCAAATTATTTTGCCGTTGGAAATTCTCGCGGAAGGATCATGGCATTCCAGACCGAAAGACGAGCTCTTTCCGATTCCACAATCGCGATCGACTGGCAATCGCAGGGTGCGCCAGCTGCAGATCCTTCTACAGCTAATAACTCGTTAATTTTGATTCCGAATAAACATCCCCGCCTTTTGCTTTCTTACAACAATGCCGATATGCTGAGCTTGTATGAGATATCTGAATTTGACAAAGGCATCATGGAACGCACAGCGAGGACTGCATTTCTACCTTTTGCCGTTAACGGTGCAGCGGAAAACGATTCTACGATTGTGGCAGCAGCGTACAGAATTCACCCTGACAGCACAGTCGGCATTTCATATTTTAGCTCAATGGAAGGTGAATTTATCGAGCGTGATTATGAAGTTAACGAAAAGATTGACTATATGAATTCTGCTTTGGCAATCCATCCATATCTCTCGTTTTTTCGATTATGGAAAAGCGGGGAGGATACTTTGATGTTTGCTTACACTAACCTCGAAGATGGGAAAACCAATTTAATCCCACTGCCTGGATTGGAAAGTAAATTAGTGGATGGTCCCTCTACTCCGATACTTCTTTTGGAGAACCATGATACACTAAGCGTTTTTGAAACAATATTTGTGAAGCCAAAGCTTCTTGAATTGCAACAAATTTTTGTTATTCCATTTGATGATTCCGATTTCAAAAGCATTAGCGTGGCATCCATGGATTCAAC
>JBAPNE010000197.1:0-12976 GCA_049278975.1 Candidatus Kryptoniota bacterium
TTGCTTATGAATATTCGCGACAATGTGAAATCATCATGGCCGATGAGAACTATGTTGTCTTTCCTACAAACAAAGACTTTGGGCTAAATGTCTTACGTGAGATGGAAATTTCTATAATTCCGATGGAGGACGATACTCGAGTCAGCACGGATGGATTGAAATATGCGCTCCATGATGCTCACCTCAGAAAAGGCGGACAAGGAATTAGCAATCGAGCAGTTAAGGATAAAATCACGATTACCATTCATGGCGGCGGACTGCTTGTATTCATAAAAGATGCATGACAGCAAGATTATCCTTTGCCGATTGGCTTGTCATAATAATATATTTTGCGACTGTCGTATTCGTTGGGTTCCGCGCAGCAAGAAAATCGCACGGACACATAGATGAATACTTAGTTGCAGGCCGTGGTCTCACTCTGCCGATTTTCATTGCGACTCTTGTATCAACATGGTACGGTGGAATTTTGGGAGTCGGCGAATTTTCCTACCGCTACGGAATTTCTAATTGGTTCATATTCGGCGTCCCATATTATTTCTTTGCGATTATTTTTGCAATTTTTTTAGCTCCAAGGGTTCATAATGCAAAATTGCATACGATACCCGATAAACTCCGGGAAAGCTATGGTAATGCGACAGCAACCATGGGATCGTTTCTCGCACTCTTCATTGTGACTCCGGCCCCCTATGTCTTAATGGTTGGAATTATTGTTGAAATGATTTCTGGCTGGTCACTGACAGTTTCAGTAATTGTTACAACCATCGCATCGATCGTTTACCTTTATTCCGGCGGATTGCATTCCGATGTCCGCACAAACACTGTCGAATTTATTCTAATGTACATCGGATTCGGAGTATTACTTCCCTATTGTTACCTGCATTACGGCGGAATATCGTTCATTAAGTCTCACGTTCCACAAGGGCATCTGACCTTAACAGGCGGAAATTCGTGGCAGTATATCATCGCATGGTTCTTCATAGCGAGCTGGACGCTGATCGATCCGGCATTCCATCAGCGATGCTACGCAGCAAAGTCAGGATCAGTCGCTCAATATGGAATTTTGCTGTCCATTCTCTTTTGGATTTTCTTTGATTTTATGACGTCATTCACGGGGCTCTACGCTCGTGCTATCGTTCCGAATCTTAGCCAGCCTGCAATGTCATATCCTGCGCTTGCTGAAGTTGTTCTGCCAAGTTTTGTTAAAGGATTATTTTACGTCGGCATTCTTGCAACCATCATGGCGAGTCTCGAAAGCCTGACATTCATTTCTGCTGTTACGATCGGGAAGGATATTTTGTTCGGATTCTTCGGAGCCCGTGGTAAAAACAGCGAGAGCAACAAAAGTATCTTAATTTATTCCCGGATTGGAATATTGGTTACGGCGATAATCTCAATCGCAATTTCCCTGTTGCTCCCTTCGGTCATTCAAATATGGTACGACCTTGGAAGCGTGTTTGTGCCGGGGCTTCTGATTCCGTTAGTTACAAGTTATTTCCCAAAACTTCATATCAGCAGCAAATACATCTTTTTGTCAATGATGGCCGGATGGCTGACTTCCCTGCTCTGGCTCATCTCCGGATTTTTACATGGTGGATCAACAAGTTCCACCTACTTTCTTGGGATTCAGCCGATGTATCCGGGATTATTTCTATCCAGCTTTTTTTATTTTTTAGGATTCTTGTCGAATAACACGCACGCGTTGAAAAACAGAAAAGAAAAAGGTTTCTAAAACTTTATCCGAAACGAGACGGCAAGATTTGTTGATCCTGTTGGTCCGGCTCCAAGGCTCGGTGACACATCAAAACCTGAAAGCTCTGCATCAACATAGGCATCAAGCATCGATAGAAGATAGACACCCGCGATATACCATGCGTAAGAATCGCGCTGATCGTGGAAACTGTCTCTATCGCCTTGTAGATTAGTGAGAACGTCGGACGAAGCACCGGCTCTTAGGGAATCGGCGTATTGATTCTTTAAAGATTGGTAAGTCTTGTTATTCGAGATCCATTGTGTAATGAAAAAAGCTTGAACGCCAACTATGATTGGTACTTTCCAATAACTTCCGTTGTAAACCTGCCCGCCTCCCGGTATTACCACTGACAACAACACTGCTGTAAGAGCAGACTTTTGCTTGATCATTACTATAGTTGTGTCGACTGTTGTGTCTGAAGATTGGACGGTGGTGTTTACCTTTAGCGAATCAAAATCTAAACTGCAGATGCCAAGATTGTTTTCCAATTCCAATCGGCTGAATTGATAATCGTCAGTTACTTTGCTTTGTGCGTTTGACGCAGATGAACTCAAACAGGCAAACGTAAGAATTCCCACGAATAAGGTTATCTCTCTCGAGAGTTTATTTGTGGGCAATGATGTCGATCTCTATCAAAGCATTCCGAGGCAATGCAGACACTTCAACGGTAGTCCGCGCCGGTGGATTCTCCTTAAAATATTCGGAATATATTTTATTGAACTCAGAAAAATCATTCATACTTTGCAGGTAAATTGTTGACTTGACAACATTTGAGAGTGAACAACCAGTCGATTGAAGCAATGCCGAAATATTTTTTACGACTTGGTGAGTCTGCAGAGTCAATCCGGCCGCCATCTCTCCGGTTTCCGGCTTCAAGCCAATTTGACCGGCTAGAAAGAGAAATCCGTCGATTTCTATTCCTTGAGAATAAGGTCCGATTGGTTGTGGAGCATCCTTTGTGTGGAGAACTTTCATCGATTATTCCCTCCGATCACCGAGAATCAATTCAATTAATCTTTCCAAGTCATCATCGGTGTAGAATTCGATCTTTATTTCACCTTTGTGTGTGTCACTATAATTGATTTTAACTTGTGTCCCTAAGTGCTTTCTCAATTTATCGATTATATCTGATATCACGGAATTATTATTTGTCCCATTTCGACCGGGAATTTTGCTATCATTAGTTCTTGGGGATTTTGTTTTGGACTTTCCGAGAAGCTGGCGCACCTCATTTTCTACTTGTCGAACGCTCAGGCTATTCCGAACCGTTTTATCAAAAAGTCGGAACAACTCCTTCTGGTTTTCTATGGCAACAAGGGCCCTTGCATGCCCTTCTGAAATTTCGCCAGCCGTTATACTTTTTTGAATTTGCGCCGGCAATTTGAGCAATCTCAGAGAATTTGTAACCGTAACTCTATCTTTCCCAACTTTCCTTGCAACCTGCTCCTGTGTAAGATCACATTCGTCGATCAATCGCTGATATCCGAGAGCTATTTCAATTGGATTAAGATCCTCTCGCTGGAGATTTTCAGTTAGAGCAAGCTCTAACATCTTTGCATCCGAATCAACCTGTAGAACATATGCTGGTATATCTTTGATACCAAGTTCGTTCACCGCTCTGAGCCGTCTTTCTCCGGAAATCAGTTCAAACAAGCCACCATCAATCCTGCGAACCGTAACTGGCTGCACGAGCCCGTTTTCTTTTATGGAATCTTTTAGCTCTTCTAAGCTTTCTCTATGGAATTGTTTTCTCGGCTGGAATTTATTCGCTCTTATATCGCGGACAGGAATTTTCACAACGGAATCTACCGAAAGACGACTTGTACCCGATTGAATAGTTTTATCGAATGACGTAGAATCTTTTCTTATAAGGGCATCTAAGCCCCTTCCCAGCCTAATGTTAGACTTCATGTTTTTGTGTCTTCCCTATTAATAACCGGAGTGTCAATCGTTGGCATCGAATCGGGGTGATGGCGCTTGGCTGTGCTTTGATTCCTTCGGCTCAGGAACTCTTTCGATAATTCCATGTAATGTTTCGCACCGAGCGACGCTGCATCGTAAAGGATAATCGGTTTACCGAAACTTTGCGCTTCGCTAAGCCTAACATTTCTACCGACGACGGTTCTGAAGACTTTTTGATCAAAATAACGCCTTACTTCGTCAACAATCTGATTAGACAGTTTCAACCGTGAATCGAACATCGTCAGCAGAACACCTTCTAACTCCAGGTCGCTGTTCAAATTTTTCTTAACCATGGAAATTGTATTCAGCAATTGCCCAAGTCCTTCAAGCGCAAAATATTCCGTTTGAACTGGGACAAGCACACTATCCGCAGCAACAAGCGCGTTCACAGTAAGAATTCCAAGCGAAGGTGGACAATCGATAAAAATGTAATCAAAGTTGTCTCTAATTTTTGCGAGCGAATTTTTTAGGAGCGATTCCCGATGTTCAACTTCAACTAATTCAATTTCAGCGCCGACAAGATTAATATCCGATGGCATCACTTTGAGGAATGAAAGTGAAGTATCAGAAATAGCGCTCTCTGGCGATGAAGCGCCAATCAAAATGTCGTAAGTGGTTGTGTGCGGCTCATCCTTGTTGAAACCAATTGCACTTGTTGCATTTGATTGAGGATCTACGTCAACCAAAAGGACTTTATGTTCTAATGCAGCTATGCATGCGGAAATGTTAACTGTTGTGGTTGTCTTCCCAACTCCCCCTTTTTGGTTAGCTATCGCTACTATTCTTCCCATTCATCGATTCAGTTTTAGGAACATTGCTGTGTGTTTCATTTGAACAAAATATAACTTCAGGTGTATAAATTTTCAATTAAACAGATTCAATTGATTGTGATATGCCATGAAGATATATTTTATAAATCATGCGGCGAAAATGAGATCCATCATATTTCTAATACTTCTTGTCGCGGGAATTTGTTTCTTTGCCATGAACGTTAGCCGACTGGTTGGCCGTTTAAAAGTTGGAAAGGATGAAAAACGGTTCGACCATCCTCTCAAGCGCATTGGGATGGTTTTGTCAATAGCATTCGGGCAAAAGAAATTGCTTCGCGAGCCGCTCGCAGGTTGGATGCACTTCTTCATCTTCTGGGGATTTGTCGTGTTGCTGACGGCTATCTTAGAAAGTTTCCTGCAAGGCTTTCGGCAAAATTTGTCACTTTCATTCCTCGGCATTTTTTATTCCCCACTTGTATTTCTGCAAGATGCTCTCGGACTTTTAGTGATTATTTCTGTACTCATTGCTTTGTGCAGAAGAAATATCGCTCATGTGAAACGCCTCAAGATTTCAACCCATTCAAAGTTCGACGCTAACTTAATTCTTGTGTGGATACTCCTCATCATGGTATCCATGTTTTTGCAAAATAGTTCTCATATTGCGATTCAAACTTCCGGCGCTATGCACCATGATGCTCTTGACTCAAGTACGCGGTTTTTCTCTTCTTTGATCGCAACTTTTTTCATTCCATTATCCCACAACACAAAAGAAATTATATTCCAGATATTTTGGTGGGCACATATCTCACTTGTTTTAGGATTTCTGAATTATCTGCCTTATTCAAAACATCTTCACATTGGCTCATCATTTTTTAATGTTTATTTCTCAAGCCTTCAGCCGCGCGGCGAGCTAAAGCCTTTAAACTTAGAATCTGAAAATATCACGAGATTCGGTGCCGGCGATATAGAAGACTTCTCCTGGAAACAGCTGCTAGATGGTTTTACATGCACCGAATGTGGGCGCTGCGATTCTGTTTGCCCGGCGAATTTTACGGGGAAGCCGCTTTCTCCGCGCAAAATTATTACAGACATTCGCCACCGAACGATGGAGAAAGCGCCCGGCATCATGGCGAGCAAAGAAACTGACAGTAAACATCTAGTAGGAGATTTCATCACCGAAGACGAATTGTGGGCGTGTACGACTTGCCGTGCATGCATGGAAGAATGCCCGGTTATGATCGAGCATGTCGGATCTATCGTCAATATGCGCCGTTACCTTGTGCTCAATGAGTCACGATTCCCTGCCGAGCTTGCAACAGCTTACAAGAATTTAGAAAACAACTACACTGTTTGGGCGTTCAACAAAAATGATCGCGCAAAGTGGGCAGAAGGCCATGGTGTTCCTACCACCGCAAGTCTCAACGATGATTTCGATATTCTCTATTGGGTTGGATGCGCCGGAAGTTTCGACATGAGATATCAGAAAGTTGCAATTGCATTTTCCGAGTTGATGAAGATCGCCGGAATAAAATTCGCGATTCTCGGAAATGAAGAGAAATGTACAGGCGATCCGGCGAGACGAAGCGGCAACGAATATTTATCCCAGATGCTCATCAAGGAAAATGTCGCAACCCTAAACAAACATAAGGTAAAAAAAATAGTTGCAACGTGTCCCCATTGTTTCAACACACTGAAGAATGAATATCCAGATTTTGGTGGAAATTATGAAGTGGTCCATCATACAGAATTCATTCAGGAATTAGTTGAGTCTGGAATGCTTAAGCTGACCGCTTCACAAAAAGCACGCGTTACTTACCATGATTCATGTTATATTGGTAGGTACAATGGTGTTTACGATGCACCGCGAAACGCCCTCGAAAGTGTGAACGGGGTCGAGCTTGTTGAGATGAAACGCTCCAAAGATAAAGGCTTTTGCTGCGGAGCAGGCGGTGCGAGAATGTGGATGGAAGAAAGAATTGGCAAGCGAGTAAATATTGAGAGGACTGAGGAAGCATTGGCGACAAACCCGGATGTTGTTGCAACCGCTTGTCCGTTCTGCATGACGATGTTGACGGATGGAGTTAAAGCGAAAAAAGCTGAGGACCATGTCGGCGTTAAAGACGTTGCCGAACTTATTCTCGAAGCAACATCAACTTAAGCCGGTTAACTGTTGCAAATAAATAATAGCGAAAGAATTACTTACACTAATAAACAAATAAACAATGGAGGAACATTGAAAACATTAGCGGTTACATTAATTATAGCTTTGTTGGGTGTTAGCGGGATGGCACAGTACAAACTTGAATACAAAGCTTCTGCCCCTCTTAAATACAAAGCCCATACAACTGTCGAGTCAACTCAGACAATGGGAAATCAAGAATCGACATTTTCTATGTTTTCGGATCAATCAATTTCTATGACGAGCACCAATGCTGGCAGTGAATTGGTCTATTCGATAACCATCGACTCAAGTCAAAACATTATGGTGCTACCGAGCGGCGACACGAACAGGACTCCTTCGCCTGTCGTCGGCAAAGTCAAGGAAACGCGTATTCATCCGAACGGCGAGGAAATTTCCACGAGATGGCTCGACACGACATTTGCCAGCACGGGCGCAGGTCAAATGAAAGACTTTGGCAGTTTCTTCTTTAAGTTGCCGGCAGGAGCTGTTGATGCTGGCGCAACATGGCATCAGGATAAAATTGATACTGCAGGAACGCCCGGCGGACAGGGAAAAATTATTGTTAATAGCAGTACGGATTATAAACTGGTTGGGAAAGAAGATGTCGATGGAATTTCCTGTGCCAGGATAGAATATACAGGAAAAATTTCCATGAACGGTTCGACAAATGTTCAGGGAATGAGTTTGGCAATAAACGGCACAGGGACAATTACCGGTTCAGCTATGTTTGACTATGGTGCCGGGAAAGTTGTGAAGATTAGCGGCTCGTCAGTTCAAGATCTCACAATGCAGTCATCAGGCGACAACCCGATGACAATCCCAATGGACCAAAAGACTGACTACGAACTTCAACTGGCCAAGTAATTAAAACCTTTCGTGGTTGATTCGCTGAACCAACGAATTTCAGCCGGAGGCTGATGCGCCTCTCATGCAATGGACGGGATAACCTCCCGTCCAATATTTCTTATAATGGAACAGAAGGTCAATACGTGGAAACAGCATCGTGAAAACTTATCCATTGTGCATCAGTCATGTCGTTCGCGGGATAAAGGGCAACACCGTTAGCGCCGCCGGATATTGCTGCTTCAATTGCTTTGGCTAATCCGTTGGGACTCAAGTCGTGTATAGCTAAACCGCTGTATAATGGCTCTGATTTTCTTAATGAATAAATTCCCTTTTCGGTTTGTTCCTTGATCCACTCAATTCCCTGATAATAAAAACTATGGTAAATCATTGGAAGAACGGCATCCAGATTCCAATTAGGCCATTGTTGACGCACTCGCAGCCAACTGTAGGGAGGAAATACTGCCGCGGTGATCTCTTTCTTATGATTCCTCGCGATGGGAATTAATTTATTGTTTACAAAATTGCTGATAGTCTCGTAACGATATTGCCTCCATTCCGAATTTGAGGTTGGATCACTTAATTCCTTCGGATCAAGTCCGGTTTTATCTTTGAATGTCTTTCGGCAGACCTCACAATAACAATAATCATATCCAGGATACTCGCGGTCTTGCGCTACGCCATATTTAGGTTGTAACGCTTCAGCTATTATCACATCGGGATAGCGGATGTAATCCAGGTGAATGCCGTCCAGCTGATCATACTGTGCCAGTTCGTTTACTCTTGTAGCTATAAATTCCAGAGGCTCAGCTCGCGAAGGACATAGAAATCGATACCAATCAACATAAGCAGGTTTTTCAAGACATGATTCGCCTTTCCCGTTTACCATGTACCACTCTGGATGTTCTGTATATATTTTTTCGACGTTGCAAATCATGGTCCACATCCAGGCGTGAACTTCTAAGCCTTCTGATTTTGCAATCGGTAATATTCTCTCCAGCCACTGATCTTTAACGGGTAAATGTTTACTTGTGAAATAAGCGAAATAGCTGTCAAAAATTTCGAGAAGGATAGCATGAATGCCTGCTTTTCTCATTCCCGCTAACTTCCCTTTCCAATCATCAACGGACGTCTTCGGATCTGCAGTTATCCACGCCCAATTTTTTAGCTTAGTATCGCCGCCTTTACTAACAGGTAAATCATTTTTGCCGAATGGTTTTGCCAGAACCCCGATTGATGCCAGGCCGAAAGTTTTTAGTAATTCCCTTCTATCCATAATTATTCTCCTTCACCTAGCGATACCGCAAGCAGGAACCAGGCTGAATGCGGAAGCCATTGCTCGCTCCATCTCCAATCATAATCTTTTCCGGTTTTAGAATACGGAATTATATAATCTATGTCTGACTCATCATAAAGTCCAGCAGTAATTCCATTACTGATACCGCCGGGACAGTTGGTATATTGATAAGAGTCAAAGAACATGTACGCCGGATTATTTCTTCCGGACCCATATAGCATACATGAATCGAATGGATTTAATCCAAGTATCCAGTTAAGCTGATCGACAGCAAAGGATTGAAGTTCGTGATAAAATGCCGGGTCGCCTTTAAAATATTCTGACGCTTTTCGCGCAGCCGTCGCTAAAGAAGCTAACCTGGCATTATCACCCTGCCACCATGGCGATGCCTCGGTATTATGCGGAAAGAAAAAGCTTGTGTATCTCTTGCCGTCTCTATCCTGAACAAGCTGCCTGCTGTAACCAAATGGATTATTAACTTCATCCGTCAGCTTCAATTCAAATTCGAGTGACTTTTTTATTGTTTCAAGAACCACGGGTTTAACAGAATCGTCTGCAATCTCCAGATAGGAAAGCAAGCTCATAACCGGAAGCCCCGCATCTGATGGATGAAAGAACGGCCTGTCTTTATTATCCGCACGCCAATAATTTTGATACTTAACGTCCGATACTAAACGTTCCATCAGATTCTTTGCCCTTGTATCAGCATACGATTTGTAATGAGCGTTCTTTGTTGCTTTATATAATTCTACCGATGCAATCAATGCGCAATAATCATCAATGATATTTTCCTTGCCATCGTTTGTCAAGCGCAAATTATTCTTTTCCAGAAATTGAAAAGCATCTTCGGCGGCTTTAAGATAATCGGCATTAGTGAACTCGCCTGAAAAATTAAAAGTGCTGGCAATTGCCAAAGCAGCTATTGCAATTCCTCCGCCAGACCTGAATCCTGCCTCGTACATCAATTTATTGTTAAGGTCTTCCCCAAAATTGTTTCGATAAGTATTGTTTGCTGCCGGCGTAGTTGTTATTGAAAAACTAGTCCTGACCGGCGCGATACGCCTATCTTCAGGTTTCTTATCCTGGCCAGGGGCGGCAATTGATACGTAGAAAGATCCTTCCGGAACCTTTATGCGAACCAGAAAATCCGCACCGTACATGGCTTCATCTAAAATCCTTCTTATATATTCTTTGAAGTTTGCATCGTTCCTTTTTTCTAATTCTTCATAAGATTTAAAAAGTGTCCATACTACCAGAGGAATTTGTTGAGGGTTAAAATATGAAGTGAAAGATAACTGCGTCAGATGTTTCCCGTAATCACCTGTCGCATCATACCATCCACCATGTGCATCTACGGTACCTTTTAGATCGCCGGCGAACTTCAGGTTTCTATCTGCTTTATCCAACAATCCGGAACATCGTTCATCTTTAAAGTAATAAATGAGATTAGAGATTGTGCTTCTTTCAAGAATGTCATGTTTTATAGAAAATGGATACGAATCGATTGTGCCTTTGTTGGTAAGACATTCGATGTAATAACTCCCTTCCCCCGACAATGCATCGAAGTCTGCCGTCCAGAATTGCCAATCCTTCCAGTGATCAACCGGTCCTTTGAATACAGGCTTTGGAGAATATGCTTCTTCCCTGGATCCACTTTTTTTAATTTTCACGGAAAATATTGTGTCATCTTTTGTTGTTAAGATTACGGCGTGTTTTGGCCTTATGGTATCATAACCTATTTGGTCAGTAAGAATTTTGATTTGTTGGGCTGGTACATTGAGGGATGTAAGAATTACAGCCATAATAAATAATAAGATATTTCTCATAAAATTCTCCGGGTTGGGAAACTTATTTCCAATATGTTCCATGGAATCAGATAATATCAAGAGGTCTGTGAAAGATCATAGAGGGCTGGTAGATTATTTCTGCCATCACTGCTATCAATCTTTGGTTGAATTGTCCTCACCTTTTTCCGTATCGTGGATCACTTCTGCGGCAAGAGTTGCACGATAAGCATTCCGGCGGTTCACTGTCCGCCGCCAATAAATTAAACCAAAAGCAAGCACGAGCAGTGGCGGAAGAGCGATGATTGTATCTTTGGCCGAGACGCGCGTTGTGTCCGACACCGGCTTCAGAGGGTCCGGCAAGAAAGATTTTGCCCGAATTGAAACCAATCCTATGTCGTCTGTTAAATAGTCAACAGTGTTTAAAAGAATAGATAAGTTCTCCGGATTGCTCAAGAAAACATCTCGAACGAAATTCCCATCGCCGATGACCACGATCCGTTCATCTCCCTGTGTCTTTCGAGCCGGATCCGCTTTCCCATAACGGTCTGTGTCAGCTATTGTACTTTTTATTGTTCCGTTGATAGCCGCTCCGAGAAGCAAATAATGCTGCTGGAACATCGCGCGCGTAAACTGCGCACTTGGATCAAGATAATAGAATCCCGTTTGAACTCCGCTCCGTTCACTCGACATTGCAAACGGTGTCACTTTAAGATGCAAATTATGTGCAGCGGTTGAGTCGATCTCACTCGGAAACGGCATTATGATTTGATGCAAATTCTGTGTAACGACAAAAGATTTGTCTAAGTTGTTGACGATCGGTATATAGGGGTGCGGCAGCGCTGTTTGGATTTCGAGTCCGCCTTCTCTCTGCATCATGGATACCGAGGCACAAACCGCATCTCGCACAAGATCTTTCTTGATTTCAAAACCATAACTCTGGAAAAGCCGTGAAAGATTTAGCTCGAGGTCTGTCGCGAATTGGGTTTGCATCGAAGCATTAACCATGCTCGTAAGGAATGCGGCTCGCCCGTGCTTCATCATATATTGATCAAGATGGTACAGTTGCGAATCCGAGAAAGCGGTTACCGGCTGGAGCATAATTAAAGCCGTCACGGAATCCGGAACCGGCGTCGATAAGTTTACGGGAAGCAATTCGTACCTGTCCGAAAGTGCTTCTTGCGCCTTCTGCATCTCCTCGAACGACGGCTCGCCATTTCCCTCGGCGATCGCTATCGTTTTCTTATTAGGATTTATCAAGCGATCGATCCGCGATGCCATTTCATACTCGAAGTTGGATAGGTCTTCTATAACCGGCATGATTTGTTTCTGTCCATGATATTCGATGGCCAACCCCATGAAGGCGCGCTTAACTTCCAATTTATCGTTGTTCACGACTTGAACTTGGACTTGCGGAATTCCTTCCGATGTTGCCTTGCTGACATCGGAATCGCTTGTCGGGTCGTAGATTTCATATTCGAGTTTGCCGTTCGAAAGACTTTGAAGCTCTTGCAAAATGTCAATCAAGGCGCGGCGATTGTTGTTGTATGGCGAAGGCAAGTCGGAATTAAAATAAACTCTGACAATCATTCTGTCTTTAAAACTTTTCAGAAGATTTGCTGTTGCGGGAGACAAGGTATTAACTCTGTCTCTTGTCAAATCGAGTCTGAAGAACCACCCACTTACAACGACGTTTATAAAAATGATCGCGACAAAATAGAGGAGAGCCTGAAGAGCAGCACCGCGAATATTTTTTTTCATTTGAACTTTAACTCCAGCCATTTCGATGTCAAAATAGAAAAAAATACGGTGACGCCACAAAAGAAAACGACGTCTCTCAAATCAATAACTCCCTTATAAAAATTTTCCAGATGGAAATCGGAGCTTGCGTATTGCAAAGCATAAGCAGCCGGGCCAGTAGCAAGCGCCGTTACTTTATCTAAAATGAAAAAGATAAATAGAACGAATAAAGAGATTATGAAAGCCGCAACCTGGTTTTGTGTCAAGCTCGAAGCAAAAATTCCGACGGAAACGTATCCGGCGGCAAGAAACATAAGTCCGATATAGCCAGAGAGCACTGTACCACCATCGATGTTCCCAAGACCGGCAACCATGATGTAATAAATGAGCGTGGGAATCAGCGCCGCCGCCACGATAATGAAACTCGACAAAAATTTTCCGGCAACTATCCGGCCTCTTCCGATCGGGTGCGTTACGATAATTTCGATTGTGCCGTTCTTAAATTCTTCGGAAAACGATCTCATCGTAAGAGCTGGAATAAAGAACAGGAAAAGGATACTTGTCAAAGAAAAGAATGGCCTGAGCGATGCCACATTCGAAAGAAAAAGGCCGTCTGCGAGCATGTATCCGGAAATCATGAGAAAAACT
>JBAPNE010000198.1:0-3871 GCA_049278975.1 Candidatus Kryptoniota bacterium
ACACAATGGTATGGAGTTCAAGCGGCATCATTCGAGCTTCCGTCTCAGATGGAGATTGCCTTGGCGTACGATAAGAAGCTGAGTGAAATGAACGACGTTACCGTTTACGGGGACTTTGAGAATAACAACTACAGTAGTGATCTATGGAAGGTTGGAGCCCAGTATGCATTCAATAACATGTTGTTCGTCCGCGTTGGATACAATTATGCGCCGAATGCAACGAAAGATGTGACTGGACAGACTTCCCAGATTTTCGACTGGACACTTGGAGCCGGGATCAATTACAACTTAGGTGGTGTCAATTTCACTTTTGACTATGCTTTCCAACACGTTTTGCTTCTGACGTCGGAAAATGTGTTTACTGTAAAACTTGGTTTCTAAGGAATAGTCCCTAACGATTTGAAAGGGTTGGAGGTGTTTTCTCCAACCCTTTTTTGTTTTAGACCAGAATTGCCACTTGAAAGAGAACCCGAGTAGTGCGAATAAAATGAACAACGGAAAAGAATCGATCTTCACTTAATATTTCTAAATCCATTCATGCAACTCAGCAGCAAGTGGCGCATTCTTGGTGTTTCATGGTCAATTATTTTATGAAGATATATGTGAAGTTGCGGAAAATGCGAAAGTGGTTAATCTATTGTCCTTAGTCTTTAGGTTTGAGTGATACTTATGCTATTAAATAGGAATAGAAATGTCATTTAAATATTGTATCGCGCTCTTCTTTGCTTTCATGGCTGTGGCACGCGCGCAGCCCTCACCATATTTCCCGGATAATGGAGGCCGAGCAGTGGAACAAGCGATCCGCGAAATAAAGAACCCCAATGTTTATCTCATAATTGCCATAGCACCGGGCTTTGAAAATCTTGCCTCTATAGCGAATTTCAGAGTTGGAAGGGGCGCTGAAGTTGCGGTTGCCTATGTAACTAATGGCGAAGATATCCCAAGTGATTTCAACGGCGAAATGTTTTATCAGCTTGCTTCACGGAGAAAAGAAGAAGCGTACCACGCGCTATCTGATCTCGGTGTGCGATCATATTTTCTAAATATCCCGATCAATGAATTTTCCGCTGGAGCCGGTTGCTTCGACGCAACACCTGAGCTTGGCAAAATGTTGAACGGTCGTCTCGACAGTTTGATCTCGCAAATCAGACCCGATATTATCGTACTTGATGGTGATCCTTTGTCAGGCAGTGAGAGATCGCAGCGTCTTGCGTATCTTAAAAACATTGTCGTAAAGAATATTAGTGCCAGGAAGTCACCCTCTTTGTGGAAGGTGAAACGGCTTTTCATAGAAACTAACGAAAAAGACAAAACCTCTGATATTCCTGTTGAGCAAAACGATCTAGTGTGGTCGAAGACTTATTCACAGATGGCACACGAAGCAGAAGAGTATTATCAAAGTTTAAGATACCAAATCCCGCTGTGGAATAAGAACAAGTCGCATCGTTACGCACAACTTTATCCGAGAACAACTGAACCATTGCTCCCGTTGGACAAGGGGCTTCCGGAAATTGGTAAAGAACTAAGAGCATTGTTGCCGGAAGTTCATTCAATATTATCGATTGAAAAGGTCACCAATCGTGAAGAACAACTTGCAGCACTGTGTACCACGATAGATAAAGTTGACGCTTTCATAAATCACTACGAGTATTCAATTGATCAAGACGATCTGAGAATATTAACAACATGGAAGCTTGCACTTGAGAAACTTCGTTGTGTAATCTTAGGAGTTGGGGTTCGGTACAGCGTGAGCGATACGGTTGTGACCCCAATCCAAATTTTCTTTCTCAGATTCGGTAAACTGGATACCGCTTTCAGCAAAGGTAAAACACAAGTTCTCTTTCCGGGAGTCATTCAAAAACAATGGGTCGTAAATGAAGCTCAAAACAATGTTTACGACTGGAAAGATAGTACGGAATTTAGGGTGCTATCTCCTCGATCGATTCCACTCAACTCGACTGAAACACCGCAAGGATTTGCGGCTATGCAGGTGAGGACTCCATTGATTTTTATTGTGCGACACGAGGATCCAAACCAAAATCATAATTTCATGTACAGGCAGGAAATACCGCTTATCATCGCACCTTTTCGATCCGCGGAGGTGTTGACACCGCTGGTGGTGATGTTTCATGATACAGACATTTATGTGCGGTTTAAAAGTAATGTGCGAGATAAAGCGGGGGGCGTGTTTTATGTGAATGATGGGATCGTTTCATCGCCGCAAGAGAAAGTCGAGTTGCCAGGAAAAAATTATGTTGTTACAGATACGCTTCCTTTATTGTGGAAGGATACATTGTTGACAGTTCCGCATGAAACAAAAATTTTGGCAGGTCAAAGAATTTCCGTAGGTAGTTTTATAGTTCACTCTCTCGATGTCAAAATAGACATTAAAAAGAAAATCGGACTTTGTTCTGTAATCCCAAACAGCCCGATGCAAATCGCTCTTCACCGGCTGGGTGTCGCAACAATAGTGTTGGATACGGCAGGCCTTTCGAGTAAAGAGCTGCCTAATTATTCTGCGATAATAGTAGACCAATTTTCTTTTGATAAGTTTCTTGCACTGTCTGAAAGATTGAAATCGGTGAGACGATGGATCATCGAGGGCGGCAGACTAATTATTCTCCCGCAATACGAAGCTGATCAAACAAATTTATCCGTCGGAAAAGGGGTGAAATTTTCCCGCTTATCGGTTGTTGGTTGCAATAATCAAGTAATTATTGATTCGACAGAAAAAGTATTTAATGTCCCCAATAAAATTGATGAAAGGAATTTTACTGGAGGCCCTTTCGTAATTTCTTACGGGGGATTAGAGAGAGAATCAAGCGATGATTCAAAGATTTTGGTCAGGTCTGGCGTTTGTGCGCTGCTTATAGAAAAAAGAATAGGACAGGGCATAGTCTTTTACTGCGGTCTAAACCTTTATCCGAGATTGCTCGACATTGATAAAACTTCTTATGACTTATTGGCGAATTTATTGAGTTATTAATTGACTCCATTTAACTTATGGTTGAGATTGAGAGATAAAATATTTCTTTTACGAAATCTTGATTAAATGTTTGTTAGTTTCTAAATTACCGATGAATTTATGGAGGTAAATATGGCAGAGAAAAAATGGTATAACGTTTTTGTGTCGGTTGAAGATGAAGAGAAAAAGGCCCGAACGACAATACAGGCTCCAGATAGCCAAAGTCGTTTGGAAATTTCCGAGCCTCAACTCGAACAGCCTGTAGCACGGGTCGGGGAAGAGTTCCCAAGCTTCGAAGCGGTCTTCCAGGCTTTCGGCTTAAAAGAGCCTGCAAACGGGTTCACAGTATATCGCGCAGAAGAACTCTTGAAAAGTGTCTATCTCAAAAATGCTACTCCTGAAATCAGACGCAGTGCTTTGATGGTCGCGCTCGAAGCCCTGAGAATCCCCGCCGAAGAGGTGATCCAGGATGCCGTGAGGCGCGACAAGGCACTGACACAATTTGAGAAAATTGAAGAACGGCGGCTGCGGGAGCTTGAACAAAAGAAAAGTGAAGAGAATAAGCGTCTTCAAGAAGAGATGGAAAGAATTTTCAACGAAATCCGTGAGAGGATGGAGGACAACAATAGTTTGCTGAAAGAAACTCGCGAGAAATTTCAAGCTTGGCAACAAGAGAAAGAGAAGGAAGAACAAAGACTATCGAGTGTCCTACAGTATTTCGTCTCTCAGGAGGTACCTGAGCAATCACACACTGCGAAGCGGAAACGTTCATCTTCTTCCGACAACTGAAATAGGAAATGGCGCGAGTTAAGGTTGAACCTGGCGGCAAGGTGCTTGCCGGGATTGTAATTCTCGGCGTGTTACTTTTTTTATTTTTTAGAGTCAAGGATGGCACAAGTATCCAGG
>JBAPNE010000199.1:0-5529 GCA_049278975.1 Candidatus Kryptoniota bacterium
TTGAAAAAAATAAGTTCATAAACAAACAGGAAGCGTCCATCCTCTCGGATGCTTACAAGTTTCACAGGATCGTGGAACACAGATTACAGCTTTTAAAAAATTTACAGACTCATACGCTGCCGTCAGACGCCGTAGAATTCCGGAATCTTTCGAAGAGATGCGGATATAAAAATGAAAGAAAGTTCCGGAACGAATTGTTCGCGTATTTTGACTCAGTGTCCGCTTTGTTCAACAATGTTTTTCGCATTGATCAACCGATCGAACGAACAGAAATGGAACAGCTTCTCGAAGGTTCAATGAATGACGAAAGGACACGGCGCGTTCTCGAGAATTTCGGCTTTACACTGATTGAGGAAGGCTTCAGAAACGTTAAGTTCATGTCTCGCGGTATCACAAGAGCCGGAGATATCGAATTCCCTACCGTTATTACAAAAGCATTTCGCGAGATCGCCCCAGATCTCTTCGAAGACATAAAATTGACCGTCGATCAAGATTTAACTTTGAAAAACCTGTCGCGCTTGATTAGCGCGCTAAAAAGTCTTGAAGTGTTTTACAAATCTCTTTCAGATGAAAATTTTAGGAAATTGATCCTGACGCTCTGTTCGAAAGCAACACGATTTATCGATTACTTGACTGCTGAGCCACTGCTTTTGGACATGACTCTTTCATCTGAGGGACTTTTCGATCCAGAAATTTATTTTTCAAATTCTCTTCCCATTTCCCTTCAAAAGAAATTTAACGAGGTTAAGTTAGGAACACTGTATTTGTTGGGCGAGATCCCTCTTTCCGAAATGCACGCGAGATGGACGAATGTCGCAGAATATTTTTTTGTCAAAGCCGCCGAAAAAACATTTCCGAAGAATTGCCCCATCATAATCGCAGGAGGGAAATTCGGATCGGGTGAAATGTATTTCGCATCCGATCTTGATGTTGTTTTCATTCTGCAGGATAAGTTGAAACTAACTCATCCCGCGGTCGAGAAGAAGATCCCGGAAATTCAGAAAAAACTTCTCGATGAAAATGGCAATCAAATACTGGCGATGGACATGAAACTTCGCCCGGAAGGGAAAAGTGCACCGTTACTGATGACGGAATCGGAGTATGAAACATATATCAAAAAACGACTCTCGATTTGGGAAGCCATGGCGATGACTCGATTCAGAAATGTCGTGCCATCTTCCTCCGAACACGTATTTTCGGAAAGAGTTGAAACCCTGATCGCGTCAACTCTGAAAAATTTCAAACTGAATCGTGCTTCGGTCGAAGAAATAGCAACAATCTACAACAAGGTTATTCAAAGCAAAAAATATTTCGACGAGATAGATGTAAAATCCGGTGACGGCGGCATGTTTGCCATCGAGCTTCTTGTGCAAACGCTTGCCTTAAGTAATTCTCAAAAGATGGCTGATGCATTTCCCGGAAAAATGGTGGACTTAATAGAAAAACTCAAAAATATTTCCGCGCTGCCTGATGAAACGGCAATCGAAATGAGAGACACGTATGAATTCTACCGCGGCATCGAGCTTGCGAACTATGTTTCTCTTTCAAAGACGAATCATAAAATTCCGCACACTGAACATGAGTTAAGTTCACTTGCATTACATCTCGATTTCAAAAATCCGGCCGAATTTTTGGCCAGCCTGAAATCAAGGATGCGAAGAATAAGTTCGCTTTTCAGAAAAATGACCGCTGACCTTGCCGCACAAGCAGATTGAAATAGTCATAATCATCGTGTTCAATTATTCTGCCTCGGTTTTGCCTTCAAAAATCAAAAGTATAATTTTGTGAGAAGACATTTAGTGCCGAAAATTCCAAGAGACAATCAAAGCAAAACGAGCCTGCTAAGTTCGGAAGACTTCAAGGATTTTATAATAAGCGGATCGCTTATCGCCTTATCTTTTTGTGTCTATCTTTCGACCATGTCGAGAAGCATGCCATACATCGACGGCGGAGAAATTACCTCAGTTCTCTGGACCCTCGGCATAGCTCATCCGACCGGCTATCCGCTTTTCACACTTCTTGGATACGCATTCGTCCACATTCCATTTTCCTCTGAGGTAGTGCTCCGTGCAAATCTATTCGCGGCCGCGTGTACCGCCATTGCCGACGGCGTTTTCTATTTTGTTTTTCTTCACACACAGCTTCTGTTTACTGCTGACGAAAAGATCGTCGGTAATAAAAAGAGTAAACAAAAACCGAGAGCAGATAATAAATTAGAACGCAACCACGACAAGCATTTTTTTGTCAGATTAACTTCTGCTGTTGCCGCATTGTCATTAATATTTTCAAAAACTTTCTGGACGCAGAGCACGGTTGTTGAAAGTTATCCGCTGCAACTTTTACTCTTTGCAGTTATTCTCGTTACTTGGCTGAGATTTTATTCGGCACCAACGAAGCCACGAGCCTTCTTTGCCGGCTTGACTCTGGGATTGGGCTTCACCAATCACATGACGACCGTATTGATCGTTCCAGCATTGATCTTTCTTTTGATCGTGGCGTTCAAACAAAAAAAACTTGAGCTTAAATTTCTTTACTTCATAGTATTTGGCGGCGCTATCGCCGGGCTTTTATATCTTTATCTTCCCATCAGAGCATCCCAACATCCGCTTCTCGATTGGGGAAACCCAGACAACATACAAAGATTTATCCGTCACGTCACGGGAAAGCAGTTCAGAAGTTGGATGTTCAGCTCGTTCGATGTGTTCCAGCATCAATTAGGAATTTTCTACTCAGGCCTTTACTCAGAATTCAGAATCACAATATTAATTGCAATTTTAGGGGTGGTTGTTTCATTATCTTCGTATAGAAGATATTTCTGGTGGACAACAGTATTACTTGTGAGCGATTTGCTTTATGCAGCAAATTACAACATCCATAATATTGACAGCTATTTTTTGCTCGCATATATCTCGCTCGCACTATTCGCGGCGATCGGTTTCCGTTTTTTGGCGGAACAGCTTTGGAATCTTTCGCAGGGAAAATTAGTTGCCATTACGCTGCTTTTATTATTTCCAATCGTCTCGGCTTTTTCAAACTTCAGTGGAGTTGATGCGAGCAAAGACTACTCGGCTGAAATGTACACTCATGATATTTTGACTAGCCTGCCTAAGAATTCTCTTGTGCTCTCATATCAATGGGACACATTTGTCGCGGCTTCATTGTACTATCAAAACGTTGACCATGTTCGCAAAGATATTATCATCATTGATAAAGAATTGCTGAGACGATCATGGTACGCGTCTCAGGTTCATAATCGTTATGCTTTCATTTTCCCGGCAAACGATCCGGCCTACAATGATTATCAAGAAAACCTTCAGCTTTTCGAAAACGATTTGCCTTATGACCCGAACGTCGTAGAGCGCAGTTACTCCAATTTTATCCGGGAGATAATTTCCGGCGCGATGAAAAACGGGAGAGAAGTTTTTGTCGGGCCGGAGTTAGAAGATCAGTACCTATATGGTTTTAACAAAGCACCTTACGGTTTACTCTTCGAACTGAAAACGGACACGAATTATGTTCCTTTCTCTGATACTGGATTGAACGGCTTCAGCGCGGCGAAGAAAGTTAACAATGATTATTCGCATCAGATCATAAATTTCTATTCTCGAATGTTTCAAGCAAGAGCTGCTTATGAATATTCACATAAGTATCTGACACTGACTTCATTTTGGCTTGACAAAGCTCTCGCTGTCGATCCATTATCCCAGGTCATACAAACCGAAAAGCTTCAAGTGCTTCAGCAATTTTCCCGACTGAAGCAAGCTGCACTAGGGATCCCTTCGGGAAAGGCCAAATGATGTTTCTAAGCTTGTTGGAAATAATAGCGGCACTTTACCTTGCGGAGCTTACTCTTTATTCCTACGCCGCATTTCGTTCACGACAAATCAGAAATCCGCGATCAAATGTCAGTCCTCAGCCGAAAGTATCTATTGTTGTCGCAGCGAAGGATGAAGAAAAAAAATTGCCGGCGTGTCTCGATTCCCTGCTTAAGCTTGCCTATCCAAGGGACTTGCTTGAAATCATCATCGTAAATGATCAGTCAAACGATTCAACACCGTCGATAATTGACGATGCTTCAAAAAATTTCATCGGTGTAAAGCGAGTTGACGCAATTGAAAGCAGTATGTTGCGCGGCAAAGCAAATGCGCTTTCTCAAGGGATCGACAAAGCGACAGGTGAATTTATTTTCCTGACTGACGCGGATTGCATCGTTCCACCATCATGGATCACCGGGACGCTTAAATATTTTGACGAGAACACCGGAATCGTCGGAGGGGTTACGCTAATTTCGCAAACCGATAAGTCTATTTATGGGATTCAGGCGATTGATTGGAGTTTTCTTCTGACTATTGGTGCTGGAGCGGCAACTTTGGGAAAGCCGGTAGCTTGCCTTGGGAACAATCTTGTATTTAGGAAAAAGGCCTACGATGAGATCGGCGGATACAGAAAAATTAAATTCAGTGTCACGGAAGATTTTGCGCTTTTTAAAGCTGTCGCGTTATCCGGAAAGTGGACCTATACTTACCCGATGGACAAGCTCACGCTCATCGAAACTCTTCCAGTCGAATCTCTGAAAGAAGTTTTCCTGCAACGAAAGCGCTGGGGAACCGGCGGGAAAGACACGGGACTGTTCGGCTTCCTCACGCTTGCTCCGGGATTTCTGTTTCATTGGCTTATCATTTTATCTCCGTTTTTCTCCGTGCCAGGTTGTGCCATCTTCTTTTTTCTGAAGCTGCTCATGGATTCATTGTTCGTCTTTCCAACGCTACAACACTATGGAAAAATTGCTCACTTGAAATTTATGCTTTATTTTGAGATTTATTATCTAATATATGTTGCTATTCTTCCATTCGCTGTTTATTTCGGAAAATCCGTAACATGGAAAGGTCGAAAATATTGAATGTCTGAATCGTCACAACGATTAGAATATGTGGAACCATCTCCAACTTCCTGGCGGGAGTGGCGCATTCCTCTGCATGCCGCTCTCTTCATCATTACCCTGTTCACGACCACACTTGCAGGCGTGGAATGGCGTGGCGGAGACCCATTTGATCTTTTGAATTTCAAATCGGGATTAGTTTACGGCCTTTCGCTGCTGCTCATTCTCGGCTCACATGAGTTCGGACATTTTTTTTATTCCCTGAAGCATCATGTCAAGGCAACCTTACCGTATTTCATTCCTTTCCCAGTTCTTCCGGGAATGCTGAACTTCGGTACTCTCGGTGCAGTCATCAGGACAAAAACCCCTGTACCATCACGCAAAGCCATGTTCGATATCGGCGTATCGGGACCAATCGTCGGGTTTATAGTAAGTATAGTGGTATTGATTTTCGGATTTACGCATTTGCCGGGCAAAGAATATTTGATTCACATCCATCCGAATTATGATTTTGCGACAAACACCGTTCCAGGGAACGAGGGCATTCCGCTCGCATTCGGCAACACGATTCTTTTCAAATTACTGGAAATGATTTTTACAAATCCGCACAAGGAATTCGTCCCGCCGATGACCGAGGTTTACCATTATCC
>JBAPNE010000200.1:0-8171 GCA_049278975.1 Candidatus Kryptoniota bacterium
TACTGATGGGAAGGAAGCATATTGTGATTCTGCGACAGGCGATGGCCCAGTCGACGCCGCGTTCAACGCTATCGAAAGAATAACAAAGATGAGCGGACAACTTGTAGATTACACAATTACTTCGGTAACATGGGGCGGCGATGCTGTCGGTGAAGTTTTTGTAAAAGTAATTTTTAACGATGTAATATTCACGGGACATGCCGCAAGTACGGATATCGTAACCGGAAGTGTTGAAGCATATTTGCAGGCGGCAAACCGCGCGATAACCGAAAAATCCAAGAAAATACCTCAAGGAAAACCGGTAGACAAACAGGTCGACGCGGTGTGAAAGTTGGACTACAATTAGATTGATGTTCAAATGATTCATAGTTCAAGACAATAAAAGAAAAAGAGACAAATAAAATGGGAATGACCATAACCGAAAAAATACTTTCCAATCATTCTGGCAGAGATAAAGTAATACCCGGAGAAAATGTTTGGGTTGATGTCGATGTCCTTATGACCCATGATGTCACGGGGCCAGGCACAATTTCAATTTTTAAAAAGGAGTTCGGCGAAAATGCAAAACTATGGGACAGCGACAAAGTTGTCGTAATTCCCGACCATTATATTTTCACTGCCGACCAGCATGCCAAACGAAATGTGATTTTCCTTAGGGACTTTGTAAAAGACCAGCAAATAGAAAACTTTTATGACGTGGATTCGCCGCGTTATAAAGGCGTGTGCCATATTGCACTTCCGGAGGAAGGATTTACGCGACCCGGCGAAGTTTTGTTCGGGACGGATTCGCATACCTGTACAGCGGGCGCGTTCGGTGAATTTGCGACCGGGATCGGCAACACCGATGCCGCATTCATCATGGGCACCGGTAAACTTTGGGTGAAAATACCGCAAACACAACGCTTTGTTTTTGACGGCGAGATGCCGGATTACCTGATGGCAAAAGATTTAATTCTCAAGATCATCGGTGATATCGGTGTCGATGGTGCTTCGTATCAGGCAATGGAATTTGCCGGCGATGCAGTCCATAACCTAAACATCGAGGAACGCATGACGCTTTGCAACATGGTCATCGAAGCCGGCGGAAAAAATGGCGTCATCGCACCTGACGAAAAGACAACAGAATACGTCAAAGCAAGAACCAAGAAGACTTTCACTCCGATTCAAAACGATCAAGACGCGAAATTTGCATCGGAGAGAAAATATGACGTGAGCAAATTGCCGCCGCTCGTAGCAAAGCCGCATTCGCCCGATAATGTCGAGGCGGCAGAAAATCTATCCGATGTGAAAGTCGATAGAGTTTATATCGGCTCATGCACCGGCGGCAAGCTGACTGATTTTCTCGCGGCGGCAAAAATCTTGGCAGGGAAGAAAACCGTCGTCGATACCTTTATTGTTCCGGCAACAACCGATATAACTCGTGGTTTAAATGAAACAAAGCTGGGCGGCAAATCGCTCAAAACAATTTTTGAGGAAGCCGGCTGCAGAATCGGTAACGCAAGCTGTGGAGCATGCCTTGGCGGACCGGAAGACACGTTCGGGCGATTGAACGGCGAAGAGGTTTGCATCTCGACAACTAATCGCAACTTCCCGGGCAGGATGGGTTCTAAAAAAGCGCAAGTATTCTTAGCGTCGCCTTTGACCGCCGCAGCCTCGGCAGTCGCGGGTAAAATCACAGATCCAAGAAAATTTATTTAACAGCAATTAGCGGTTAGTTGTTAGGTATTAGCTAAGAGCTAACTGCCAATGGCTAAAAGCTATTGGAGAGAAATAATGCAATCGAATAAAATTGTGGGAAAAGTTTACGCCATCGGCGACAATATTGATACCGACCAAATCATACCGGCTAAGCACCTTGTTTATGACACACATTCGCCGGAGGAACGAAAACTTTTTGGCAAATATGCTATGAGCGGAGTTCCCGATGAAAAATCAGGGTTGCCGCGAGGCGGGATTAAATTCGTCGATGATGGGACGCACCAATCCAGATTCAGCATCATTGTCGGCGGCAAGAATTTCGGCTGCGGCTCATCGAGAGAACATGCACCGCTGGCTTTGCAAGTGGCGGGCGTGAAGGCTGTCGTGGCACAGACATACGCGCGAATCTTTTATAGAAATTCCGTTGACGGCGGCTTTGTAATGCCGCTCGAATCGGTCGAGAACATCTACAAGTTCTTTTCAACAGGCGAAGAAGCAGTAATCGATTTGGAGAGAAATATCATAACGAACTCGTCCTCCGGCAAGTCTTTTTCCATCCGATCTCTCGGAGATGCTGCTGAAATAATAAATGCGGGAGGCCTGTTTTCCTATGCGAGAAAAATTGGGATGATCGGTGCCGAGGTACACAGCAAATCCTGAAGAAGGCAGGCTTATGACAGGCAGATGTTTTCTGCGGGTTCCAATTAGACTTCGCGGGAAAATTGCGACCGCCAAGTTCGCATAGTAGATGGAAAAATTGCAGCTCCTTTGAACGGATTACTGTTTCGATATCGTCCCTTCTCAGCAGGTAGCTTTTTTATAGAATTTTTCGCAGTATGTCTTGCAGTTATTCGGGCCGAAAGATATTTTAGGTTCGATTCGCCAAAAAGATTTCTTAGTTTCATCTCACAGAATTTTATCCAGTGAAATAGACGAAAGGAAAACGAGTGAACACGAAAACTTATAAGATTGCCGTAATTCCAGGTGATGGCACGGGGCCCGAAGTTGTCCGCGAAGGTATCAAGGTACTGGACGCAGCGGCGGCAAAATTCAATTTCAAATTAAATTATACAAATTATGATTTTGGCGGAGACCGGTATCTGAAAACCGGCGAGGTGCTTCCCGATTCCGCGGCGGAGGAGATGAGGCGGTTCGACGCCATCTTCCTCGGCGCTATCGGGCATCCCGACGTGAAGCCAGGCATTCTCGAAAAGGGAATTCTTCTTCGGCTCAGGTTCGAATTAGACCAATACATCAACCTACGTCCGGTAAAGCTGTACCCCGGCGTTGAAACACCTCTTAGAAATAAGGGCCCGGAGCAAATCGACTACGTTGTGGTACGCGAAAACACCGGCGGCATCTACACAGGGACAGGTGGAATAAACATGAAAGGTACACCGAACGAAGTCGCCGTGCAGAGCGCAGTATATAGCCGCTTTCAAGTGGACAGGTGTCTGCGCTATGCATTTGAATTTACCCGCAAGCGGAATAAGAGAAACACCCTGGCACTTTGCGGCAAAACGAACGTGCTGACTTATATCTTCGACCTCTGGGAACGAGCGTTCCATGAAATGGGGCAAAAAGAATATCCGGAGATTAAACGCGAGTATTACCATGTGGATGCTACCTGCATGTGGATGGTGAAGAACCCGGAGTGGTTCGACGTTATCGTTACAGACAACATGTTTGGCGACATAATCACAGACCTCGGCGCCATCACACAGGGCGGCATGGGCATCGCCGCTGGCGGAAATATCAATCCTAAAGGTGTAAGCATGTTCGAGCCTATTGGCGGCTCGGCTCCGAAATACACCGGGAAAAATGTGATCAACCCGCTTGCCTCAATTTGTGCAGGATCAATGATGCTCGAACATCTCGGCGAAATAGAGGCTGCATCCGCGATCGAAAAGTCCGTGATGGAAGTGACCGCCAATAAGGTGAAAAGCCTCAGCGCCGGTAAGATGGGCTATTCCACTTCTGAAGTCGGTGACCTCGTGTCGAAAGGCTTGTGAGCTATTCAAATTGAGTTCACTTCAATCTGGGCTGATAGCCCGGAGCGGTGAACTCTGCACTAACCTGTTGAAAGCGCCGCTTTCAACCTTTATATTTAGCCCGTGATGGTTCGACAACTTATTGGTCCGGACATTTCCGCGTGAACTACCGTTCCATTATTCCGCAGCTCGATTATTCAGCGGCGCGGTCTGTCAAAAATTGTTTATGTCCCAGAACAATAATCCACACTCCTTTGCTCTTCTTCAAACACGGAAACTTTTCGGGACGACCAGATGCTTAATTACGTCTGGATCGGATTGGTAATCATCGGAGTTCTTACTGCTGCCGGAAATGATATTTATGATGCATCGACAGACCGGTACCGAAACGGAAAAGACTTCGAACTTCAATATGATACCACGGCGGGAAATACTGTTACTGTCGGCAAGAATTATTTCGAAAAGTTTTACGACAACATCATCGAATCAAATGACACTTTGAAATTTCCGGCTTTATTAAAAGGCGATGTGATCCAAATAAAATTGGACGACTCTGCTCCGCAACTTTGGAGAACTGTTGCAAAGACTGCCGGCGATGAAAAACAAATCACGGCACAAGTCATAAACAGGAATGGCTCTAAAATCTCAATACGCTTACCGACGACATCACTTGTCAAAACAAAAGCCGTGCTTGACGCAGTTATAAGCTATAGTGGCACGGCAGTTGAAATTGCAATCGGGTTGATCGGAGTTATGGCATTCTGGCTCGGCATAATGAAACTTGCAGAAGACAGCGGACTCATAAAAATTATAGCACGAATCATGCGGCCTGTCATGACAAGAATATTCCCCGATATTCCGCCCGACCATCCGGCAATTGGAGCCATGATAATGAACATCGCGGCGAACGTTCTCGGGCTCAATAATGCAGCTACGCCTCTCGGTTTGAAAGCGATGCAGGAACTCGATAGTCTAAATCCGAAAAAAGGAACTGCGACAAATGCCATGGTAACATTTCTCGCCATAAACACCGCGGGGCTTACTATTATTCCAGCGACAGCAATTGCTGTGCGCGCCGCACTCGGCTCAAAAGATCCAACCATTATACTCATGACTTCGTTCTTCGGCGCAGGCTTGGCAACAATCGCCGGTATTGCGGCAGCAAAAATGCTTCAAAGACTCAAAGTGTATCGAACCGAAGACAAACCGCCGCGGGCGGGATCTTCAAACGGAAATATTTCATCGGAAAAAGGAAAAATTGATTAGGCAAATCTTAGAAGCTGTCTCGATAACTGTGATTCCGTTGATAGTTGCCGGTTTTATTTTCTATGCAGCTAAGAAAAAAGTCCCCGTATACGAATCATTCGTGTCCGGTGCGAAGGGCGGATTTGATGTTGCGATAAAAATAATTCCATATCTCGTTGCGATGCTTGTCGCGATTGGAATTTTCCGCGCGAGCGGAGCAATGGACATTTTAGTCGGCTTGCTCGCTCCTATAGGACATTTGATCGGAATGCCGCCGGAGGTTTTGCCGATAGCACTCCTGAGACCGCTTAGCGGCAGCGGTTCACTCGGACTAATGAGCGACATAATGAAAAAATACGGGCCGGATTCATTCATAGGGGTTTTAGTTTCGACAATGTATGGCAGCAGTGAAACGACTTTTTACGTAATTGCAGTATATTTCGGCGCAGTGAACATTTCCCGCACACGTCACGCCGTTGCAGCCGGATTGATTGCCGATGTAGTCGGAATGATTGGGGCTTTACTAATCTGTAAAATATTATTCTAAAAATAATCCTAAGCTAATCGTGAAAACTCTTTTACTCGCAATTTCAATTCTAGTATTATTTTTATCGCCCTCTTTTGCACAGGAATATCCGCGCCCGCCGCTTCTTCCCGGTCAAAGTGAAATTTCCGGCGGACTCGGCGTTTCATGGATCACTGAAAACGGACAAACTGTACCATATTACATGATCGGCGTAATGCCCGACTTGCAGTTCGGCAAAATTGGTGTCGGATTGGATTTAACTCTACGAATCAATACCGAAGACGGTAAAATCCGAAAGACAGATTGGTCGGACGGCGCTTATAGAAAAGTGATACGGTACATAAGCTGGGGCCAAAAACATGATCCACTTTACGCTCAGGTCGGACAATTGGATATGGCGACTCTTGGTTATGGCTTTATAATGTACGACTACAACAACAGTGCAAGCTTCGATGACAGAAGAATCGGAGCAGAACTTGACGTCGATTTCACGAAGTACGGATTCGAAGCAATCTACGGCGACTTTCAGCAGCTCGGTGTAATGGGTGGAAGAGCTTACGTCAGACCGTTGAAGTTCACACAGCTAGGGAGCATTCCTGTCATCGGCGGCTTCGAACTTGGAGTAACTTATGTCACCGACCAAAACGACAGCTCGTTTGTCGTCCCCGCGCTTAATGAATCTACCCCTGTGAACAAAGGCAGAATCTCAGAATACGGGCTCGACGCTGGATTGCCGGTTCTGCGCACCACGTTCGTAGACGCTGATCTATATTATGGTTATGCACAGTTTGTTCACTTTGGTCATGGGAACGCCGTTGGTATCCTCGGGGCTTTTCGCGGACTTGGAATAGTGAAAGCCTCTGCAAAGCTCGAGCATCAGTGGATTGGCAACGAATTTATCCCGGAATACTTCGACCAGTTCTATGAACTAGAACGTTACGTTCCGAACAATGCACCAGGTTTCATAAGTAAAGCGGAACAGCTCGACAGCACAAAGAAATCTCAAGGCTGGTACGGGCAACTCATGGTTGCCGTATTAGGACAGTTCCAAATTATCGGAGATTACCGCGGCATCGAGCATGATCCTCAAGGCGGCTTGCTCCATCTTGAAACTCGCTTCCCTAACGTATTTCCGATGATCCAGTTCAGCGCAGGTTATGACAGACGCACCAACAACACATTCAAAGACGCATTCAAATTGGACTCTCGATCATTGTTGTACGCATTCTTCGGATACAAGCCGGATCCGTTCATGACAGTCGGCGTCAACTATTACTGGACATTTATTCCTGAAAATGGCACGTATGAAGTCCAAAAGAGAATTGAGCCGCGCGTAATGTTTAATTTTTCTTTTTGAAATTGGAACCATGGTAAGGATTTTATCTGTTAAAAAAGAAAACTGGAGATAACATGCAAAGAAAACCATTGCTGGTAGTTTTAACTTTGATAGTTGTTGGAATATCCGGTATCCTATTTCAACATGGCAGAGTTTATGCCAATCAGCAATCTCAACCGACATTCGCAAAAAACTTGCAAGTTCTGAAATTCGTGAAGTCAAAAAGTGAATTGAAAAGCTGGATGTATATGATCAAGACCAGCCTCGGCGTTGATTGCGACTACTGCCACAATACAGATAACTTTGCCAGCGACGAAAAACCGACAAAGCGTAAGGCGAGAATGATGTTGAAAATGCTCGTGCAAATCAGGGCCGACTATTTTGCGTACCCCGATGCAAAACAGCCGACATGCTACACATGCCATCAAGGACAAAAAGAACCAACTATTGAGCCGCCAGGAGGCTTCAAGAGCGGCGATTGAGTCTTATAAATTTGCGGAGACTTAAGAGATAACGGCATAAAAGTGAAGGCGCAATTGTTGGTTCCAAATTTCAGACGCCAACCTCGGCTTCCGCTCCCTGTTTTTGTTCATAAATTGTTGAAGGAGACAAAATGAAATCATTGTCAATCTTTGTTGTTTTTCTTGCGGTCATGGACACAGCGGCCGCACTTCCGCGCTTTTCGATCTTGACTGGAATGCAATGTGTAAACTGTCATGTGAATCCGACAGGAGGCGAACTAAGAAATAGTTTTGGCAGTTCAGATTTCGTCGATGACCATCTCCGGCTCGTTCCCGCGCACAATGACAGCACAGATTTCAATTTCAACCCGGAGCTCAACGATTTTATTCGTCTCGGCAGCGACATCCGGTTCCAGTACCTTTACGACGGCAGCCAGAAGAAAACGACTTTTCAATCCATGGAAGGCTCTATCTACTCGCTGTTTCGACTTTTCACATCGACAAATCTCTTTGTGAAATACGATTTCGAAAACACAGCTTATGAAGCATACGGACTTTACAATTTTAATTCTAATAATTCTTATATCAAGGTTGGCGCATTTGAACCATCATACGGAATCAGACTCGACGACCACACAGCTTACACTCGCGGCGGAAACCTGGGATTTTTGCAAGGCATTAAACAGGTCGGATTATTCTTCGTTCCCGATTACCGCGACCTCGGGGTTGAGCTTGGATCAAGATTAGACAATTTATTTGTAACCATCGATGCAACGAATGGCGATTTAACAGGTGGCACAAGCAACATCAACTTTGATTCCAAAAAAGCATTTATTGGAAAAGCCGAATATCTTATGAAGGGCAATTTCATGATCGGCGCTTCTGGATATACTGCGGGTAGTACGAAGATATAC
>JBAPNE010000201.1:0-3758 GCA_049278975.1 Candidatus Kryptoniota bacterium
GATGTTGGCAGGGAAATCGGTGACCCGCGCCGTTGAAGAAGTAAAAAAGAAATGTGTTTTTACGACGCACACTCCGGTTGCTGCCGGACATGACAGGTTTACGCAGGACTTGATAAATTTCAGCCTGAGTGGTTTTGTATCAGCACTCGGAATTTCTTTGGATGATTTTATGAAGTTCGGCAGAGTAAATCCTGATGACAAGAACGAAACCTTTTGCATGACCGTTCTTGCGCTGAAAATGAGCAGAGGCGCGAATGCCGTGAGCGAACTGAATGGAGAAGTGAGCAGGCAAATGTGGACCGGACTTTACCCGGGGAAGAAGGTGGAACAGATTCCGATCGGTTATGTTACAAACGGAATCCACAGTTTGACATGGCTTTCTGACGAGACGAAGAAATTTTATGACACACATATTGGAGCGAATTGGACCAGTAAACTTGAACGCGGTCCCGATTGGGAAACGTTAATAAATAAAATTCAGGATGAAGAGATTTGGGCTTTACGTTACGCGTTGAGAAGAAGATTGATTGAATTTGTAAGAAAGAGAATGAAGCGGCAGCAGACAAGGTTCGGGAATTCATCAAGCTGGGTTGAAAAAGTTCTCTCACCGGATGCGCTGACGATCGGTTTCTCCCGGCGATTCGCCACGTACAAACGCGCGCCGTTGTTGTTCACCGATTTCGAGAGAGCTGCACAACTGCTGGGCGACAGCAAACGGCAGGTTCAAATAATTTTCAGCGGCAAGGCGCATCCAAGAGACGATGCGGGCAAGGCGTTCATTCAACAAATAATTCACCTCAGCCGTGAGCCGCGCTTTGCAGGAAAAATCGCTTTCGTTGAAGATTATGATATGGGAGTTGCGAAACAGCTTGTCGCGGGCTGCGACGTGTGGCTGAACAATCCGAGGCGCCCACTTGAGGCAAGCGGCACGAGCGGAGAGAAGATCATACTAAATGGCGGACTTAACTGCTCCATCATGGATGGATGGTGGCGGGAAGCATACAACGGGAAGAACGGTTTCGCTATCGGAGAGGACAAGGACTCACAAGTTTCGGTCGAAGACCAAGACAGGATAGATTCACAAAATTTATATGACGTGATTGAAAATAGAGTGGTACCTACTTTCTACGACCGCGATGCATCTGGAATTCCGCTGAAGTGGATCAAGATGATCAAGGAGTCGATTAAAACAATTGCGCCGGTTTACAATACGAGCCGGATGGTCAAAGAGTACGTCAATAAATATTATTTGTCAAAATAAACTCTGTGCTCCGTGCATGTGGAATTGCTGCGGAGCTGTGGAAATAAAAAATGAAAACGAGATCTAAAAATGAGTAAACTCGATGAACTTTGCATAAATACAATTCGCTTTTTGTCGGTCGATGCCGTGCAAAAGGCAAACTCAGGTCATCCTGGAATGCCAATGGGCGCCGCGCCAATCGGTTTTGCGATTTGGACAAAATATTTAAAACACAATCCAAAAAATCCAAAATGGTTCAACCGCGATCGCTTCGTCTTGTCTGCAGGTCATGGCTCAATGCTGCTTTATTCTCTTCTACATTTAACCGGCTACGATGTTTCTCTCGATGATTTAAAACAGTCCAGGCAGTTTGGGAGCAAGACTCCGGGGCATCCTGAATATGGACTTACTCCGGGCGTCGAGACAACGACTGGTCCTCTCGGACAGGGATTGGGAAACGCAGTCGGTATGGCGATCGCGGAAACGTTTCTCGCTGCAAATTTTAATCGTGATGGTTTTAGCATCGTGGATCATTACACTTATGTTATTGCCGGCGACGGCGATATGATGGAAGGCGTAACAAGCGAGGCGAGCTCGCTTGCCGGTCATCTCAAGCTTGGAAAGCTAATCGTGTTTTATGACGATAACCATATTACCATCGAAGGGAAGACGGATCTCGCATTCAGCGAAAATGTTTTGGCGAGATATTCAGCTTACGGCTGGCACACGCAGCACATCGAAGATGGAAATGATCTAGACGCAATTTCAAAAGCAATCGAAACTGCAAAGAGTGTAACTGACAAACCGTCAGTCATCGGTGTTAGGACGCATATAGGTTTTGGTTCGCCAAACAAGCAAGATTCCGCCGATGCCCACGGTTCTGCACTCGGAGAAAAAGAAGTCGAATTGACAAAGAAAAATCTCGGTTGGCCGCTTGAGCCGAAGTTTTTGATCCCCGAAGATGCACTTTCTGTTTTCAGAAAATCCGTTGAGAATGGGAAAAAATCTGAAGAAGAGTGGAACGATCTTTTTAAAGAATACGAGAAGAAGTTCCCTGAGCTTGCGAATGAATTTCGAGCATGGATGTCCGGCGATGTCTCGCCCGATGCAATAAAAGATTTGCCGAAGTTTGATCCCGCTGCAGGAGCGGTCGCAACCCGAACTGCATCCGGAAAAGTTATCAATGCTTTTGCGATGAAGGTCAGGAATTTTCTCGGAGGCGCAGCGGACCTGTCGCCTTCCACCGACACTTTAATGAAAGATACGACTTCATTTTCGGCGGCGGATCGCTGCGGCCGTAACTTCCATTTTGGAATTCGCGAGCACGGGATGGGCGCAATTCTTAACGGCATGGCAGTTCATGGTGGGCTTATTCCGTTCGGAGCGACTTTTCTTGTCTTCTCTGATTATATGCGGCCTCCGATTCGGCTTGCTGCTATTTCGCACTTCAGGACAATTTATGTCTTCACTCATGACAGCGTCGGCCTTGGCGAAGATGGACCCACTCACCAGCCAGTAGAGCATTTCATGGCGTTGCGGGCAATTCCGAATTTGGTTTTCATTCGGCCTGCTGATGCGAATGAGACGACGGAGTCATGGAAGTTTATTCTCGGATACAAGAAAGGTCCGGTTGTAATTGCATTGACGAGACAAAAACTTCCTGTGATTGATCGAAATAAATATTCTAGTGAAGCTGGCTTGCAGCGCGGCGGTTACGTCCTTGCAGAGTCCGGAAATCCTGATGCAATTATTATCGCGACAGGGAGCGAAGTCTCAGTTGCATTGAAAGCTTTCGAGGAACTTGAGTCCAATGGAAGAAAATTGAGACTTGTCAGCATTCCGAGCTGGGAATTGTTCGACATGCAGGACGAAAAATATCGAGAGTCGGTTTTGCCGGCGAATATTTGGAGGCGAGTATCCATCGAAGCGGGAATCACGAAAGGCTGGAGCCGCTATGTCGGTGAAAAAGGCATAGCAATTGGAATCGACCGCTTCGGCGCGTCTGCGCCCGGAGAAGTTGTCATGAAAGAATACGGCATAACTGTGGAATCGGTTGTATCGGCTGTAGAAAAATTATTACTGAAGTAAGATTTGATCGCGCCGTAACTTTGATAAGGTTTAGCAATAAATAGGAATTTTAAATGTCAATCAATTATCAGTTCGAAGTCGGGAAGCACGAAAAATTATTTTCTGAAAGTTTAAAGCAAATTGTTGGGTTGAGATTTCTCCAGCGTTTGTGGAAGAAAGATGGCTCGCTTTGGTCCGAGGATCCTGCTCATCATGCGGTCGCTTTAAACAGATTGGGCTGGCTCAATCTGCCTTCGCAAATGAAGCACGAATTGGATCAGCTAGAAAAGTTTGCATCCGCAAATGTGTTTCGGAAATTTAAGCACATCGTGCATCTAGGTATGGGCGGAAGCAGCCTTGCGCCGGAAGTTTTTTTCAGAACTTTCGGCAGCGCAGCCGATTATCCTGGGCTGATCGTTCTCGACTCGACCGATCCCGATCAAATCGATGA
>JBAPNE010000202.1:0-2544 GCA_049278975.1 Candidatus Kryptoniota bacterium
CGACTGACGCGTTGAATGTGTCGCTCGATTTTTCCTTAACATCATACGTCACGTTTACCGTCGAATCGTTTACGATGTAATAATCGGGTTTGAGCTTGTCCGGGTCGAAGTAGTTCATCTGCGAAAGCTGCCTGACACTTCTGATGATAAGCGTACGTGAAAAGTAATCTCCCGGAACCGTGAATAGCTCGCGCCGGATAACCCTGTCTTGCGTTTTTGTGTTTCCGCTGATTAAAATTTCTCCGATTCGAAATTGATTCCGCTCATAGATTTTTATTTTCAAATCGATTGAATCCGGCGGAACGCGAGTCTCCTCCGGATCGACGTTGAACGTCAGGTAGCCGGTATCTAAGTAAAGCGCTGCAACATCGGTCTGGTCCTTGTTGCCGCGCAGGTTCTCTTCAAATTTTTCTTTGTCATAGACTTCACCTGGCTTCAACCCAAGTCGCTCGTTCAAAACGCTGGCGGGAAATTTTGTGTTACCTTCCCACGCAATACTTCTTATGAAATATTGCTCTCCTTCATAGACATTTATATGAATGAACATGTCTTTCTTGTCGGAAGTGTACCATATTGAATCGGACACTATCGATGCATCGATATAGCCGTGCTGTCTGTAAAAATCGACTATTTTTCCTTTGTCGTCGTCGTATTTTTTAGGATCAAATTTTGCGCTTTGCCAGAACATCCACCATACATTTTGGTGCGTGTCATCCATTGCGCCACGGAGATCGCCATCTGGAAATTGTTTATTCCCGCTGAAAGTTATCGACTCAATTTTCACTTCCTTGCCTTCGTCAATTTTTACAACAAGATTTACCGACGCGGCCGAAGTGTCTGCGACAGGCACAAGCTCAGGATCGATTGTTGCCAGAAGGTAACCTTTGTCATCGTATTTTTTTTTGATGTTATAAGCGAACGTGCTAAGTGTCTGCGGATTAACTATCTGTCCCTTCACAAGATTTATCTGCTCCTTGATGTCTTTGTCGTTCAACTCGTCGTTCCCCTTTAATACGATATCGTTTAGCCGGGGGTATTCAGTTACCTTTATAAGCAAATAGACGCCATCGGCGACTTGATTGTCGATTAAAATTTGGATGTCAGAAAAAATTCCGAGCGACCAAAGCTGCTTTATTGCCTGACGTATTTCATCTCCGCCGGGCGTAAACTCGCCGCCTATTTTTAAACCGGAGTATCTTATGATTGCGCCGGCTTCTGTAAGTTTGTTCCCCTCCACTGATATCCCTAAAACTTTCACCGGTTGCGCTTTCTGGGGAGCTCCCAATTGTTGTTGTGGCTGAGAATTCTGAGCCCGCGCTTCGCGTAGTGGAACAGAGAGACAAATCAGAAGACATGTCGTAACCGAAAGGTGAAAGGTGAAAAGTGTTCCGATAACTCTTAATTTTCCGATATTCACACTTCTCTGCTCACTTTCCTGCGGCATTTTCTTGACGTTTTTCACTTTTAGCTTTTCTCGGTTCAATCTTGCTGGATTTTATGATTTGGAATTTATCATTTGTAGACGTTGCTTACGACTTCCATGGATTTTCGCGGAACCTTCATTGCACAAATTTTACTCCGAAGGGACTATAGCGTTTCGAGATGTTTTACTTGCTCGCTGACAAGCCCAAATCTGCGCTCGCGCTTCTGGAAATCGTTTATCGCCTCGTAAAGGTGCTTGCGGCGAAAATCCGGCCAATAAACTTTTGAAATATAAATTTCCGTATAAGCAAGCTGGTACAGCAAAAAATTGCTGATGCGAAATTCCCCGCTCGTTCGGATAAGCAAATCGGGATCGGGCATAGCACTTAGGTAGTTAGCTATCGTAGATTCATTTATATCGTCAACGGAAATTTTTCGACTGACTGCGTCTGCAGCTATTTTTTTTACTGCCTCGGTGATTTCCCATCTCCCCGAATAACTGAGAGCGAGGTTCAAATTCAAACCTGTGTTATGCTTAGTTCGTTCAAACGATTCAAAAAGTTCGCGCTGAACACCGACCGGCAGTGAATCGAGATTGCCTATTGAAGTTAGACGTACGTTATTCTCGTAAAGTTTATCCGTCTCATCGTGAAGTGCCTTAACCAAGAGCCGCATCAATGTTGATACTTCGTGCTGCGGTCTTTTCCAATTCTCAGTAGAGAATGCATATAGAGTAAGACACTTCACTCCCAATTGCCCGCAAGCTTCGACGATGTCGCGGACCGAACTCACACCTTCGCGGTGCCCGGCGACGCGCGGAAGCGTGCGCTGCTTTGCCCAGCGGCCGTTGCCATCCATGATGATAGCAATATGCTCCGGAATGCTCCCGCCGCTTTTCAATTCATCTTGTAAATTTTTGTCGTCAACGCTTTGCGTGATCAAACTTTCCGCCTAAATTTTTTGCCGTAAAATTTAAACCAGCATATAGTTAAAATCAAGGATTCGAACGGCTTGCCTCTGGCTTAACACACAAATTTTCCGTGAGTTACGGCGGCAATAGCTATTAGCGTTTCGATTGTGGCTGATAGCTGATAGTTAAAGCTGATTTACCTGCTCTTTACG
>JBAPNE010000203.1:0-21161 GCA_049278975.1 Candidatus Kryptoniota bacterium
GGCAACATAAGGGAATTGAAGAACATCGTTGAATACTCATTGGCGGTACTCGATGTGGGACAAGATGTGATAGAAGTCGGCCATCTCCCTCAAGAAAAGTTTGACGGTCTAAATTGTGGAATATTGCGGGGAGAGAACCTTAACCTCAAGGAAAGAGAAAGATGCTTCAAAGAAAATCTAGTGCTGGCCGCGATGACGATTTGCTCTGGTGACTACAAGTTGGCGGCGAAATCGTTAGGAACTTCGAAGAGCACAGTCTACGATCTGGTCGGCGGGAAAATGATGAAGCAAAAGGCGTCAATAGTCGAAGACTAGTTTCTCTAGTCCACAAGACCGGGCGACGCTGCCTTCAGGGAGGGGATAGGGGCTACCTTGTGGGAGGTTGTCTAAAAGACTCATGACTTCATTTCACGTCAACTGTTTTCATTCCTATCATTGATCATGAGAAAACGATATGCGGTGTGGAATCCGCTTCAAGACTGCAAGATGACTAGAGGAATTGCCACGCTCTGAAGACCGCGGTTATCATAATTCAAAACAATCGGACTTTAGTCTAAACTCACACAATCCGCTTCGGCTAAAGCCAAGTGAGATTCGGTCGTTCGATCCACGACATGAAAGTCGCGGCAATGAAGTCATATTAACCGTAGCTCATACACGGGCTTCATGCCGCGTGCGAGGCGGTCTATTGGACAGGACGATGTACGTCAAGATCTCACTCCGCAAAACGAACTCCCTTTCTAAATATCTCATTTTAGCTCTGCGCTGCTTTCATTACGCAACGAAGTTGTCTCTCGGGCACAGGCCCTAAAGTTCGCGCAAGATGAAATTGATCACTACCTTCCTTTGGCCTTCGCGTCTTTGCGAGAGAAGAAAATCTTGAATCAGTATCATACTGTTCAAGGTGGCTCACTTCCACTTTTCCTTAGAATCGGAAAATCTAAGAGAATCGTTTCCAGAATTCTGGAAACTTCCTATTCGTTTCTCCCTAAACACAAGAAAAGAGCACGTTCGCACCGGCATGATATTCGTACAATACTAATGACTAACAAGTTGGAGTATCAGCATGAATTACAAGAAGAGTCACTATAATGTGACAGTGAAAACTGAAGAGGGAGCACGTCTCTTCAATGCTAGAACGGGGGCAATAGTTGAGATATCCAGCATGGATCCCTTATTTCCCGATTTCGAGGAGTCCTGGAAACATGAGACATTTAATATTGACGACCATGAATGGTTTCAGCCTTTGAAGGATGGACAATTCATAATTCCGGAAGAGCTAAACGAAATCCCTGACTACATCGAATCATTTAATACGAGGCAGCGGACAACCGACCGCACGAGTCTGATCGTTTTGCCGACGGAAGAATGCAATTTTCGGTGCGTGTATTGCTATGAAAATTTCCTCAAACCACAAATGAGTGAGGAAACTCAGGATGCCCTGAAGAAGTATCTCACAAAGACCATGGAACAGGTCAGAGGCTTTTCGATCGAATGGTTCGGTGGTGAGCCTCTCCTTGGGATGGACGTCATCAGGAACATCTCTACGGATGCTGTCAGAGTTGCCGAAGAACATAACATCCCCTACACTGCAGCGATCACTACGAATGGTTATCTCTTGACACCTGAGGTTTTCGAGGAAGCTGTCAGCGATTGGAAAATATTCCGCTACCAGATTACAATCGATGGTCCGAGAGAATTTCATGATCACCGCCGCCCCCTTGAAGAGGGAGGATCAACTTTCGATCAAATTATCTCTAATCTACGATACGTTGCAAAGGCTGACCATCCCGAAGTGTTATACATAGTAAGGATGAATGTTGACAGCGATAATCTGAAAACTGTGCCGGAGTTCGCCCGGCTTATAAAGGACATCGTAGGAGATGACAAAAGAGCAAGATTTTATGTGAGGCCCACATGGGGGAAAAGTAAATTTGAATTACTTACCGACTTTGAGAGCAGAAGCTTGAGAAAGCAGATAGTAGATATATGTGCGGAAGTGGGGCTGTACCTATACGATAGCGATCTCGTTCTGAATCCGGCACTGGGAATGTGCTACGCGGCAGACCCACATTCTCTTGTTATCGGTCCAGACGGTTCGGTTTATAAATGCACATCTGCCTTTGACCTTCCTGAGAACTTGGTGGGCCGATTAGCCGTCGACGGAACGATGCAGCTCGATCATGAGAGATTTGACCTTTGGGTCGAATCAAGCATCGAAAAGTATCCACAATGCCGGCGATGCGCTGTGCTGCCGATTTGCAATTCCGCCCATTGTCCTAAAAGAGAGGTAACAAGGGCAAAACTGAAAGATGGGCGCTCCCCACATCCTGTGTGTCCGTCCTACAAGGATGAGGTCAAGCTGTTTGTAGAAAGTGCCCTTCAGGAAGAATCGATTAAAGAATTTTCTTGATAATACGATGATACTGTAGGCTATTAATTGGATACTAGATCGCTAAACCCCTAAAGAAGGGAGGTGAATTGGATGAAAGTGATAGTTGCCCCTAAAGTGCTGGCAGAACCTGTAATTAACGAGGAGCGGCCGCCTGCTAACTGCTCAGGTTGCAATTCGGGCCTGTGTGGAGACTAATGTGTCGGCACAAGTAAACGCTAACTCGAGTTCTGTGAGTGGTTTCGACAGCATTTGAGGCTGTTGGAAGTATTGATTCGTGGGAGAACAAGTGACGTAAGTCAGAGACTGTCCCGGCGTGTGCAACCGCTTCCTGGTTGATCGCCCTGGAGAGCGGAGAGCGTCCATTACTGCGAGCTTGTTAGTTCGGCGTAGGAAATGCGATTGGACTCGCAGCAGGGACAGTCTTTGACAATGTGAGGATGTCTGGTTATGCCCAGACTACACGGGCGGCTTAACGGAAAAGACAACAACATACTCTGTGTACGAAATCCGTCATGGAGTCAACAATCGCTTGAATAGGAGAAATCAGATGTATTCCATCGTGCGTTTCTTTCAAGAGAAGAAATTGAAACAAGGCGTACAATATGGCGCGCATATTTTGCCTGGGGTCAATGTGAACCATCTCCAGGAACTCACGGTGCCCCCTCAATTATTCGATCAAGATAGGGCTCCTTTTTGCAAGCATCATGGTGACATAGTGGACGCATAGAATTTGAGATTACACGAAGGAACAAGGCGCCAGCTCGACATGGCACTTCTTCTGCCATGTCTTGCTTTGATCTTTGCTTTGGTTCAATGAGGAATGAGCTTATTAAAGAAAAGGAATGATTTGAGAAACAAAGGGCAGAATACATGAGTCATGGAGGCAAGAAAATGTATGTTAAAGAAAGTACCGTTGTCAAGTTCGAGCCCTCGGAAAGTCCTACCCAAGCCAGTAGACACCTAGCAAATGAGACCAGTGGGCGACAGTTGGAAGAGCAACTCCTCCAATCACAAAGGCTTGAAGCATTGGGGACACTCGTCGGTGGGATCGCTCATGACTTCAACAATATTTTGAACGTGATCTCGGGCCACGTGTCGCTCATGGAGAGATGGCGGGAGAATCCGGAACGGTTCAAGAAGAGTTTCGAAGCCGTCAACAAGGCAACGAAACGCGGTGCTCAGACAGCCAGACAACTCCTCACTTCTTCCCGGAAAGTTGAAGTGGTGACCGAGCAGGTCAGAATAGGAGATGTCATCGAAGAGCTCGTGCGACTCCTTAGGGAAATCTTTCCTGAAAAAATTGTCTTCAACATGGAGATCGAGAATAATATTCCCATAATTCCCGCCGACTCAAACCGTATCCATCAAGCTCTCCTCAACCTCTGCATGAACGCGTCTGATGCGATCCAGAAAGATGGGACGATCAGCATCGTTGCGAAGAATGTCGGACGGGGGGTTTTGAAAGAACGCTTTCGGGAGATCGAGTCGGACCAGTACGTACAGGTGAAAGTTTCGGATTCCGGCTCAGGAATAGACAAGGAGACATTAAGCCACATTTTTGAGCCGTTCTTCACGACAAAGAAGGATGGACGCGGTACTGGCCTTGGGTTATGGGTCGTCAACTGGATCATAAAAGCACATAACGGGTTTATCGATGTCGAGAGCAAGGTTGGTCATGGTACTACGTTCTCTCTTTATTTCCCGATCCTTCCTCAGATATTGGATGCAGTGCCCGAGGAAAAGAAAAAAATCGAGCTACCAAAAGGTCATGGTGAAGTGATTTTGGCGATTGAGGATGAGGAACCTCTGAGAGAATTCTTGAAGGCGATTCTTGAAGAAAGTGGATACAAAGTTCTCCTAGCATCGGATGGAACAGAAGGTCTCGAGGCTTACACGGATCATCAGAATGAAATCGATCTCGTGCTTCTTGACATGGGGCTTCCTGAATTGAGCGGGGCTGAAGTTCTTGCGAGACTTGTATTATTGAATCCGCATGTGAAGGTCATCTCCTCAAGTGGGTACGTTCAGCCTGAGGTGAGGGCTGACGCTTTCGAGATTGGGGCACTGGAGTTTTTGCCGAAACCGTATTTGCCAGAGGAATTGTTGGTGACAGTTAATCGTATACTGCAAGCAGGAGCGGACACAACGGGATGATCTGGGCATGACCTGTCCCCCATTATGTACCATGGATAATGTTTAGCTCTCCTTTGGTTGTTCCTTTAAGTTATGTGACCTGCCCCTATATTGTGTACCAATGATAGGTTAGTGACCCGACCTACTTTCTAACATGACACTGGATCGGGTTTTGGAAGGCACGTGAGCTCACCAGCTTTTCAAATAGCTTTAAGCATCTAGTGGCTGCTGTTGCTCGAAACTTTATCCATTATGATTTCATGTGTATCCATGAAACAATCAGATTTAAACCATGAATAAAAGCGAGGGTCAGAAGCATTTAATGAGCCGGGGAGATTTCTTGAATTACGGAAATGAGAGAATAGCGGCGTGACGAAGGTCACGGCATTGAACTTTGATAATGGATAGATTGCAGTGCAAGAACCCTATATACGCCCTCAGAGGGAACGCCAGCAAGGTGTTCCCTCTCTTTTTGTGGCTATTTCAAACTGAGCCACTACCGACCATGGAGCTTTCTCAGAAATGACGGAATCGCTTCAAAGGCCAGTACGAAAAACTCATCAAGAAGAACTTGGAAGTTGGCGTTTGGGACTTGTTAGTATGAAAGCAATTCAATCTTTTTTCCCTTAGTTTCCGGAAATGTCCATATCCAAATTCCAGTCAGTACCGCAAACAAAGCTGCGATGGAAATTCCTCCTGAGAACCCGTAGCTCTTCGACACCAAGGCAATGGCGACAGGTGTGAAGAACTGAATGCCGCGTGCAAGATTGAACGATGTGCCCATCGCAGTATTCCTGATGCTTGTGGGAAAAAGTTCAGCGCATAACGGTCCGAAGCCGCTAAAGACACCCGTCCCGAAACCAACGAGGAACATAAATCCGAAGATTAGAACAGGATACACGATGACAGCATTCCAAAAAAATGTTATCATCAATAGTCCGACAGCCCAAAGAATGGAATACGCTGTGAATGCAGGACGGCGTCCCAACATATCCGCTGCAAATCCGAAAGAAATATAACCAAGCACTCCGCCACCTTGGGTGACAATCATCCAAAGGGCGGAGCGCGTCAAGGTAAAATGACGCTGCTCATGGAGGTAACCCGGCAGCCATGAATAGGTGAACCAGTATGCCGACATGAGAAAGACGGCGAGAAGAAGTGAGCGAAGGAAAACGTTCGTGTAATCCGTTGATAGGAGAAGACGAAATTTTGACCCGCGTTCGCGCTTGAGCCTATTCTCGTCCAATGTTCCTTCCATGATGATCCTTTTGTGTTCAAGCCAAACATCCGATTCGGGAAGATACCTTCTCACAAATATGACGAGGACCGCCGGAAGTACGGAAACAAAGAAACACACTCTCCATCCTGCTACGGGTTCCAAAAATCCTCCGACAATCGATGCGAATATAATCCCTATTGGCGCACCGGTCTGCATAAAAGCACTGTATCTCCCGCGAACGCTGGCAGGAAATGTTTCTCCGACAAATGTTTGTCCCGTTGCCCACTCGCCGCCGACGCCTAACCCTGTTATAATGCGAAACATAAGAAGTACGCCGACACTCGAAGCAAATCCGCTTAATAGTGTGCCGACACTGTATGTGAGAATCGTCCACTGAAGGACACTTCGCCGTCCATACTTGTCGGAGAGAACTCCGAAGAGTATCCCGCCGAGCGCCGTGGCTGCAAGCGACGCGCCAAGAATCAAAGAAAGGGAAACATTGGAAAGAGATAATTCCTTTCCAATAGGGATCAATAGGAAAGTGAACAGAATTAGATCGTAAAAATCAAATATCCACCCTGCCCAGCTGAGAGTAAGAATGCGGAAATGATCTTTTGTCGTAGACTCGGACTCGTTAAGAAATTTCATTCTGTTCTCGGGAGAGCACTAATCTCACATAGTTTACCAATTGATGAATTGGTGGGCTTTTCCATCCTTTACCCCGTCATCATCATCGGGTCGCGTTCGAATTCCTTCCGAACAAACTGCCAGTCTTCGCGCGTGATGTCGGACCAGTTGTTGGTGCCCTGCTTGAGTTCCCTCAGTGTAGCCTTGATGAAGCCATAGTGGATGGCCTTAGCTGCTTTACCATCAGGGACATTCATCGCACTCTTGGTATGGTTCATTGCAAGATGGGAATTGCCTTTGGTTCGTCAGTAAGTAAATCAGGTGATTTCTCTCTGATCGATGCAATCGCGCTTTTGATCTGCTGCATCGTGCATGGCATTGTGACCACAGAAAAAACAGCATTCTTCTTATTGTGTCGATTGTGGCTCACCGTATCTATGTTGATTTTATTTTCGCCGATTGCAGTTGTTACAAGGCCGGTAACGCCGGGATAATCTTCGGTTGAAAATGTGATATTGTATGGAAACTCAAAATGGTCGGCGTCAACGAATTCCAACTGCGACGATGCGGGAATACTTTCAACGTTGGCACCATAGCGGGCTGTAAAAACAATATCAGCAACGATCGAGCTTGCAGTCTCTAAGCCCCCTGCCCCGGCGCCCATAAAATAATGTCTGCCGGAATATCTATTAATTACCTCGACGCAGTTGGTTGCCCCATGCACTTGCGCGAGGAAGTTATCGTGCTTCACCATCATCGGTTTCACCGCAGCATATATTTTTCCATCAATCTTCTTTGCATGGCAAATCAGCTTAATGGTACAATCCATTTCATTGGCAAATTCAATATCTTCTTTCTCAATGCCTTGAATTCCTTCTTTCATGAGATCGCTATGATTTATCTCCTTGCCGAATGCAAGCCGAATAAGTATGGCAAGCTTTTGAGCCGCATCGCCCCCTGTTATATCGAGTGTCGGATCCGCTTCGGCGTATCCTGCTTTCTGTGCCATCCTGAGTGCCGACTTAAAATCGATCCCTTCGAGCTCCATCTTCGAAAGAATATAATTGCTGGTGCCGTTCATAATGCCTGAAATTTCCAGCATCTCATCTCCGGTGAAGCTTTCCCGTATAGTCTTGATAATTGGGATGGCGCCGCATACGCTGGCTTCGCAGCCCAGAGTAACATTGTTTTCTCTTGCCGTTTTGAAAATTACATCCCCCTTCTCTGCAAGCATGGCTTTATTCGCAGTAACAACATGCTTCTTTGCATTCAGCGCGCTGAGAATTACCGACAGCAGGTAATCGCTGGACCCGCCGATCGTTTCGACCACGAGGTCAATCTCTTTATCATCGATAATCTCGGAAACATATTTCGACGCTTCTTCCTTCGTCAAATCCTTTCCGCCGCCGCAGAAGAGGTTGCGTGGAATGTTATACTTTTCAGAATTCTTTCCGGGAAGAAGGTCAACAATCTCTCGCAGCTCAATGGCACGCCAAGAACGGTCGGACAATGCCTTCCCCATATCGAGAAGAATTTTTACGACGCCGCTGCCTACAGTGCCGCATCCGAGAATTGCAACGCTAAAGGGTTTCATTGGATCGCAGTAGGTTCAACCTGAAAGACGCAATAGCCACAAATTGTCCCGAAGGGATCCCTTCGGACAAGAACTAAATTTCTTTTGCAGTAATTTTCACACATTGGTTCGTGTAGATTGAGCCCATTGATAGAAAATCCGTGGCTCATTCTTTTATCGCAAGATTCGAGTTTAAGGTTTAGTGATTGCATCTGAAACTGAAAATACACAAAAATCCGATATTATTCATGCAGGTAAAGCGCTGGGGAACTTGCTTCTTCGGTTTAGATGTTATATATTTTCTACTACATTACTTAAACAGTCGAACGGTTTTAAGGACGAAAGAAATGCAAGAACAGTTGTCAAGTGAAAAACAGGCGGTTATACTCGACGCCGCTCGAAAGAGATTTGCGTATTACGGGTTTTCAAAAGTTACTATGGATGAAATAGCCGCCGATATCGGAATGGGAAAAGCGTCGCTCTATTATTACTTCCCAACAAAAGAAAGCCTGTTCGAAGAAGTCGTGAAGCAAGAGAAAAATCAGTTCTTTAACGACATTCATTCAATGAGTGAAGAGAAAATAGCGTCCTGTGACATGCTTCGCCGGTACGCGGCAAAACGAATGGAGCATTTCCGAAACCTTGCAAATCTGCGTGCCCTCGGATTCCAACAGCATGGAGAAATGAGAGCTTCGTCTGTCGAGCTGTATGAAGAATTCCAGAAACAGGAAGTCAAAGCTCTTCAGCAAATTCTCCAGCTTGGCAAAAGAAGCGGCGATTTTGTAATTTCAAACCCACAACAGTCCGCCGAAGCGATCATGCAGATGCTCTATGGACCACGAAGCTGGTTTCTCCACAAGCTTCAGCGCAATCTTGACGACGAGACCTTCCGACTTCTCGAACAAGCGACAAAAGAAATTGTTGAGATCATTCTAAACGGAATCAGAAAGAGAAAATAAAAGGAACTACCTAAATGGAAACCAAAGATAAAGAAAACAAAGAGATCAACCAAGGAGCTCTTAAAACTTATAAGGCTGCTGAAAATGGTGCTGGAGACGAGGATATCGATGATGTTGCTCTGTTCAAGCGGAAGCGAGTCATAATTCCAATCCTCGCGATCCTGACAGTAGTCGCCGTCGCCGGATATTATTTTTACATGAACATGCAGGATTATGTTTCTACCGATGATGCATATGTGGATGCGAACAGCGTCTCCACAAGCACGAAGATGCTCGGGAGAATCGTGTATCTCGGCACCGACGAGGGAGACACAGTGAATGCCGGACAGGTTCTTGTGAGACTTGACGACAACGACCTCCGAGCACAGGAAGCATCCGCAAAAGCCACACTCGAGCTCTCACAACAAAATCTTCCTCTTGACCAAATCAATATCAACCGGGCGCAGGACGACTTCAATCGTGCCGAAGTTCAGTATAAAGGCGGAATCACCACTAAAGAGCAGTACGATCATGCACAGAAAGCTTTGGAAGCCGTTCGCGCTCAATACAACATCGATCTTTCTAAAATTTCTGCCGCCAAAGCACAGATCGGAGTTATAGAATCGCAGCTTCAGAACACAGTTATTGCTTCTCCCATGGAAGGCATCGTCGCGAAAAGATGGGTTCTCACCGGAGACGTCGTTCAGCCGGGTCAACCAGTTTTCACAATTTACGATTTGAAAAATATTTGGGTGACTGCAAATCTTGAGGAAACAAAGTTAGGCCACATCCATTTGAATGATCCCGTTAAGATTGATGTCGATAGCTATCCTGGTACTAAGTTTTACGGGAAGGTTTTTGAGATCGGAAACTATACGGCTTCGGAGTTTTCTCTCATTCCGCCCAATAATGCATCCGGCAATTTCACAAAAGTTACTCAGCGCATCCCGGTTAAAATTTCAATTGACGATCCTTCGACAACGGACGGATCTAAACCATTGTTGAGGCCCGGAATGTCAGTCGAGGTATCTGTTAAAATCAAATAAAAAGATGACGCTATCTCTCGCTTCAAGTCCAACGGACAATCAAGTTTCGGTTCTCCACCACACTCATGAATTTTATAAGTGGTTGGTGTTGGGGAACGTAATGATAGGAACATTCATGGCCGTTTTGGACGCATCGATAGTCAACGTCGGCCTCCCAACTCTCATGGCATCTTTCGGAGTAACCGTTGACAAAATCGAATGGGTGATGACTGCGTATCTCCTTGTGCTCGCGGTTATGCTTCCGACTTCCGGCTGGGTCGCAGACCATTTTGGCTATAAAAAAACTTACCTTCTTGCGCTGGCAGTTTTCACGACCGGGTCTCTTCTTTGCGGGATAGCATGGAACGAGAATGCCCTTATCACATTTCGCGTCATCCAGGGTGCAGGCGCCGGTTTTCTGATGCCGGTGGGCATGGCAATCATTACCCGCGAGTTTCCACCTGAGAGGCGTGGAATAGCGCTCGGTTTCTGGTCGATTGCGGCCGCTGCGTCGGTTTCTTTCGGACCACTTATCGGTGGATATCTCATCGATAATTTTTCATGGCACGAGATTTTTTATGTGAACGTTCCGGTCGGTTTGATTGGTATATTTGCAACAATGGTCATTCAACGCGAATACAAAACGGAGCATTCGCGCAGTTTCGATTTTTTAGGATTCACATCCGTGGCGGTTTTCCTGACATTTCTTTTGCTGGCATTGGCAGATGGGAACGCATCGTGGAACACCGGAGGCTGGACATCCCCGTTCATCATGACATGCTTCGTTCTTTCCGGCATGGGGCTGATAACATTTTTACTTGTAGATTTGAATGTGAAGCATCCGTTGATAGAGCTGAAGCTTTTAAAAGATTTTAACTTCGGAATTACAAACATAGTTCTATTTATTTTCGGACTCGGAATGTTCGGGAGCACATTCCTTATGCCTTTATATCTCCAGAACTCATTAAACTATACGCCATTCCAGGCGGGGCTCGTGTTCCTTCCCGTTGGAATACTACAGGGAACTATGGCACCTATTGCGGGTTACCTTTCGGATAAAGTAGATGCGAGGATTCCAGCCGCGGTCGGAATCGTTCTCCTCGGGATAAGCATGTATCTTAATTATTTTCTTTCCCTTTTTTCGATGCACGCCCAGATAATGCTCCCTTTGTACTTAAGAGGATTTGCGATGGGAATGATGTTCACGCCGCTGAGTACACTGGCACTCGCAAATGTCCCGAGGCACAAGATGGCACAGGCGTCAGGATTGTTCAACGTAATCCGTCAGGTCGGCGGAAGTTTCGGCGTGGCGCTCTTCGGTACCTTGCTGACGCGGAGAGTTATCTTTCACAGCACAACTTACGGTATCGCGGTGAGCCAAAATTCTCCCGCTTTTAATAACGCCATGCACTATCTTGAACATTTCTCACAGCACGCCGTTGGAGGTTCAATGTACCAATGCACTGTCCGCGGCAAGGCGCTTATTATCAATCACGTGGAGCAACAAGCCTTCGTCTCTGCCGTGAACGACGATTTTCTGATCGCAGGCGCAATTACGATAGCCTGTCTTATACCGATATTCTTCCTCCGTCGGAAAAAATCGGCCCAGCAATATGCGGGATGAAATCTGTTACGACAGGATACAAAGTGATGCACAAAACTAAGAACCACAATCTGAGGTACCTTATATGAGCAAAAATGGAGATATTCCAAATAGAAACACCTCGTCCCTTTCTGCGGGATTTGGTGTCCCTCATCACGAACATCCGTCATACAAATGGTGGGTGCTTTTAAACGTGATGATCGGAACTTTCATGGCTGTTCTCGATTCGACAATCGTTGACGTGTCGCTTGCAAAGATAATGGCAACATTCGGCATCGGTGTTGACGATGTAAAGTGGGTTGCTACGGCTTACCTGCTTGTGATGGCTGTTATGCTTCCTACTTCCGGTTGGGTCGCCGACCATTTCGGCTACAAGCGGACTTATACGGCGGCTCTCGGCCTTTTTACACTGGGATCATTTCTCTGTTCCATATCGTGGAACGAGACCGCGCTGATATTCTTTCGCGTAATCCAGGGCGCCGGCGCCGGCTTCATAATGCCTGTCGGTATGGCGATAGTCACGAGAGAATTTCCCCCCGAGAAACGCGGAGTCGCTTTGGGTTTCTGGGCAATAGCTGCCGCTGCATCCGTTTCTTTTGGACCATCGCTCGGAGGTTATCTCATAGATAATTTTGCATGGCATTCCATATTCGACATAAACGTTCCCGTCGGCCTCGTCGGAATATTTGCTACTCTGGTTATTCAACGTGAATATAAAACGTTGTCGTCCCGCTCGTTCGATATTGTTGGCTTCATATCGGTGTCTATGTTTTTAACTTTCCTTCTTCTCGCGCTTTCGGACGGCAATGCCGAATGGAACACCGGCGGCTGGACTTCGCCCTTCATCTTGACCTGCTTTGCAATTTCTATTGTCGGATTGGTAATTTTTCTTTCCGTTGAATTAAATGTTCGTCATCCGCTGATAGACCTTAGCCTGCTGAAAAACTTCAACTTCGGGATGGCAAATCTCGTCTTATTCATTTTCGGAATGGGAATGTTCGGCAGTACATTCTTGCTGCCGCTGTACTTGCAGAATGGACTCGGCTACACTGCGTTTCAAGCGGGATCACTGTTCATGCCGATAGGACTCATCATGGCGGTGACGGCTCCCATCGCGGGAAGATTGTCCGACAAGACCGATCCAAAGATGCTTGCACTTTTCGGAATCGTGATTCTATCACTCAGCCTTTTCGTCAATCGGTTTCTCTCTCTTTTTTCGGAAACTTCCTCTATCATGATTTCGCTTTACCTGCGAGGGGTCGGCATGGGATTTATATTCACGCCGCTCAGCGCCTTATCGCTTTCCGAAATTCCGCGGGAGAAGATGGCGCAAGCCTCGGGGCTCTTCAACGTTCTGAGACAAATAGGCGGAAGTTTTGGCGTGGCGCTAATGGGAACTTTGTTGACTATGCGGACAACTTTTCACACCACGGTCTATGGAGAATCGGCTACAATGGCTTCGCCCGTGACGCAAAATATTTTGCTTGGCTTGCGAAGATTTGCCCAGCAGGCTGTCGGTGGTACTTCGTCTCTGTCTGCAACTAGAGCTCAGGCGCTTGTCGGTTATCACTTATCCCAGCAGGCATTCGTGTCGGCAGTCGATGATGATTTTTTTGTGGCTGCTATCATAACATTTCTTTGTGTGGTTCCGATTTTATTTTTGCGCAGCAAAAAGAAGGCGACCGGGCAAAAAATTGTCGCAATGGAATGAATAAGCAATTAGCTGATGGCTCATAGCTGATAGGAACATGAGCTGTGAGCATTTAACTGTGCGCTATTAAATAATGGTGGAAATAATGAAATCTCGTTTTAGTATAATTTTATCGATCATGTTTTTGTCAATCCCTGCAATTGTGTTTTCACAAACGGCATCTCAGCCGAAGACTGATGAGCCTGCGGCTCAGTCTGACTCACTCACTCTCGAAGCATCGATACAAAAAGCTCTTCAAACAAATCCTGAAATTTTGCAGGCCGCACATTCGATAGATGTTTACCAATCGAGAGTGGAAGAAAGCAAGAGTAGCTATTATCCGGACGCAAGCGTGGATCTGAATTACGCACGACTTGGCCCTGCATCGTCTATCACCTTTGGAGGGCTGGGCTTCCAGCTTTACCCGTTGAACAATTGGGACGAACATCTCGGTGTTCAGGGTACAATTTACGATTTTGACAAACGAAACAAATCGGTTGACCTAGCCACAAGCCAGGTAACCACGACACAGGATCGCCTCGAGCTTGCAAAGAGCGGACTTTCTTATCGTACTATTCAGACTTTTTACGCAGTACTATTTCTTGAAAAAAGTATTCAGGTTCAAGACGAGGAGATAAAAAATCTGAACGACCATCTTATCATGACACAGAAAAAAGTTCAGGCGGGAACGGCAACTAATTTCGACGCACTCACAACCCAAGTTCGCGTCGCCGCCGCAGAAAACTCGAAGATCAATCTTCAAAACAATTTGGAAAATACAAAGGTCATGTTCCGACAGCTTCTCAGCCTCCCGGCTGATTCACCTGTCAATCTTGCAGGCGAGTTTTCGGAAGAACCCATAGCGTTCAACACAGATTCGCTCATTTCGCAGGCGTTGAGCAGGCGAACTGAAATAAAAGTCGCCAACGACCAATTGAATACCGCTCAGATGCAATACAAGGTCGCTTCTGCGACGAATAACCCGATGCTTAACGCTTCGCTAATGTGGGGACTGAAGAACGGCTTTTTCCCAGATGAGACCGCCATGCGCGGCAATTTCGTCGCAGGTGTTCAGTTAGCAATTCCAATTTTTGACGGCTATCGTGTGAAAAATTTAGAAGGGGAGGCTAACGCCAGTATCCGTGTCAATGAAGATTATAGGAACAACGTAGCAGAACAAATCAAGTCCGATGTTCAGAAAAGTATATCCGACGTGAGGTCCAGCATGGACAGACTGACAACGACTGAGATATCCGTTGAGCAGGCGAAGAGTGCCGTGGAGCAGGCACGAATAAGCTATCAAGCTGGTACAGTCACCAACTTGGACTTGTTAGATGCCGAGACTTCACTTTCTCAAGTCGAGCTTATGCAGATTCAGGCGTTGTACCAGTTTGTTGTGAGCAGGTACGAGCTTGATCAGGCAATCGGAGAAAAGGTGTGGTAGAGTAATGAACGCCGTATTAACCGGCACAAATCTTGTCAATTGCCAAAAGCCCTCAGCGGTGCCGGAGTTTTCTATGTCCTTCGGGGTGCGGAGTTGAAAATTCTGCAATCATGCGGCTCCCGTTCGTGGGGAGGACTTGAAATGCAGGCACTTCTTATCACTCGCGAGCTGCAGAAACGCGGACATGAAGTCAGTCTCCTTTGTATTCCCAGAACAACTCTTTTGAAAGAAGCTTATGCTGCCGGAGTTCCTTCTGTCGGTCTTCTTGGCAAAGACAATCATGCATTCAGCACGATCAAGGATCTGACCAAGCTTTTGAAAGGCTACAGTTATGATGTGGTACACACGCATCTCTCGCACGACTTATGGTGGCTCGTACCGTCCATGAAGCTTTCATCGTCCCACGCTAAGCTTTTTCTGACGAAGCATGTTGCCAGCGGTGTCAAGAAAACCGACCCGCTTCATCGATTTCTTTATGGAAGACTTCAGGGCACATTTGCAATTTCAAATTACATAAAAGGAAGTATCTTCAACACTTGTCCGGTTCCTGAAAACGAGGTCCACATTGTTCCGCCGGGAATTTCACTCGATGATTTTAATCCTAATCTGTATGACAAAAACGCCGTGCGAAAAGATCTTGGAATTTCAGAAGATGTAATCTTGGTGGGAATGGCGGGACGAATGTCGCCGGGAAAAGGACACGAGGAATTTTTAAGAGCGGCTAAGAAACTTGTTGCAGACCATGAAATAAACTTCCGGTTCCTTATCGTCGGTGGGGCGAGTTATGGCGAGAGCGAATTTGAATTAAACATAAAAAATCTCGTCCACGAGCTGGAGCTCGATTCAGTTGTGCAGTTAACGGGATTTCGCAAAGACATCCCGCGCATCATGTCGGCACTCGACATTCTAGCTTTCCCGTCGCATGAAGAGTCGTTCGGGTTGACGCTGACGGAAGCCATGGCGATGAAATTGCCGGTCGTCGCAACCGGAAATGCCGGAGTCCTCGACATAGTTCTTGATAATGAAACCGGCATACTTGTTCCCCAAAAAGATTATCAAGCTCTCGCGAATGGGATTTTAAGACTCTCTCGTGACAAATCCATTAGAAAGAAATTCGGAGAAGCCGGTAGAAAACGAGTCGAAAACATGTTCAGCATCCAAGCCGTCGTTGAAAAGCTCGAAGAGTTTTACCAAAATGAACATTTTAAAGATTAACATATTGTTCCGGAGTTTAACTCCAGAACAGGAGCCTATTCAAAAGTTAAACTTTCGGAAAAAATAGAAATAATAAAAATGAATAATGCTATTCTAGAAATAACAAACCTTACCAGGCGATTCGGAAGTTTCATCGCCGTCAATTCAATATCTTTTTCTGTCGGACCAGGCGAAGTCTTCGGAATAGTCGGACCAAACGGGGCGGGAAAGACAACAACGATTAAAATTTTGACGACGCTTTTACCTCCGACATCTGGCACCGCCATGGTCGGTGGCTTTGACGTCGTTCACAACGCGTCGAGCGTGCGTAGAATTATCGGTTATGTCCCACAGCTTCTTTCGGCGGATGGAACTCTTACAGGTTATGAGAATCTTCTCGTGTTCGCAAAACTGTACGACATTCCGAGAAACGAAAGGCAGAAACGAATAAGCGATTCACTTCATTTCATGGGACTTGCCGATGTGGCCGACAAACTTGTCAGGAGTTATTCTGGCGGAATGATAAGGAGACTCGAAATAGCACAAGCTGTCCTTCATAGACCGCATATCCTTTATTTGGATGAGCCGACGATCGGGCTGGACCCTGTTGCGCGAGAGACTGTTTGGAAATATGTCGGCGCACTTGCACAAGATGGTACAACCGTCGTCATGACAACTCATTACATGGAGGAAGCGGACGGAATGTGCGACAAAGTTGTGATTATGAATCGTGGACAAATTGCGGCCTCAGGTTCTCCATCTGAATTGAAGGCATCAGTCGGTGGTAACGGTACAACGCTCGATCAGGTGTTCGAGTTTTACGCTGGAAGTACAATTGAAAACGGTGAAACAGGAGAAAGATTAAGAGATGTATCAAGAACAAGACGTAATGCACGCAGACTTGGGTAACGCGGTCAGCGTTCCGAAAGTCGGCGCGATTGCCTGGATTAACAATTTCATAAATAAAACACTGGTAATTACGGAGCTTGAAGTAAGAAAACTGCGGCACGATCCGACCGAGCTTCTCACGCGCGCTGCGCAACCGGCATTATGGATGCTTGTGTTCGGAGAAGTGTTCACCCGCGTTCGTGCCATACCGACTGGAAATCTGAGTTACATTGATTTCATGGCACCGGGCATATTGGCACAGAGCGTCCTGTTCGTAGCGATATTCTATGGCATCGCGATAATTTGGGAACGCGACCTCGGTATCATTCACAAGTTCCTTGCAAGTCCGACTCCGCGAACAGCCCTCGTCCTTGGAAAGGCACTTTCCGCTGGAGTGCGTGCACTCTCGCAGGCAGTGATCATTTATTTACTTGCATGGCTGCTGCATGTAAAACTTTCGTGGGAGCCACTCTCGCTTCTTGGAATTGCATTGGCAGTGATTTTAGGCGCAGCACTCTTCTCGACTTTTTCTCTCATCGTTGCGTGTGTCGTGAAGACACGAGAGCGCTTTATGGGAATAGGACAAATACTTACCATGCCGCTCTTCTTCGCAAGCAACGCAATTTATCCAATTTCGATCATGCCGGACTGGCTAAAGGTCGTGGCACAGATCAATCCGCTCACTTACGAAGTTGATGCGCTTCGCGGAATGATGCTCGTCGGCGGAACTAGTATCCATGGACTTTTCATCGACTTCGCCGCATTGATCATATCGATAATCGTGCTTGTCGCAATCGGAGCGAAACTGTATCCGACGGTGGCGAGATAAAAATAACGCTGAATGGAGGAGGGATATGTTGGACAGAACAAATTTCATTGATCTGAAAGTCCCGGATGGGACAACCATGGCTGCATATGTTTCTCGCCCGCAAGATGCGACTAAACATCCTGGCATCATGGTATTTCAAGAAGCGTTCGGAGTAAACGCATATATTCGCGATGTTGCAGATCGATTTGCGAAAGAGGGATTCACCGCAATTGCGCCGGAGCTTTTCCATCGCACCGGTCCGGGCTTTGAAGGAAGTTACACCGACTTTGCACAAACGCAGCAACACATTTCGAAGCTGACCAACGACAATCTTGAGTCCGATGTTAAGGCCGCGTATGAATGGCTGATCAAGGATTCATGGACAGATCCCCATAATATTTGCTCCATTGGTTTTTGCATGGGAGGAAAAGTTTCGTTTCTCGCCGATTCGACTTTGCCATTGAAAGCCGCGGTGTCTTTTTACGGCGGTGGAATTGCACAGGGTTTATTAGACCGTGCAAAAAATCTTTACGGCCCGATCTTACTGTTTTGGGGTGGGCTCGATAAACACATTCTGCCCGAGCAGACTCGCGCCGTCGAAGATGCGCTCCACGCGGCCGGAAAAGAGTTCGGCAATGTTACTTTTTCTTATGCCGACCATGGCTTCTTCTGTGATCAGCGGGCCGCTTACAACGAGAGAGCGTCGAAGCAGGCGTGGCCCATGACGCTAGAATTTTTGAAGTATCATCTTAAATAAAATGGTAAGCTCAAAACTCAATTCAATACATTTAAGTTTTGAATCGTGGATTCGATCGTTGACCTTTGAATTGTGACTTTTCGAAAGGACTATGAGTAAACTGTTATCACCAGTAAAAATCAGAGGCTTGGAATTTAAGAACCGGATCGTCGTCTCTCCAATGTGCCAGTATTCATCGAAAAACGGAATGCCAACCGACTGGCACTTAGTCCATCTTGGCAGCAGGGCGGTCGGCGGAGCGGCGCTTGTTATTACCGAAGCGACTGCCGTTTCACCAGAAGGGAGAATTTCTCCGGCAGATCTCGGTATCTGGTCGGACGAACATCTTGAAGCATTCAAGCGAATTACCGACTTCATCAAGTCTCAGGGTGCGATCCCGGGCATTCAGCTTGCCCATGCCGGCCGAAAAGCGTCTACAAAAATTCCCTGGGAAGGCGATGGCGAAGTTTCACTCAGCAACGGCGGTTGGCGAACAATCGCGCCGAGTGCAGTGAAATTTTCAGATAATTATCCGTTACCGAAGGAGATGGCACAGGCAGATCTCAAGATGGTCGTGGATCAATTCTCAGATGCGGCGCGTAGAGGTCTTGCGGCTGGCTTTCAGGTCGCTGAGATTCACATGGCGCACGGCTATTTGCTGCATCAGTTCCTGTCAACATTATCGAATCTCCGTAAAGATGAACACGGCGGAGACTTGATAAACAGAATGAGGTTGCCGCTCGCGGTTTCGAAAGCTGTCAGAGAAATATGGCCGTCAAATTTGCCAGTGTTTGTCAGAATATCTGCCACCGATTGGATCGAAGGCGGCTGGGATTTGCTGCAGTCAATTGAGCTTGCGAAAGAGTTAAGGAAAATCGGAATTGATCTTATTGATTGTTCAAGCGGCGGAATTGCCCCCGGAGCGAAGATACCGATTGCGCCGGGGTATCAAGTAAAGTTTGCAGAAGAAATAAAAAAGCAAGCCGGGATCATGACGGGCGCGATCGGACTGATCACCGATGCGCCGCAGGCGGAAAGCATACTTATTACTGGCCAGGCGGATGTCGTCATCATGGCACGCGAGCTCTTGCGCGATCCGTATTTCCCGCTTCATGCCGCGAAGATTTTGGGAGAAGATCCGCAATATCCAACACAATATATGAGAGCTAAGCCGAGATGAAGAAAAGCCAAAGATCAAAAATCGAATTACATCTCTTTTGACCTTTGAGTTTTGAATTTCTAAAATATTGAGAACAAATTTGAGGAGAAAATATCATGGAACATAGAAAACTTGGAAAGCCTGGCTTAGATGTCTCAGCCATCGGACTTGGCTGCATGGGAATGTCAGAGTTCTATGGACCGAGAAACGACGAGGAATCAATCAAAACAATTCACCGTGCTATCGATCTTGGTATTACTTTCTTTGATACTGCCGATATGTATGGTCCATTCATCAACGAGGAGCTTGTCGGTAAAGCTCTGAAGCCATATCGCAACAAAGTGGTCATTGCCACAAAATTCGGGAACGTTCGCGGAAAGAACGGTGTGCGTCTCGGCATCAGTGGAAATCCCGAATACGTTCGGCAAGCGTGTGATGCGAGTCTCAAGCGTCTTGGCATCGAGACGATAGATCTTTACTACCAACATCGCGTCGATCCGAATACTCCAATCGAAGACACAATCGGAGCGATGTCCCGGCTTCTCGAAGAAGGCAAAGTCAGATTCCTTGGAATGTCGGAAGCCGCACCGCAGACGATCCGGCGTGCGAACAAGATCCACCAGATCACCGCGCTTCAGACAGAATATTCGTTGTGGACTCGCGACCTTGAAACAGAAATTCTCCCAACAATCCGAGAACTCGGAATCGGACTCGTGCCGTATAGTCCACTCGGCAGAGGCTTTCTCACCGGAGCGATCAAGTCGCTTGATTCACTGCACGAAACAGATTTCCGGCGTAACAACCCACGCTTCCAAGGAGAAAATATGGAGAAGAATCTGAAATTAGTGGCAAAGATCGAAGAGATCGCGGCGGAGAAGAAATGCACACCTGCACAACTTGCACTTGCATGGGATCTCGCGCAGGGAAAGGATGTCGTGCCGATCCCCGGCACAAAGCGAATAAAATATCTTGAGGATAATGTCGGCGCCGTCAACGTGAGCCTGAGCTCCGAAGATTTGAAGGCGCTTGCCGAAGCTGCCCCTGTCGGCGCGGCGGCAGGGTCGCGCTATCCTGAGGCTGCGATGCAATCGGTAAACAGATAAAACAAAAATCAAGACCATGGTGCAACCTTAGAGGTAGCTAAGGCTATCAGCTTTGGATTAAGGCTTTGGTGCGTGAATCTTGCGCTTTGACTTTTTATTCCCCAAACCTCTTCCCATTCACTAAATAATTTCTCACATAATCCGACACAGCATCTTCGAGACTTGTCATCGGCTTCGTGTATCCGGCTTTCTTGATCTTCGAAATATCTGCGCAAGTGAAGTACTGATACTTTTCGCGGATCGTCTCGGGCATATCTATGTATTCCACTTTTAGTTTCCTGTCAAGCGCATTGAAAATTGATCCGGCAAGCTTGTTCCATGTATTTGCGACGCCGCTGCCAATGTTAAACAGCCCGCCGATTTTTTTGTTCTCCAAAAAGAAAAGCGTCATCTCGACAGCATCTTTCACATAAATAAAATCTCTAACCTGCTCGCCATCCTTGTATTCATTCCTATACGACTTGAATAACCTCATCTTGTCCGATGATCTGATCTGCTCGAAAGCTTTTAAGACGACAGAACGCATCTCGTCTTTATGGTACTCGTTCGGACCAAAAACGTTGAAATATTTTACTCCGACAATTTTGTCAAGTAAGTCATGCCTAAACGCCCACTGGTCAAAAAGC
>JBAPNE010000204.1:0-6079 GCA_049278975.1 Candidatus Kryptoniota bacterium
GTGACAGAGGTCAGAAAATAAAATACAAACATTTACCACTTGCTCGCCGTTTCCAAGAGCGACATTGCGTCGCCGCTGAGCTTCAGGTCAGTTGCTTTTATCAGCCATTCTAATTGGGCAAGACTTGTTGCGCTCGCAATCGGCGCGGTCACTAGCGGCCGTGATTGAAGCCAGGATATTGCGACACTTGCCGGTGTTGTATCGTATTGTTTAGATACTTCATCTAATGCGGCAAGAATTCTGAAGCCCCTTTCATTTAAGTATTTTTTTACGCCGCTTCCTCTTGCGCTCTTCTTCAAGTCAACCTCCGAACGATATTTTCCTGTTAGGAAGCCGCTTGCCAATGAGTAATAACTGACCACGCCAAGATTTTCTTCTGAACATATTTGTTCGTAAGATTTTTCGAACCCTTCGCGATCATACAAATTGTATTGCGGCTGGAGCGTTTGATAACGTGGATAGTCATGTTTATCGCTTGCCTGGAGAGACAGATTCAGTCTTTCCGGTGATATATTGGATGCACCGATCCATCTTACTTTTCCTTCCTTTACTAATTGTGCATAAGCTTCAAGCGTTTCCTCGACTGGTGTGGTTTCAACGTCCCAGTGTGTTTGATACAGGTCGATGTAATCTGTTTGGAGTCTATTCAATGAATCTTCCGCCGCCTGTAGCAGATATTTCATCGAGATGTTTCGCTTTCCTTGTCCCATGTCTGACCCGACTTTTGTAGCCACGATGACCTTGCCGCGGTTGCGCCGCTGTTTCATCCATTTGCCGATAATTGTTTCAGATTCCCCGCCTTTATTCCCGGGCGCCCAGCGAGAGTATGAATCTGCCGTGTCAATCAGACTGAAGCCAGCCGTAACAAACGTATCCAATAATTGGAATGCCATTTTCTCATCGACGGTCCAGCCGAACACATTTCCGCCGAAAGCTAGCGGCGCAACGTGGATAGAAGATTTTCCTAATTGTTTCTGTTCCATAATATTTCCTTTAAATACTGTAGTTGCACAAAAAATTGTTAAGCGCAGTTTTTATTGCTGATCGGTTTATGATTTCAAACATTTTTTTACAGAGCATTTTCATGCTTTACGAAAGCTAAACAGAGAAATTTACGATTAGCACAAAATTTTTCAAGTCGATGTTTCATGTTTTTACTGGCGAAGGATTTTTGCATCATACGATAAGATATGTAGGCGTAAGAAAGCAAGAAACAGCAAAAAAAAGGATCGTCTGCTCAAAGAAAATTACAAGTGTTAGATTGTGGCCTAATTTTTTTCACGAATACCTTTGGGGAGATGGTTCTATTTTTTCTCCAATGCAGCAGATAAACGCCAAAAAAATCCATTCAGTATTAGGCTCACGACGCATTTGGGACAGGGAAGATACGACGACGCGACGGATTTTATCTAGTTTAGCTATGGCAACTGGTCGTTTGTTAAATAAGTATATAATTTTAGCTAAAATCGATTGCTGTAATCTGGTCAACGATTCATCCAAATTTGACCGGCAGAACAGATTTTTTACATTAATGTTATTTTTACCTTGATTTTTTCACTTTTTCTGTTAACTTTATAAGCTCGAAATGTGTAAAGCTGGCGTAGCTCAGTTGGTAGAGCAGCTGATTTGTAATCAGCAGGTCGGGGGTTCAAATCCCTTCGCCAGCTCAGTTGCGAGCCTTTGGGCGGACGCCGGAGTTGTAGAGCCGGGGCGGACTGTAAATCCGTTGGCTTATGCCTTTGAGGGTTCGAATCCCCCGCCGCCCACTGCTTGTTCATTTGCAATAATGGAGTTGAGCAGAATTTTTGTGGGAGTGGTTACGTCCATGGTGCACCATGAATTGGAAAAGATTTCTGAAATGACTTCGCTATATTGGAATAGCCGTGAGTTTGAATCCAACTTCCGCTCAACGGAGATTTGAAATTGTTGTTCGAAGGTTTTGAAAGTCTGAGCTCGGAACGCGGGAGTAACTCAGTTGGTAGAGTCACAGCCTTCCAAGCTGTTGGTCGCGGGTTCGAGTCCCGTCTCCCGCTCAAGTCGTTCAACCCGAAACGACTTCGTTATATCGGGATGACCACGCTCTATAAAATTTTGCTGACGTAGCTCAGTTGGTAGAGCAACGCCTTGGTAAGGCGTAGGTCACGGGTTCGAATCCCGTCGTCAGCTCGCTAAATAAAGGAAAGATCATGAGAGAAATTATAACGCTCGAATGCACCGTCTGCAAACATCGTAATTATACATCTACAAAGAATAAGAGAAAGCAAACGGGGAGAGTCGAGTATAAAAAATATTGCCGCTTCTGTAACAAGCACACCTCTCACAAAGAGACGAAATAATAGTTTTAAATTTTGAATTGAAAATTGTGAATACAAAATACGTCAGTAGCTCAATTGGCAGAGCAGCGGTCTCCAAAACCGCAGGTTGGGGGTTCGAGTCCCTCCTGACGTGCACAACGAGGGAAGAAGAATGAGAGAAAAAATAATCGGCTTTTTCGAAGACGTCGTCAAGGAAATGAAAAAGGTAACATGGCCGACAAAAGATGAGTTGAAGGACTCAACCCAAGTCGTGCTTATTGCGACATTGATAATAGCAGTCTTCGTGTATGCAATCGATACGATCGTAAACGTAGCACTGAGAACGATCCTATGAGCGAAGTATCTAACCCGAAAATTCCCGAAGGTGATCCCGCTCGTTCCGAAGGAATCCATTCGGATGAGAATTCGGCAGAAACGAATTCGTCGCAAACGCCTGAAGAGACTCGTCCAGAGAAAACCACTTCAGCGGAATCGAAGCCCGCGGAGAAGGGAAAAGCTTCTACAAAAAAGTGGTATGTTGTTCGGACATTTTCCGGCCAGGAGAGCAAAGCAGTAGCGTATCTCGAAAGCCAGCTCAAGGATTCTGATTTCAAGGAAAAATTCGGTGAGATCATAATTCCAACTGAGAAGGTGCCAACAATTAGTGAAAGCGGCAAAAAAAGAGTGAAGACTCGCAACTTCATGCCCGGCTATGTAATGATCGAGGTCGAGATGGATGATCGTGTGAAAGCTTTCATTCTCAGCGTGCCTTCTATCATAAGTTTCGTCGGGCCAAAAGGTGACCCGAGTCCGCTTCGTGGTGATGAAGTCGGTCGGTTGAAAGGGAGAATCGATGAACAGGAAGAGCGCCCGATCACCGAAGTTCCTTTCAAAGTGAATGACAAAGTGAAAGTCATCGGTGGTCCTTTCTCGACATTCAAAGGAGAAGTTTCAGAAGTGAACGAAGACAGGATGAAATTAAAAGTGACCGTAACTATTTTCGGCCGCCCGACTCCTGTCGAATTGAGTTTTACTGAAGTTGAAAAAGAAAAATAATCCAAGGTGAATAATGGCTAAGAAAGTTGTAGGTTTTGTAAAACTGCAGATACCTGCGGGGCAAGCGACGCCTGCGCCGCCAGTCGGCCCTGCTTTAGGTCAAAAGGGCGTAAACATTATGGAGTTTTGTAAGCAGTTCAACGCTCGCACGCAAGACAAGCAGGGATTGATCATTCCGGTAGTCATCACCGTTTTTTCGGATAAATCATTCACGTTTATAACGAAGACCCCACCCGCTTCGGTGCTGCTCGTGAAAGAGGCAAAAATTGAAAAAGGTTCCGGAGAGCCTAACCGCGTCAAAGTCGCGAAGGTTACTCGCGAGCAAGTCAAGAAGATCGCCGAAATGAAAATGCCGGATTTGAATACGACCGATGTTGAATCGGCCATAAATATGGTTGCAGGCACAGCCCGCAGTATGGGTATCGTGGTCGAAGGTTAAAATTAGTTTTCAGTTGTGAATTTTTAGTTTTGAATCGAGGATTCATAAAAGAGAAGAGTTTAAAAAATGAGACAGAGCAAACGATTTACAGAGGCATCGAAGCTGGTTGAAAGATCGAAAGAATATTCGGTCGAAGATGCCGTAGAAAAAATAAAGTTAACACCGAAAACAAAATTCGATGAGACGGTTGATATTGCAATTCGTCTCGGCGTCGATCCGCGCCATGCCGATCAGGCAATTCGAGGAACAGTTTCTCTGCCTCACGGCATCGGAAAAACTGTTCGAGTTCTCGTGCTGACGAAACAGGCACAGAAGCAAGAAGAAGCTAAGCAGAGCGGCGCAGACCATGTCGGCTTCGAAGATTATATTAAGAAAATCCAGGAAGGCTGGGCTGACATTGACGTGATTGTTGCAACACCCGATTCCATGGCTGACGTTGGAAAGCTTGGCAAGGTGCTCGGTCCGAAAGGTTTGATGCCGAATCCGAAAAGCGGCACTGTCACCATAGATGTTGCAAAAGCTGTTACGGAAATCAAAGCCGGAAAAATCGAATTTAGAGTTGATAAAGCGGGCAACCTTCACTCCATCGTCGGCAAAGCTTCATTCGACAAACAAAAGTTAGTTGACAATGTCAACACGTTCCTTGCCGCGGTCAACCGTTTGAAGCCGGCGTCCGCAAAAGGTCAATACATAAGAAATGTCTCCATATCTTCGACGATGGGACCGGGGATCAGGATTGACAAGTCGCTTGCAGCGAACATACACTGAGTTTACGCACTAAATGCTTCTAAGCTTCTCCGGAGGATTTTTCCGGAAAAGAAATAATTTCAAATGAGGAAAAAATGAAAAGGAACGAAAAGGAACAAGTTGTCGCGGAAGTCGCGGAGATGATGTCCAATTCGAGCAGCCTTTTCTTCACTGACTTTGGTGGAATGACCGTGGCACAAAGCAATGATTTGCGACGCGAGTTCCAGAAAAACGGCGTGAAGTATCGGGTCGTTAAAAATACGTTGATCAAAAAAGCGATGTTGACCTCTTCTTCGGATGAGGCAGCTTTTAAATACCTCGTCGGTCAGACGGGAATCGCTTTCGGAATTGATGACCCGGTCACCCCTGCCAAAGTTTTGAAGAAATTCTTTGACAAGAATCAGAAACCTACCACAAAAGCTTTTGTGATAGAGAAACAGATTTTTGAAGGGAAAAAGCTTGCCGAATTTGCATCTATGCCGTCGAAGCCTGAAATGATCGGCGCGATTCTCGGATGTCTGCAATCACCGATTGCCGGAATTGCAGGTTCGATTTCTGCGGTGATGCGCGACCTTGTTGCAGTGCTTGATGCTGTCGAGAAAAAACTCCCAGCACAGGCCTCATAAAACTTTAATTAGAATTTCAAAAGGAGAAATAAAAAATGTCGGAAGTAGTTCAAGATATGGTAGAAAAAATAAGTAAGCTTACTCTATTAGAAGCATCTGAATTGAAAAAAGCACTCGAGGATAAGTTTGGAGTTACTGCTGCAGCACCGGTGGTAATTGCTGGCGGATCCGCTGCCGCCGCCCCGGTGGTAGAAGAGAAAACTGAATTCGATGTGAATCTCGTCAGTTGTGGTGCACAGAAGATCAACGTAATTAAAGTTGTTCGCGCCGCCACCGGTCTTGGCTTGAAAGAAGCCAAAGACCTCGTCGATGGTGCTCCTAAGGTTGTCAAGGAAGCGCTATCCAAAGTGGATGCAGAGAAACTGAAAAAGGAACTCGAAGAAGCTGGCGCAACTGTCGAGCTGAAGTAACTGAACTTCAGCGAGCATTTTAATGTTACATTGAGTAGGGCGAGAGTATCCCTGTCCTACTCTTTGGTTCTTGCCACAATTCTCTCGTCGAAAAATATAGGAGTGTGACTACGTTGAAGAATCTCAATTCTAACGATCAAGATTTACGTTTGAGCTTTGCAAAGATTCCGCAGAAGGTTGATTATCCAGATTTACTTAATGTCCAGATAGATTCATTCAAGAAATTTCTGCAGGAAGATATTGCACCAAAGAGGAGAAAATCTGTTGGACTGCAAGGAGTCTTTCAGGTAAACTTCCCGATCTATGACAATAAGGAGCATTTTGCCCTCGACTTCGTCGATTACAGCATCGAGAAGCCGCGCTACGGAGTTGATGAATGCATAGAAAAAGGTTTAACTTATTCCGTGACATTGAAAGCAAGATTGCGCCTTGCCAGTAAAGATCCTGATCCGAACAAAGAAGGATACATGGAAGCGAAGGAGCAGGAAGTTTATCTCGGATCGATTC
>JBAPNE010000205.1:0-12180 GCA_049278975.1 Candidatus Kryptoniota bacterium
ATATTAAGTCGGGCGTTGCCACAACTCCTGAGTTCCTAGAAAAGAAATTTGATAAGTCTCTCAGAAAACCGTTCGCGGTAATTTCGGTGGTGATATATGTTTTCACGAAAATCACGGTAACTCTCTTTGCGGGCGGAATTCTATTCTATAAATTGTTTGGGCTTAATCTCTACACTTCTGCCGTCATCGTGGTTCTGTTAACGGGATTGTACTCGATCTTAGGTGGTGCAAATGCTGTTATCAGGACAAGTGTTTTTCAGGGGGTCGTTCTTATTGCTGGTGCTGTTCTTCTTACGGTTTTCGGACTCAAAGAAGTTGGTGGTTTCAGCGGGCTGCAACAGAAGCTCCCGGTGGATTTCTTTCATATGTTTAAACCGGCAAACGATCCAGAATACCCGTGGACCGGCGTTTTGTTCGGCGCACCTGTTATTGCATTTTGGTATTGGCTAACCGATCAGTATTTCATTCAGAAGATACTTTCGGCGAGAAACATCAACGAGGCCAGGAGAGGTTCTCTCTTTGCCGCATCGCTCAAAGTATTGCCGGTCTTCGTACTCGTATTGCCAGGTCTTATCGCCGCCGCGATTTTCCCCGGGTTGACGGGCGACCAAACTTATCCAACCCTTCTTGCCAGTAGTCTGCTGCCGAGCGGCATCAAGGGAATTGTAGTGGTAGGTTTGCTGGCTGCTATCATGTCTTCGCTTGCTGGCACGTTCAATACGACCGCAGTGCTGGTCACCAACGATTTTTATAAACCAAAACATCTTTCTGCAACGGACCGGGAGTTGGTCCTAGTCGGACGTCTGGCTACTACGATCATTGTTGTAGTCGCAATTATAAGCATCCCACTCATCAAATTGACCAGCTCTCAAATCTATCTTTTCCTTCAGAGCATACAGGGATTTGTCAGCCCGCCAATCGCTGCGGTGTTTCTTTTTGCATTCCTGACAAAGAAAAAGGGAAACGCTAAGGCGGCTATCTGTACCCTGATAGTCGGGGAAACCATTGGGCTGTTTCGTTTAATTAGTGAGATGCTGGTCAAATCGGATTCAGTCAGCAGCCAATTTCTCCAGTCGATTGTGAGCATAAACTTTCTTCACTTTTCAATATTCCTTTTCTTGTTCTGTTCTATCCTTTTTATCTCGGCAAGTATGCTCATGAGTCGAAGTGTTGAGAATTCGAACCGTGAATTGGGGATTCGAGTCGCTGCCAGTGGTGATGGTGCGGAACTCGTAGCGTCTGCCGAAAACACCGTGGGTGCTTACAAAATTAATACGTTATTTTCCGTTCTCATTCTCTTAGTGATAGCTGGATTATGGAGCATTTGGTTCTAATTAAATCTGGATTCTGCTGGCATTAGTATGAAAATCTTATTTTAGAGATATGGAAACTATTAAGATGTTCACACGAACACTAAATTTTTCAGAGAAAAGGGAAGTGTTTGAAGTCTTCCAATAAATGCAAAAACCAAAGGACAAAAAGATGAATAAACTCTGGTCATTCATTTTGCTTATAGCTTTGGCTATAACCATTGTACCATTATATGCTCAAGCAAGTTCAAAGATTACCGGTAAAGTAACCGATAAAGTGACGGGAGATCCGCTTCCCGGTGCGAATGTATATCTCCAAAATACTAGTTTCGGTGCTGCTACCGACGTCAGTGGTAATTACACTATAGCTGGTGTACCAACAGGAAGTTGCACACTTCAAGTGAGTTATCTCGGTTACAAACCGCAAAGTTTGGATATCAATGTCACTGAGGACAAAACCCTCGTTTTGAATTTCGGTTTAGAGCCAATGGCTCTTCAGGGGAAGGCAGTAATTGTAACTGCACAAGCTGCAGGTCAGATACAAGCAATAAACCAGCAGGAAACAGCAAATTCAATTGTGAACATTGTGTCTGCGGCTAAAATTCAGGAATTGAAGGAATCAAACGCTGCTGAAGCTGTGGGACGTTTGCCAGGAATCTCGCTTGAAAGAGAAGGTGGAGAGGGCAACAAAGTTGTGATCCGTGGTTTGGCTCCGCAGTACAACAATATACAAATAGACGGCATCGATATGCCCGCTACCGGACGAGAGGCTTCTATCGGGCCCGTGACCAATGGTGGGTATGAACAATCAGATGATCGAAGTGTCGACTTGAGTATGGTGTCTCCCTATGTCCTGGATGGTATTGAGGTAAGCAAGACAGCCATGGCAGATCAGGAAGCGAATCAATTAGGCGGGACAGTGAACTTTTTGCTTCGGGGTGCGCCGGAAGTACCAACATTAAACGCAACAGTCCAGGGCGGCTACAATGAATTGCGTAATCAGGTGGGCAATTATTTGTACGTCTTAGGTGGTGGAGAGAGATTTTTCGACAATCATTTTGGAGTGTTTGTCCAGGCGAATTTAGAGCGCACAGATAGAAGCAGTAATGATGCTGCTGCCGGTTTTTCGTCGGAAAATTATCTCGCGTACGCAACGAGCCTTACCGTTCAAGACATAAGCCAGATGAACAAAAGGACCGGAGGCTTGGTTGTTCTCGATTACAAAACACCTTTGACGGCAATTACACTTTCCAGCACAGTAAATAATATCGATATCACGAAATATTTAAAACAACAAAATTTCTCTCCTGTAAATCCGGGGACCATTAATTGGCTCGGCAACTACTCTGACAGAAAGCTACTCACAACAGTGAGTACGTTGAATTTGGAACAATCCTTGGGTTCCTTTGAACTGAAGGGTAATGTCGGTTACTCCGAGGCGAACAACTGGGTACCTCGAGAAGATCAGATGAATGCGGTTCAGAACAACGCATTCGGAGGGTACGAATGGGATGCGCAGCATCTACCCCCGCTCAACATCATAAATAACTCCATAGTCGATGTGTCTCAAGCGCAGGTCAACCAATTTTATGAGAGCAATAGTAAGACTTTGGAAGATCAAGGAACAGGGAATTTGAGCCTCGAGGGGGGACTTCTCAAGACGGATGTGGCGGATATCGAATTAAAGGTTGGGGGTGAATACAAATATAACTACAGATTCTATAACTATGACCAAAGCGAGATACCGTTGAGCTGGGGTGACCTCGCACTTGAGAGAGAATACCTGGCAGAGAAATTCAATATTGGAGCACCTTACAATCCATCAACGTCCGGCTATTTTCCATACGCACCGTTTATTGATAATAATTACAATGCCGGAGATTTCAAATCGGGTGCAAGCTATACGATCAGCAATGTCCCAGCACTGGGTACTATGCTTGACGTTATTAATGACTTGAGGAATCTGTCAGAAGTGAACGGTACCCCCACAACGAAGGCTTTTTGGTATGATTACACAAATTCCGTGCTTGATGATTACCATGGGGATGAACATTATTATGCTGGATACATAATGCCCACAATTACTATGTGGGATAAAACGGTAACACTTATCCCGGGAGTAAGGTATGAACAGGAGTTGACGGATTATACTGCTAATAGATGTATGGGCGGCGATGGGAAGCCGACAGACCCATTAATTTATTTTCCGACTGACGCAAAAGAAGAGAATGATTATTGGTTGCCCATGATTAACAGTAAATTCCAGATCACCGACTGGTTTGATATTCGCGCAGCTTACACGGAGACTCTTGCTAGACCAGATTTTACCGAGCTTATTCCAACATGGGATATCGAGGGAAACAGTATAACATGGAACAACGTAGACCTCAAACCTGCCCAATCGAAGAATTTTGATCTTTTCTTTTCCTTTTATTCGTCCACCGCGGGACTTCTTAGCATCGGTGGATTCCAGAAGCAAATTAAAGGTTTCATTTATTACACATCAACCTATTTAGCCAACTCTTCAGAACTTAACCCTCAATGGCCATCGGTTGTAGCTGTCGGCGGCTCGGAAATCAGTTATATCAATAGCAAGAACATGGCCAGAGTGTCGGGGATCGAAGCTGAGTGGCAATCGGATTTCTGGTTTTTGCCCGGCGCGCTCAGAGGATTGGTTCTAAACGTAAATTATACTTATACGACATCGCGAATGTGGTACCCGGTTTGGGTACCGGTGGATTCCGTAGAGACAGTGGGCGGTGTAAAAAGACCAGTGCAAATCGGAGAAGCAGATCATGGCTATTATGACCGTCTCATAGATCAGCCGACTAATCTTTTTAATATAACTGTTGGGTACGACTACGCGGACTTTTCGATACGGGTCGCATGCCAATATAAATCAGACGTCTTCAGTTCAACCTCCAATGATTCGTACTTGAGGACGACCACTGACCCATTGACTTTGTGGAGCGTGAAAGCTTCTCAAAAGTTGCCCTTTAAAGGGTTGCAGGTGTATGTCGATGTAGACAACGCCCTAAAGGCCGTGGATCAAACATCAAATGCAGGTACCGGCTGGTTCACTGACAGGAACTATTACGGTTTGTCTGCAGATGTAGGGATGTCCTATGTACTTAATTAGCAATATGAAATGAAAACGATTAACCAAACCCATATTCAAGGAAAGGAGGAATTTTGGGATCACAAAAAATTAGATTATTAAGCTACTTATGTTCAACAACTAAACACGAGGAGTCATAATTATGTTTATCAAGAAGTTTGCTTTTGCAAATTTGTTTACACTTTTGTTCGCGGGATCGTTGTTTGCCCAATCGGCCGACACGTTATTGGTTCCAGCGTATAATCCGGATTCAACTTTCATGGATAATACAATTATCAAATACGTCGTCGCCGACACGAATCCATCAGGTCAGCAGCTGCACAGCGTTTACAAATTGATTCGCGGGGCTTGGTACCCATTAACACAAGCGATTAATTTCAAAAACCCAATCGTGCTGATCGCTGATCCGCCCGACACAGGTAAACCCGCGGCGAGAATCTTGTCCGATGTAGATTCAACAGGAGCAACATGCACAGGGAGTTTGATCAATACCTGGGCAAATCTCACCCTTAAGGACATTGATCTCTGTGGAATCGATATGGGTGGACAAAACAACGGATGGAACCAGGGTAACGCCCTCTTCGTTGAAGATTCCAACGTTACAATCAATATGGATGGTGTATGGTGTGAATACAATGGTTGGGCTGCAATCAGCACCACTTCACCACATACGGTATGGCATGTAAATAATTTTCATGCTAGTAATGAACAAAATGCAGGCGATCAATGGACAACTTTCTTATTCTATCTTGAAACAGCGCAAGAGTGTGATTCCTTATTTTTCACAAACTGCTCATACTTCCAATCGAACAGCTGCTTCCTGTTTGCGCCGCCTGTTGTCAATTATATCTACATAAGTCATTGCACCTTTGTAAACTCATACAAGCATCCGTTCCTTTCGACACAGTGGCTTAATGCAACATTTAACAATAATATATTCTACAATTGCGGATCTCTCGGCATGACCGCAGCGGAAGCAGAATCGCAGGATCCTAACGATTTACCATACTGCCTGATTAACGTGGACACACTTCTTGGTAATATGGCTGCGTCAATAGACACCGGAGGAACTGCTGCTCCAATGGCTGAAAACCAGCGAAGCATAGTTGTGAAGAATAACCTGTGGTACTATAGTGCTCCAATACAGGCTTACTGGACCGCTCATGATACTGTAATGCCTAATTCATTCATGAACTCTCGTACACGTGCATTGTTTGCAAATAAGACGGCTTGGCCGGGTCTCGATGTAGAAAATACTTGGAATCAAGATCCGCAATTTAACGACTTCCCGGACATCTCTGTTTGCGATACGCTTCTTGCCGGGGCATGCAGGGATATCAGACTTGGCAGCACACATGGATGGTTTTGGGCGCCAGATATGGCTACAAATACCTATTACAAGCTTGATAATACCTATCCAACTCCGGAAGATTTCAGATCATATTCGGGCTTAACTGGAACGGATGGTAAACCCCTTGGATGTTTAACCTATTATCCTGGAGTCAGTACTGCTGTTAAAGGAGGAGGACAAACTCCATCCTCATTCGCATTAAAACAGAATTATCCAAATCCGTTCAACCCAAGCACATTGATCGGCTACTCTGTGGGGACGAAGGGATTTGTGACGCTGAAAATTTACAACGTCTTAGGTCAGGAAGTTGCCACCTTGTTCTCAGGTCAACGACCAGCAGGCACCTACACTGCCACATTTAATGGAGACAAGTTCGCTAGTGGCGTATATTTCTATCGTCTGCAATCAGGGTCGAATTCCGTCACAATGAAAATGGTATTGATGAAATAAAGAACGTTTCTCCTTCTGTTAGTGATGCGAAGGGTGGGCGGACGGTTGGCCCACCCTTTGTTTATCGTGCAGGTCCGAGATCGAAGGAGCATGATCATTTCAAATTGGGGAAAGTTATTGTTAATGAAGAGAGGGTCGTTCGACCAATTTGATATTGCCAAAGTGGATTTTTCCAATCACCTCTATGTTCTTTCAGTCGAATTTTTTTGCCATTCGTCTACCAGGGGAAAAATCTTGTCCAGCGGAACCGACCATGGTATTGCGAAATCAATCGATGATGGTACGGAAGATCAAAAGATTCGGCTGAAGAGGTACTGAGAGAGGAAGAAATACGGATAGTGGTTGAGGTACCGCTATCCGAGGCACTGCTAACCTGCCGTCTAATAGAATTGAACCCAATATGCCTGAAATATATCCGTGGACGATTATGCACTATTTTATATTCTGCAGGATCGAGTCGGTAACATCGTGAAGGTTTCGAAAACGATTTGTGCCATTACCAGCATAGCCCGAGTTGACGATGGTAAATTTGACCTTCCCCCATATAGTGTATCAATGATAAGTTAGTTAGGTGCCCATACTGAACGACCAAATTTTTCTAACCTTGAGTCGAATATCAAGTTCGCTCCGCGACAATAGGTGTAATCTATCTCTCCGGCAAACTCACCTAATGGTTTCATTAAGCGATCGTCGGTGAATAGTGAGCGAGAGATCCCTTTTATATCAATTCCTGATTCCCAAACATGGAGCGATAATCGGGCTAACTCAAACCTATGTATCACAATCTCCAATTTCTTACCTAATGTAAGTCGAGCGAGATCAAAAGAATATCATGCCCATGGCGAGAGTTGCCACAGTGGTTCCTCGCATGTGAATGCTGTAATATGTAATCAAGTTGCCGCTTTACATGAGTACCTGCATCCCTCAAACCCTGAAGGAAAATTCTTTCGTCGTTCAACGGAAAGTCCAGAGATGAATCACTAAATCGAGAGATAACTTACGCAGTTTGGAGGGCAGGCCACGCGGACACCGGCGGGTTCGCAAGAAATCGCAAGTGCCTTCGACTTAATATGTAAATATTGGATGAGAATATTTTCAAAACATCTTGACCCTTCCAAAATTTCATTGCATATTGAAAATGAGTTGATGCTTTAGATTTTGCTTGAATAGTAGGTGTGGTTGACGCGCTGGCGCAAGTAACGAATTCCGGTTCTACAAAATACCCAATGATTGCGCGTGCAATTCTTGGCTGACGAGTCTTCTAAACATAAACAAGAGGAAGATATTTGGAGTGCCTGTAGAATTGTCGAGGGGGAAATTTCGTGGGAACGACGGGTATGCGCTTCCATCAGTACTCTTCTTAGTGGCTGTCCTGTCTATTTTATGTACCATCATACTTAAGGTTGAGGTTACACGCCGTGAGACTGTTCTAAAGACTATCGACATTGTCAAATCCGGACTCGCCTCGGAGAATGGAGTCATCCTTTCGTTGGCTTCACCAAACCTTCAAAATACGGACACGACCTTCTCGACCCAATTCGACGATGGAAGCAGCGCCGATGTTGAAATGTACCAGTGGGGACTTTTCACAGGAGTAAGGTCGAACGGGTTATCACACAAGAGCGAGTCCGTTCGTTCGGCGTTCTTCGGGAGCTCTCTTACAAGCTCGGAAAACCCTGCCATGGTGTTGGGCAATCTTCAGCACGGATTGGTCTTTGCAGGAAATGCTGAAATAACCGGAGAGGTTGAAGTGGGGCCGATGGGTATCTCAACCGGCAGCCTGAAAAATTATTCGGCACCAAGATCAATACCAATCATTGGAAAGAAAATAACTCTCTCCACACAGCAGATATTTTCCGACACCATAGCTTTGGACCGTCATGTTTTTCTCACGAAGAATCTCCTCAACGGAATCCGTCGCACTTCCGCGGGTTATCCTACGGGCGTGATGCAATGTTTAGGTTCACTAAGCCTCCGCGACTTGGGAGACTCGATTGGCTACGTTTACTGCAACGGGACTCTGAGCCTAATCGATACGATTACGAGAAGGGGGCCGCCGCTTTATATCGTGGTGTTTGGAAGCGTCACCTTCAGCCCCCATGCCTGGCTCTCCGGCCCGATCTCGATTTGTTCCACAGACTCGATTGCTGTCCCGCCAAATGTTTCAATCATCAACTGCATCCTGACTTCGGAGAAAAGCATTACTCTCGAACCGAACAGTTTAGTGACGGCGCAGCTTTTTTCTCCTGTCATACATTTCTCATCCAATACTTCGGCAAGTTATCCCTCAATCGCCGCCTCGGTTTCATTCAGCGATACATCGGGCACTATCCAAAGCATACAGCTTGACGAGGGGGCGCGCATTGAAGGCGCGGTCATGATGCACAGAGCCGGTTCGACATCGATGGATAAGGCCGTCATAACGCTCACGGCAGGTGCAACGGTCATAGGCGGTGTATATACCGACGCATACTTGACACTTGATGGTACGGTTGACGGCTACGTGCGCACTTTCGATCTTTATTTTTACGATTCACCGACGACCTACTTGGGCTGGCTGCGCCAGGGGATAATTGACAGATCGAGACTGCCTCATGGATTCTTGAAGCCTATGGGGACTTCTCAAGCCGACACATTGGAGGTGCTTTCGTGGCTGTGAACCAAACAAGGGACATCACACCGACGCTTCCCTACGGCGTTACGGAGAGAAAAATGGAGGCGGGCTTCACGCTTATCGAATCTGTTGTAGCCATGGGACTCTTTGTCGGAGTAGTATTCCTCCTCGTTTCCGTGTTGGGCGAGTTCATGATGGATGACTTTACAGTGAAGTCGAATAAAGCGCTCGTGGTCGCTGAGAACGAAATTTCAAATGTTGAAAGAACGCGAGCTTTCGAAAGCACAACGCGAGATACAATAGGTTTTCATATAATTCGAACAGTTACGACAAAAAATAATGTCAGCTTCGTGGATGTGGCGGTAACTAACGCTAAGAAGCCGACATTACAGTACGTAAGACTTTCAAAGGTACTGCGTGTTTATTGATGTACGTACCAGGAAATGGTACATCGGACTCCGGATTTCAAATTGCAGCCGGAAGTCAAAACTATCTCCACAAGAAATGTCCACAAAAAAGGGACCCAAAAACTGTGAGCGATGAACTATGAACCATGAACTAGATGGATTTACTGTCGTCGAGCTTTTGGCGGCCATGGTCGTTTCATCCCTCGTAGTCGCGTTTGTCCTTTCTATGTATCTATTTTCAGAAAGGATACTGGCGCGCGGGCAGAAAGAGGCGGAAGTTAAAGACGCCGTTTCCGAATGCGCGCAAAGGATAATCAGAGACATCGAGTCGAATGGCAATGTCGTACAATGCGATGATACGTCACTGGTGGTGCACAAAGGATCTTTTGGAGGACAGGATTCACTTGGCAGGATAGATTATCGATTTCACATTGGACGCGTGACGAGGAATGGCGTCATGGTAAATGATTCACAGACCCAACTTTCTGCCTCCGTCTCGTTTTCAGAAGATACTACAACCGATCAGCCCACCCCCGCATACGGGATCTCCGAAAGGTATTGGGAAGTCTATGTGGCAGGGAGCCAAGGGAGTTCAAGGGATTCGGACTTAGTGCATGTATCCACAATAATTTCTTCACAAGAGCTTTTTAATCGCTCAATTGCGCCAGAAGCGCATCAGCCTTCGGCTGAGAATAGAGGTGGCTGACAAGTTGAGTAAAGTCATGAAGGACCCTATTGGGCAACCCGACATAGAACTCCTTGTTGCCGAGCGCAGGAAGAATGCGAAACGATCGGTGCCGCGAACCGGATCTTCAATCCGAAAAGGCTGGCGCGAACTTAAATTCGTTCGCGGAATAACTACTCAGGACAGGACCACATTTTTGTCGCAGCTTTCGCTCATGCTGCGGGCGCGTGTTTCGCTTGTGAGATCACTTGAGATTTTGTTGGACCAGACGCGCAGCTCGAAGATGAAAGCAGTGATCGCAGACGTCTTGAAGGATGTGAAAAGGGGAAGCTCATTCTCTGTTTCGCTCTCCCGTCAGCCGCAAGTATTCGATCCATTGCTTGTCGTTACCGCAGAAGTCGGGGAAGAGAGTGGCAGGCTCCCCGACGTCCTATCGTCTTTGGCAGAGCATATGGAACGAATGAGCGCATTGAAGAAGAAGGTAACACAGGCTCTTGCGTATCCATTTCTCGTGCTCTCGGTTGCACTCGTAGTCGTGTGCTTCCTCCTTCTCTACATCGTGCCGACATTCGCGGACATGTTCAGGAGTGCGCAAGTGGAAATTCCTTATGCCACTCAGCTGGTGATCGACGCGAGCGAGTTCCTTTCGGGATATTGGCTTTACCTTTTGCTTGCAGTGGCTGCAGGAGTCATACTGTGGAGATATGTTTTCCGGGCGCAGGTGAATCGCGGGTTCATAGAGGAGCACGGGATACGATTGCCATGGGTCGGGACTATAATGATAACGAATTATACCGCCCGCTTCTGCCGCACCCTCGGCACGCTTCTCCAGTCTCAGGTTCCCTTGATAGACGCTTTAGATGTAACGAAAAGGATATTCACAAGCGAAAGCATGAAAGTAGAAATTGAGCGGCTGATAAAATATGTGAGACAGGGAAGAGCCGTAGCCGAGCCGCTTTCCACGTCCAAGCTATTCTCACCTATGGTGGCACAGATGATAGCCGTCGGGGAAGAGACAAGCGAGCTTGAGACGATGCTGCTCAAGGTGGCATCGTTCTACGAACAGGAGATCGCCGACAAAATGGAAACCCTGACGACCGTCATCGAACCGATCCTGATCGTCTTTCTCGGAATAATTGTAGGCACGGTGCTTATAACGATGTACCTACCGATGTTCGAGATGGCGAACGCGGTGGGTGGAGGATGAAATGGGATTGTTGATAATTGAATTTCTATATTTTAGATGAGTGAATTTATGGACGAACTGCCGATAAGAAAACGTGCATATGTTTTGTTGGTACTAACCTTGATCGGACTCGGAGTTTACTGGGTTGGCCTTCGAGGCGCATACTATGCCGATGACTTTAAGCTCGTTTTCAGTGATCCATCAAGCAAGATTTTCTATTTCTTTTCGCACGCAAATCCAAACTCTTCATTTTATCGCCCAATCGAATGGATGATTGTGGCATCAATCCAGTCGTTCGCAGGCATGAATACACTACCAATTCACCTCCTTATCCTTTTGTGCCACGTTGTCCTTTCTTTGCTTGTGTACGTTGCAGCGTTCAAGTTAACAAAGTCTCAAACAGCAGCTTCGCTGTCATCCGGCTATATGCTCCTCTCGCAGGCAAACGCAATGGCGGTTTTGGGCAACGACATGCTGTCGCAAGTTGCCGGGACTTTGTTTGGATTCATTTCATTGTGGTACTTCTATAGATTTTATTCTACCGCTAGAAATGAATACAGGCCGACGCGATCCTATTTTATTAGTCTTCTTCTGTTTGCAGTTTCGCTCTGGTTCAAAGAAACCAGCGTTAGTTTTGCACTTGCTCTCACTTTTCTGGCATTAATTGCGGACGATCAAGAATGGAGTCGAAGAGTCAGGAAAGCGACGTACTACTTATCTCCCTTCTACGCGGTCACAATTATTTATGTGTTGGTCCATTACCTGGTGGTCACTCGCCAGGCGGCTGACAGATATCAATTCGTGTTCGGAACCAACATGATAACAAACCTCACGATGTCGGTCTTATCGGCTTTCACACCGGTCTCATCAGTTACAACCTATGTTGCATATTCACAACACCATTTTATATCCCTATTGGTTATCATAATGGTAACATTTGCAGTTGTCGCCGTGGTTTTCTTTGGGCTTTTCAAGAATGGATTAACTCAACCGGGCAAAATGCTCGCTGCTATCGCCATTGCAAATTTATTTCCGATGGTTCTCTTCAAACACATGGGC
>JBAPNE010000206.1:0-1574 GCA_049278975.1 Candidatus Kryptoniota bacterium
GGCATCGGCTATGTGGGTGTCGTGACTTTCAAGTCCGGCGGGATCACACCGAGCCTCGGTGCAGAACTGAATTACCAAAAATTTCTAGATATTAGGGCAGGATATGCGACTGGCACCGCCGGGACAAATTTCTCGACGGGTTTCTCGTTCGGCGCAGGAATCAATTATAGCTTCTTGAAATTCGATTATTCTTACATTCCAATGAAGTTGGATTTCGGCAACAGCCAGACATTCACGCTGTCATTCATTCTCTAAAATGTCCAAAGGATCCTTCGGACTTGACGTTCTTATTGTCGTCAGCTCTGATCCACGATACGATTCTCGAAGCACAAAATACCTGAATTCCCTCCTCCAAGCCGGACTCAAAGCAAAAGTCGTCGGGGTTTCGTCCGATGGAGCGCGTGAAAAAACCGGTGAGATGGTACGTGTTCCAATCACTCCAACGCACGGCAAAAGATTTTTCCTGCACTTTTACCAACGCATAATACCCGAAGTGCGCAAGTCGCCTGCCAAAATAGTAATTGCAGGTGACCTCTTTTCCCTTCCTCCGGCGATTATTAACAAACGACGATACTCACGAAAAGGGGATTTGGTTAAGCTGATTTATGATTCAAAAGAACTTTATGAAGAGCTTCCAAGCCTTAAAATGAAACACAGCAGCTTTTTATTTTGGAATTTGATAGAAAAATCGTCAATAAGATTTGTCGATGCGGTGATGACGGTCAACCATTCAATCGCAAATATTCTGGAAGCAAAGTGGCACATGCCACCGACAGTCATCATGAACGTTCCGGACAAATTCGTCTGGACAGAGACATCGAAGAAGTCTTTCGATAAAATTGTCCTAACTTTCTCAGGCGGGTTGCAGCGTGGACGCGGGCTTGACAAGCTGATAAAACTTCTGTCGCTCTTGCCGGAAAATTACGAGCTGCGTTTCGTCGGAGACGGCAATCTAAGAAGTGAATTAGAATATCAGGCCGCGTCGATGAAATTATCAAGCAGGGTTCACTTCATAGGAAAAGTAAAAAACACGGAAGTGTTAGGCGAACTTTCCAAAGCCCACCTGGGCATATACTTAATGGAAAATGTTGGCCTGTGCCATTATCTTGCTTTGCCGAATAAACTTTTCCAATTTATATCTGCGAGGCTTCCTGTCATCGTGCCGGACTTTCCAGAAATGGCAAATATCGTCGAGAAATTCCGGATAGGCGCGGCAATCAATCCATCGGACCTTGCCGGTGCAGTTAAAAAGATTTTAGAATTGACGAACAATCAAGAGCTTTACAGAGAACTTGTTTCGAATTGTGATAAGGCGGCGGAAATTTTGAATTGGCAGGTCGAGAAGGAAAAATTTCTCTCGCTGGTAAAAAGTTTAATTTAAGAGCCCGTACTTTTTCCTTTTTTCCCAAAGTGTTTTTCTTGTAACACCAAGCTGTCGTGCTGTCGCTTCAAGGTTGAAATTGTTCCACTCCAAAACCTTCTTAAGATATTCCCCTTCAACTTGATCCAACGAAAGTCCCTTCTGCAAATGAAGCCCGTCTTCATGAGCCGAGACTTGCGCGGCAATATTAGAA
>JBAPNE010000207.1:0-3405 GCA_049278975.1 Candidatus Kryptoniota bacterium
AGCATCGGCTAAAGAAACAAAGACAATGCAGACAAGTACAAAAAAAATAATTCTCCTCATATTCTCCTCCTGTTGGTCTGAGTATTAGCTCCTACCAGATAGCTATTTCATCAATTACGTTCTAAAACCCTCGTGATCTTGTCCACCAGCATTGATTTAGGAACCGCTCCGACAAGCTGGTCGGCAACTTTCCCGTCGTTGAAAATAAGAAGAGTTGGGATGCTCATGATCCCAAATGTCATTGCTATGTCTTGGTTCGCATCAACATCGACCTTAGCAACTTTCAATTTCCCATCATACTCCTTTGCGAGTTCTTCCACAACAGGTGCAATCATCCTGCATGGGCCGCACCACGCAGCCCAGAAATCGACCAGCACAGGCAGATTGCTCTTTACAACCTCCGATTCAAAATTCTGTGAACTTACGACAATTGGTTTCATTTAATTTTTTCCTCTAGTAGAACTTTTATTATGATATTAATTTTACGTTTTCTTTTCCAAATAAATCGGACAAATCATCCACAAATTTCCTCTCCGCATCGACCGTATAAATGCTCGACCTGTAAATTCTCGGTTTTGAATCTCCACATGTAACACTAAAGAAGATGGAACAATTCCCATGAGAATGGTTCGCGAGCATTTGCTTGAATGACGAGAGTAGCTCCTTCGAACGATCGCTTGCGTCGATCGAGACGGCTATGCTTTTTGTCAATTTGCCGGCAGCTTCTTCGAGAGGGTAGGCTTCGCGTACCATCATCCGCACCGAATCGCCATTTGACTCTGCGCCGCCGGAGACCAAAATTATCGAATCTGTAAATAAAATATTTTGATACCTCGAATACGCATCTGCAAAAAAAATCAACTCGCCCTTTCCCGTAAAATCTTCTAACTGAACAAATGCCATGGTGTTTCCTTTACGATCGATCTTTCTCCTAACATCAATTACGATTCCTGCCGCTCTCGCACCAGCCCCCTCAACTATCGTAGTTGCGTCTCCGAGCCTAATATTCGTGAATGAATTATATTCTTGTTCGAATTTTAAAAGTGGATGCCCGGAGATATAAACCCCCAGCAGATCTTTCTCGCGGTTTAGTTTTTCTCCCTGGCTCCATTCCTCGACTGCCGATAGTGAGGGAAATGTCACTAATTTTTTTTGATCACCTCCCAATATATCAAACAGCGACGACTGAGAACTCGACTTGCCCTCTTGCACCGACTGACCAAATTGCACAATTGTTTCAAATGAATTGTGAAGCTGCGCTCGCTTATGGCCAAGCGAATCAAATGCGCCAGCCTGGACAAGGCTTTCGAGCGCACGTTTATTCACAGCTTTCAAGTCGACGCGAGAAACAAAATCGAAAACGTTTTCAAACTTGCCGCCTTCGTTTCTCGCACGACTGATTTCCTCAGCAGCGCCGACTCCAACGTTTTTTATTGCGCTAAGCCCAAGCCTCAACTTGCCGCCAGCCACCGAGAACGTTGCAAGACTATCATTGACGTCAGGTCCCAAAACCGTTATCCCTTGCTTCCGGCACTCATCCAAAAGCAAAGTCATCCTGTTGATATCCCCGATTTCACTCGTGAGAGCCGCCGCCATGAACTCAGCCGGGTAATAGGTTTTGAGGTATGCAGTCTGGTACGCGAGAACAGAATAGGCAACGGCGTGCGATTTGTTGAAACCGTATGAAGCAAACTTATCGATTAAATCGAAAATCTCGCCGGCAAGTTTTTTGTCGATTAAATTCTTGCCAGCTCCTTCGACAAATAATTTTTTTTGCTCCGCCATCAAAACTTTATCTTTCTTCCCCATCGCCCGGCGCATCACATCAGCCTGTGCCAAAGTGAATCCCGCAATTTCGCTCGCTATCTGCATCACCTGTTCCTGATAGACCATGACGCCGTAAGTCGGTTTAAGAATCTGTTCCATCTTAGGATGCAGATATTCGATAGGTTTTCCACCGACTTTGCTGTTGATGAAAGTGTCTATATTCTCCATTGGGCCGGGGCGATACAAAGCATTCATGGCGACGACATCGTCCATGGAAGTCGGTTTCAGCTTCTTGAGATACTCCTGCATCTTGGAACTTTCAAACTGGAACACTGCAACCGTCTGGCCCTCTGCAAAAAGTTCGTACACTTTCGGATCGTCATACGGTATTTTGTCGAGATTGATTTTCTTGTTGTGATTCTCCTTAATGAACCGAAGCGCGTCCTCAATCACCGAGAGAGTCCTGAGTCCGAGAAAGTCCATCTTAAGAAGGCCGATTTCCTCAAGGCTCTTGTACTCATATTGCGTGATGACATCCGTCGAAGGGGTTTTATAAAGTGGTACATAGTCCGTAATTCTGCCGGGAGCGATCACTACACCGGCTGCATGTGTACCGACATTTCGATTTGTTCCTTCAAGTACCAGAGAATATTCAATGAGCTGTTTGATTTTCGGATCGTTGCTTTCCTTCACCCAGCGAAGCTCCGGAATCGTATCGATTGCTTCTTTGAGTGGAGTTAATCGGCCTAAAATAACAGGAATCTGCTTTGTTATGGATTCAGTCGTCGAAAGTGGAATGCTGAGTACCCTTCCGACATCCTTCAGCACTGCCCGTGATGAGAGTGTCCCGAACGTTATGATCTGGCACACCGAATCTTCGCCGTATTTATTTTTGACATAGTCGATCACCAGGTTGCGTTTGCTGTCGGCAAAGTCGATGTCAATATCCGGCATTGAGACACGGTCAGGATTCAAAAATCTTTCGAAGAGAAGCCCATACTGGAGCGGATCAACATTCGTGATCCCAAGCGCATACGACACAATACTTCCCGCCGCGCTTCCCCTTCCCGGTCCGACAGGCACGCCCATTTCTCGCGCGCTGTTTATGAAATCCTGCACCACCAGGAAATATCCCGCGAAGCCCATCTTCTTGACTACACTGACCTCGTGATCAAATCTTTGCTTAATCTCCGGTGTAATATCAACATAACGTTTAGATAATCCTTGGAGTGCAAGCTTTTCAAAGTACTCTTCGGGACTTGATGCACCGGAATTTTCCGGTATCGGGAATCGCGGCATCAAATCTTTTTTCAGCTCCAATTTCAGATCGCATTTATCCGCAACTTCGATTGTATTTTCAATCGCCTCCAGTCCGAAATCGTAATCGGTGAATGCCTTCTCCATTTCCTGCTGGCTTTTGAAATAAAATTCCGGGACTTTATACCGAAGCTCTGTAGGATCTTTTGTGGCGTTGCTCGACTGAGAAATATTCAAAAGAATGTTGTGCGGAATTGCGTGCTCACGCTTCAGATAATGCCCATCGTTAACCGCAACCATTTTTGCGCCGATATCTTTTGCAATCTGCGGCATATTTTCAAGCACGCGCTTCTCTTCCTCGAGACCATGGCTGTGAACTTC
>JBAPNE010000208.1:0-5135 GCA_049278975.1 Candidatus Kryptoniota bacterium
TAATAAAAGGGAACAATTCTGATGAAAGCAAATTCAATTCTTGAGACAATTGGCAACACACCGCATGTTAAGATTAATCACTTGTATCCATCCAATATAAATGTTTGGATGAAGCTTGAACGTGCCAATCCCGGCGGCAGCATCAAAGATAGGATCGGACTTTCAATGATCGAGGATGCGGAGCAGCGCGGCATCTTGAAAAAAGACAGCGTGATAATCGAGCCGACATCCGGCAATACCGGGATCGGCCTCGCAATGGTCACTGCCGTCAAGGGATACAAACTGATCCTTGTAATGCCGGAATCGATGTCCATCGAGAGGAGACGAATACTCGCAGCCTATGGAGCATTGCTTGATTTAACGCCGCGAGAAAAGGGGATGCGTGGAGCCATTGATCGTGCGACTGAACTTGCCGCGAAGACACCGAATGCATGGATTCCACAACAGTTCGAAAACCAGTCGAACATCGATGTGCACGAGCGAACGACGGCACAGGAAATTCTTAAAGATTTTCCGAACGGTATCGACTTTCTAATAACCGGGGTCGGGACCGGCGGACACATCACAGGTTGTGCAAATGTCCTGAAGAAGAAATTCCCGAAGGTCAAAGTCTTCGCTGTTGAACCGTCGCTTTCGCCTGTCATCAGTGGGGGAGCGCCGAGCCCGCATCCACTTCAAGGCATTGGTGCCGGATTCATACCAAAGAATCTTCACACGGAAATACTCGACGGTGTTATCCAGGTAACAAAAGAAGAAGCGTTTGGTTATACCGTGCGGTCTGCAAAGGAGGAAGGAATCTTCATTGGAATTTCTTCCGGTGCAGCGCTTGCTGCCGTGGCGAAGAAGATTACAGAGATTCCTGCCGGGAGCACCGTTCTGACTTTTTGCTATGACACGGGAGAAAGGTACCTGTCAGTCGAAGGATTGTTTTAATGTTCTAACAAAATTCAATTATGCGATTGCAAAGTAATTAACCATTGATATTAAGGAGGAGTATGGAGCAACACCAAGGTTTTACAATCTGGTTCACCGGGCTTTCCGGCGCAGGTAAATCAACCATCTCGGAGGAGCTCGTTAACCGACTCAAGTCGAGAGGAGAAAATAAAATTGAAGTGCTGGACGGCGACGTTGTCCGGACGCATTTGAGCAAAGGTCTCGGATTCAGCAAAGAAGATCGCGACACAAACATTTTGCGGATCGGATTTGTCTGCGAGCTGCTTTCGCGAAACGGAGCGATCGCAATCGGAGCGGCAATTTCTCCATACCGGGAAATCAGGGATCGAGTCCGTTCGCAGATAAAAAATTTCGTTGAAGTTTTTGTCTCTGCGCCGCTTGAAACACTTGTACAGCGGGACGTTAAAGGTTTATATAAGAAAGCGATTGCGGGTGAATTAAAAAACTTTACGGGTGTCTCGGACCCTTATGAGCCGCCGCTTGCGCCGGAAGTTATTCTGGAAACCGACAAAGAAACGGTTGACCTCAGCGTAAACAAACTTCTTCGCGCACTTGAGCTTCTCCGTTTGCTGCCGCCGGGTGCCGTGAATCTTTCGGAGCCTGAGGAAGAAAAGGTGATTACGCAATTGCGAAAGGTCGGAAAACTTCATGTGCTGGACCCTTCTATCAATTTCGTGGAGACGGATCCGGATGAAAGTTACTCGACAATCGCCGCTCACGGCGGCACTCTTGTCAATCGATTCCTTCCGGAAGACAGGCGGAACGAGATAATCGACCGGATAGAAAAATATCCTTCGATCACGCTTAGCTCGCGCCAGTGGTCGGACATAGAGATGATTGCGAACGGCGCATATTCACCACTGACGGGTTTTGTCGGCGAGCAGGATTATAAAAGCATCATAACAAACGGAAGATTGAGCAGCGGTCTTGCCTGGACGATCCCGATTTTTCTTCTTGTCGAAGATAACGAAGTGGAACGTCTAAGAATTTCCAATGATGTTATTCTCCGCGACAATGACGGGAAAAATATTTCAGTTCTGCATCTAAGTGAGATTTTTAAAATTGACAAAGTAGAACTCGCGAGCAGGGTTTGGCAGACAACGGATATAAACCATCCGGGTGTAAGAAATGTTTTTGATGAAGGTGATATTGCACTTGCGGGCTCGATCGATGTCGTTCGATTAGAAGCGCCGCATGATTTCCGAGAGTTCCGCTTGACCCCGATCGAAACAAGAAAATATTTCAGTGACCGCAGATGGAAAAGCGTTGTTGCGTTTCAGACTCGCAACCCTGTTCATCGCGCACATGAATATCTGCAGAAAGTTGCGCTTGAGATGGTTGACGGACTCCTGCTGCATCCTCTTGTCGGTGAAACGAAAGGTGACGACATACCGGCAGCTGTTCGAATGGAGTGCTATCACACTTTATTGCAAAATTATTATCCTCAGGACCGGGTTCTCCTTTCGGTCATGCCGGCGGCAATGCGTTATGCCGGCCCGAAGGAAGCGATCCATCACGCAATCATTCGACAAAACTACGGCTGCACGCATTTCATCGTCGGCCGCGATCATGCGGGGGTCGGCAGCTATTATGGTACATACGACGCGCAAAAAATATTCGATGGGTATTCAAAGGACGAGCTTGGAATAACGGCATTGAAATTTGAGCACACATTTTATTGCAAGAAATGCGAAGGAATGGCATCGGAAAAAACTTGCCCGCATGGAGCCGACGACCGGATCATTCTCAGTGGAACGAAGGTTCGCGAGAGGCTAAGCAACGACGAAGATTTGCCGAATGAGTTTTCGCGTCCCGAGGTGGTGGATATCCTAAGAAAACATTATGCGAAAAATAAAAGGAAAGTATCTGTGGCCGGCTGTTAGTGGAACATCGGGTGCAGGATACAAAGAGTTAGAAAGATGAATAACTTATATCCAATATTCTTGAAAATAGAACATCGTCAGGTTCTTGTGGTTGGCGGAGGGACGATTGCTGAACACAAGATCAATACCCTGTTAGATGTGGGTGCCGAGGTTACGGTAATTGCTCCGGAAGTTTCCGCGTCGATAGAGAAATTCGTAGAAGAAAAGAGAATTCGATTGCATCGCCGCAAATACGAGGATGGCGACACTGAGGGATTTTTCCTTGTCATTGGAGCGACAAATGACCGTGATGTGCAAAAGAAAATCTTTAGCGAAGCTCAAGCAAAAGGAATTCCGGTGAATATTGCTGACGTGCCGGAGCTTTGCACCTTCTATCTCTCTTCGGTTTTTCAAAAAGACGATTTGAAGATAGCAGTCTCGACAAACGGGAAGAGCCCGACACTTGGGAAAATTATCCGGGATAAAATAAAAGATGAATTCTCCGAAGGCTATCCCGAATTGCTGGAACGTCTCGGTGCGATAAGACCTGATGTCCAAAACACATTTCCGGATTTCGAGAGTCGCAAAAAGCTGCATGAAAAAATTGTGCGGAGCGAACTGGAACGGATTGGACGAAGAACGGAAAGCGGAACATGGAGCACGGACTCCGGCCCCTTGCTTTCAGCCTACGAGTTCCATGAAGTTGGCAAGGTGTTTCTTGTCGGTGCGGGCCCCGGTGATCCGGAATTGATCACGGTGAAAGGTTTGAGGATACTTCGCTCCGCAGAAGTCGTACTGTACGATGCGCTGGTTAATAAAGAGCTTATTCATGAAGCGCCGGAATCGGCAGAGAAAATTTTTGTCGGGAAAAGAGCAGGTACACATTGCATAAAGCAAAGTGAAATCAATGAGCAGTTGATCCGCAAAGCTCGGGAAGGGAAGCGAGTTGTCAGGTTGAAAGGCGGTGATCCTTTTATTTTCGGCCGTGGCGGTGAAGAACTGGAAGCGTTGCGGAAAGCTGGAATATATGTCGAAATTGTTCCGGGAATAACCGCCGGAATTGGTGTGCCCACGTCGCTCGGAATTCCACTGACGCACCGCGAGGAATCTTCCAGCATCGTTTTTGTGTCGGGTCATGAAGACCCGGCGAAGGGCGAAGAGATTGTTGATTGGAAAAATATTTCGCACTCCGACACGATTGTCGTCTATATGGGTGTGAGAAAATTGGGCTTGATAGTTGATCGGTTGATCAGAAATGGTGTTCCATCTTCGAAGCCGGTCGCCGTCATTTTCGGCGGGACTCTTTCCGATGAAAAAGTTGTGATTGGAAAACTTCAAAACATAGAGGAAGCCGTGAAGAATATTTCCGATGAATTGCCAGGCTTAATAATCGTCGGCGAAGTTGTAAAATTCTTTAATAATTCTACAAATCATAATCCAGATGGCTCGGCGGTTTCGTTAGTTTCTGATGTAGTTGGTGAGGAAATCTTTTAATGAAAATCTTCGTTTATATAATGTAGATGCCTGCTCGAAGCCGTGTGCGGCTCACGGGCTTGTTGGAAACATTACAAAAAACTTCTGCGTCACGGAGATGCGCGTTCTTTAAGCAAAGGGATATGCGCTTTGAAAAATCCGACAGAAGAGGAAAAAACTTGGAACATTTAGCAGATAAAAAATTAGGTGGTCATTTCTTGAAGACATTTCTGGGGAATCGACCGGATAAAGGAAGTGGCTCCGAACGGAATATTGAGGCGGATATTCACGACCGTCATTCAATTCTAGGGAACATCGGGAACACGCCGCTTCTTCGTATTCGGAAACTATCCACGCTTAATGAAGCTGTAGAAATATATGCCAAGGCGGAATGGTTTAATCCAGGCGGATCGGTTAAAGATCGTGCTGCACTCAATATAATTCTTGAGGCTGAACAGTCCGGAGAGTTGACGAAAGAAAAGACGATCATTGATGCGACGAGCGGAAACACCGGCATTGCTTTTGCGATGATCGGCAGCGCGCTTGGCTATAAAGTTGCGCTCGCACTTCCATCCAACGCAAGCCGGGAACGGAAAATTGCGCTGTCAGCCTATGGCGCAGAAGTTATTCTTACAGATCCACTTACCGGCACAGACGGCGCGCAGCAAAAAGTGAAAGAATTGGTTGCCGCAAAACCTGACAAATATTTTTATGCCGACCAGTATAATAATCCGGCGAATTGGAAAGCTCATTACCGTACTACTGCGCCGGAAATTTGGGAGCAGACAAATCATAAGGTGACTCACTTCGTTGCGGGACTTGGGACGACCGGCACGTTTGTAGGTA
>JBAPNE010000209.1:0-5979 GCA_049278975.1 Candidatus Kryptoniota bacterium
GGATACCCTGGAGTGGACTCATATTCGGTCGTGAAATAAACTCCACCGCCGACGTACGGACTCACCCTGGACGAAATAGGAAGATGGTATTCAATGGCACCCTCGATTCCGAACATCGTTTCATCGACCGTATAGTTTGCTCCTTCAGTTTCTTTTGCGGTCGAGTCATGCAATCCGAACTCTAACATCGCACGGACTGCCACCTGATTCGAGAGAAAATATTTACCCCCGATTCCTCCCATGTACGCATTAGCGCCGAGATCACTTAGGCCGCTAAAGTCGAAGAGAAATGCTTTGCTTCCTTCCGAAGGGGCAAGCATTTTAAACCCCCCGCCGAGATGTGAAGGTTCACAACATGATGATTTGCATCCTGCCGAATCGGATTTGACTGATTGAGCCTGAACACCAGAAAACGCTAGCAATGTGAACACCGACAAGAGAATGATTAATCTACGCATAAAGGGACCTCCTGTTTTATGCTTAATTTATGAAATTGTTGCGAGGATCAATAAATAAATGAGTGCCTTCCTCGTGGGGCCACTCAAAATTAAGTAGTGTCCATAACAAGGTTAACAAATATTCTTTAATGGAACAACGTCAAAAAGAGATTCGAATAGTTTCTGCTTATCGCGGACCTTTTTCGGCTCGAAGTTTTTGACGGCACAGGTGTGAATGTTTTTGAGTTTCAATTTGCACATTGAAAAAACTGTGCATCAAAACTTGCGCTTGGAAACGGAAAATTTATAAATGGTAGTTTGCTTATATTTTTCGCCTGGCCTCAAAATGGAGGACGGAAATCCCGGCTCATTTGGTGAATTCGGAAACAACTGAGTTTCAAGCGCCAAACCCGATCTGGATTTATAAAAAATCCCGTTTTTTCCTTTCTCAGAGCCATCGAGAAAATTACCCGAGTAAAACTGAAGACCCGGTTGGTCCGTAAACACCTCAAGCACTCTTCCACTTGTTGGGTCACACACTTCAGCGGCTTTGCGTACCATCTTATCTCTGCTGTTCAGAACCCAGTTGAGATCGTAACCGCCGCCTTGCTTCAACTGTTTGTTGTCACTGTCAATGCATAAACCTATTTTTGTCGGCTTACGAAAATCCATGGGAGTACCGGCGACCTCGGCAAGCTCTCCTGTCGGAATCAAGCTCCCATTCACCGGTGTGTACTTGTTTGCATCGATCACCAATTCGTGATCGAGAATAGATTGTGTGGGATCACCTGTAAGGTTAAAGTAGGCATGATTCGACAAGTTAAGTATCGTGGGCTTATCGGTCCACCCGATACAATCAATTTGAAGCATGTTGTTATCCGTACCATGAACGAGATTTTCAATCAGCGTATATGTTACCCTTACAGTAACTGTACCAGGATATCCTTCTTCTCCATCGTTACTGACATAAGTTAGTTCGAGGGCAGGGCCATTAGGAGTCTCAAGCGGCTTGGCCGCCCACAGAACTTTATGGAATCCGATATCACCGCCGTGCAGGTGGTTCTCGGCATCATTGAGCGATAAATGATAAATTTTCCCATCTAATTGGAATGTCCCCTTATCAATTCTGTTGGCGTACCTTCCCACGATTGCACCAAGAAAGAATTTGCCGTTCATATAGCCCATTAAATCATCATATCCTAATGCAACGTCAGCAAATTCCCCGTTTTGATTGGGAACTGAGATGGATACGATTGCCGCTCCGTAGTCAATTATTTTTACATTCATGCCCGACGATTTACGAAGGGTATAAGAATACACACTCCTGCAATCGGGCAATTCTCCGAAAAAACTTTTTCCAATCATTAATTCATTAAAATCAAAAAAATCTTATGCAAAAACTGCCGCTGCCGTAAAATTACAACCCTGCCAAAAAACGTTCGCCGTCATGATTTCACCGTGATAACGGTTTCATTTTTCTCCCATGAGCGGATAACGATAATCTTTCGGAGGAAGGAAATTTTCTTTTGTAGTCCTCGGCGAAAGCCAGCGTACCATGTTGAGGAAGCTGCCAGCTTTGTCGTTTGTTCCGCTCGCACGGGCTCCGCCAAACGGTTGTTGTCCAACGACCGCTCCGGTCGGTTTATCATTTATATAAAAATTGCCTGAGGCGTTTACAAGTATTTTATTGGCCATCGAAATAGCATACCGGTCATTCGCAAAGATTGCGCCTGTCAAAGCATAAGGCGAAGTCTCGTCGCAAAGATGGAGCGTCTCTTCGTACTTGTCGTCGTCATAAACAAAAATTGTCATGACAGGTCCGAAGATTTCTTCCTCCATCGTTTTGAAGTGAGGGTTCTTCGTGTGAATGATGGTCGGCTCGATGAAATATCCTTTCGAGTCATCATAGCTGCCGCCGAAAACAATTTCTGCGTCACTCGACTTCTTAGCATAGTCGACATATTGGGTTATCGTCGAGAAAGCATTTTTATCAATCACAGCGTTCATGAAATTCGTGAAGTCGCAAACATCGCCGACCTTCACGGTCTTTAGCTCGGCAACCATGTAATCTTTCAGATTTGTCCAACGCGATTTTGGAATGTATGAGCGGGATGCGGCCGAACATTTTTGTCCTTGATATTCGAAAGCGCCGCGAACAATTGCGGTTCCAAGCTCTTCAACGCTGGCACTCTTGTGAGCAAATACGAAATCCTTGCCGCCGGTTTCACCGACAATCCGCGGATACCATTTATACTTGCTTATATTTTCTCCGACACACTTCCACATATCCTGGAACACTGCCGTGCTGCCGGTGAAATGAATTCCGGCAAGATAAGGAGAAGACATTGCGGGCTTGCCGACAGCGCCGCCTGATCCCGGAACAAAGTTGATCACCCCGCGCGGAACTCCGGCCTCCTCAAGCATCTTCATAATGTAATACGCCGAATAAACCGCGCTCGATGCAGGCTTCGCGAGTACTACATTTCCCACCATCGCGGGTGCTGTCGGCAGGTTGCCTGCTATCGAAGTAAAATTAAACGGCGATACCGCAAAGATAAATCCTTCAAGCGGGCGATACTCCATTTTGTTGCGTACGTCCATCGGTGAATGCGGCGGCTGCATCTCAAAGAGTCGCATCGCAAAATAAGCGTTGAACCGGAAAAAGTCCGTCAGCTCCGCCGCGGCATCGATCTCTGCCTGGAAAACATTTTTGCTTTGTCCAAGCATCGTGGCTGCATTGATTGTATCTCGCCACGGACCAGAAAGAAGCGCGGCAGCCTTCATAAAAATCGACAGCCGCTCCTCCCAATCTAACGCTGCCCATGATTTACGAGCGGCGAGCGCCGCTTGGATGGCCATGTTGACTTCCTTTTCGCCGGCCTGCTGATAAGTTGCGATCACCGTTTTGTGATCGTGAGGGATGATACATTTCCCGATTTTGCCTGTCTTAATCTCTTCGCCGCCGATTATAATCGGAATTTCGATTTGCCTGCTCTGCATCTCTTCTAATTTTGCTTTTAATGACGCTTTCTCCACCGAACCAGGAAGATAATTTCTTATCGGTTCGTTCGGCGGCACCTGCATTTCAAATTTTGCGTTTGCCATTGGGGTTCCTCTCTTAATTTAGTTATGCGTGAAAAGAGATGTATGTTTTACATCTCTCGTTCTAGTCTTTCTTCAATGCATCTTCAAGTGCTTCGAGGCATAGCTTGATATTTTTTTCGTTGGATGTATATCCCATCAAACCAATTCTCCAGATCTTTCCAGCAAGCTGGCCAAGTCCTGCTCCTATCTCGATGTCGTACTTTTCAAGCAAGTGATTTCTAACGGCTGCTTCGTTTACACCTTCGGGCACAACCACCGTCACGAGTTCCGGAAGACTTGCTGCGCCGTTCACAAATGTCTTGAGCCCTAAATTTTCGAGTCCAGATCGGAAAATTTCCGAGTTCTTCTGATGACGTGCCCAAGAATTCTCAAGACCTTCTTCGTGGACAAGAATAAGCGCCTCATGAAGTCCATACAATGCATTGATCGGTGCCGTATGGTGGTACGTCCGATTCGAGCCGCTCCAATAATTCAGGAGCAACCCGACGTCCATGAACCAGCTCTGTACCTTCGTCTTCCGGCTCTTTATCATGTTCACAGCGCTATCGTTAAATGTAATCGGCGAAAGTCCGGGCGGACACGATAGACATTTCTGGCTTCCGGAATATACAACGTCAAGCTCCCATTCATCAACCTTGACGGGAATTCCGCCAAGCGAAGTGACTGTATCCACAATCGTGAGACAGTCATGTTTATGAGCGATCCGCGCAAGCTCTTTTATTTCCGAGCGAGCGCCCGTCGATGTCTCGGCGTGTACGAACGCGACAACTTGTATATCTTTGTTTTGTGCAAGTGTATCTTCCAGCTTTGCGTGATTGATTGATTGCCCCCACGGTGCTTCAACGACAACGGCCGTACCACCATGACGCTCAACCATATCTTTTATGCGGGCACCGAACGCACCGTTAACGCACACTGCGACCTTCATTCCCGGCTCTACCATGTTGACCACGGCAGTTTCCATTCCGATAGAACCGGGGCCAGAAACGGGAAATGTCACTTCGTTTTTTGTGATAAAAGCGGCCCGAAGCAACAACTTTATCTCATCCATCAAACCTATAAATGCAGGGTCGAGATGCCCGATCGTCGGACGTGCCATGGCTTCCAATACTCGCGGATGCACATTGGACGGACCAGGTCCCATCAGGATTCTGTCAGAGGGATAGAACGAGTTCACTTTCATTTTGTTATTCTGCGTATTCAATCTAAAAGTCCGGCGGTTTTAATTATCGACTTCATGTCTTCGATCTCTGTGGCGCCTAGGCTTACAAGCGGGCTTCGTGGCTCACCACCGAAGTATCCCAGCATATCCATCGCAGCTTTCAAACCCGGCACTCCATATTTCGAGGTAACCGCTTTGTTAACCGGAATCAATTTCTTCTGCAATCGAGACGCTTCAGCATGCTTCCCTGCCTCAAATAGATTTTGCAACTCAACGCATTCCTCTGGTGCTATATTTGCGAGCGCAAGTATCCCACCTGTCGCGCCCGCTGCAAGACCGGGATACAATACAGAGGCTGTACCTACAAGAACCGAAAAGTCTCTTGGAACATTCCCGATTATTTCCGCTGTATGAGCCATGTTCTCTGAGCTATTTTTCAATCCTACGATATTTCGGTGCTCGGCTAATTTCGCGACTGCATCAACTTCAATACTTAAACCAGTGAATTTCGGGACGTTATAAATAATCAAAGGAATCTTGATCTTGTCCGCTACCTCTATGAAATATCTGACGTACGCTGCGTTCTTCATTTGTTCTTTATAAAACGAAGGGGTCAACACGAGCGCGTAATCTGCACCATGGTCTGCAGCGTCATTTGAAAGCGAAATCGTCTCTTTGATGGAGTCGGAGCCGGTTCCAGCTATGAGAAGTTTCTTTGAACCAATATTTTTCTTCGTAACTTCAACTATCTTCAGCTTCTCTTTTCTGGTCAGAAAGACACCTTCGCCATTGGAACCCATAACAACATAGCCGCTGAGAAGTGTTCTATTCCATCTTGCAATATTCTGTGCCAGCTTTTCGTATGCCACTTCACCGTCTTCAAATGGTGTTGTGATCGGCGGCATTATTCCTTTTATCATTTGTCAGTCGTCAAATTAATTTAAGAAACCATCTTACAGACATTATCGAATGCGAAGAACGCCTTAATCTAATGGTTCCCATCTAAAACTTCGATACCAATGAACTCTGTTTACTCAAATTGTCCTCGTACGTTGGGGGGATTATTTCAGCAAGAATCGGGTTTTTCTCTTGAAATTCGAGGAGTAAATTTATTGTAAAGAACAGAGGAAAAGATGACGGACTACGAACGAATAGCAAAAGCGATTTCATATATGAAGCAACATTTCATGGAACAACCGGATCTCCAACGTGTCGCAAACGAAGTTCAATTAAGTAAGTTCCATTTCCACCGTCTGTTTGAAAAATGGGCGGGAG
>JBAPNE010000210.1:0-2342 GCA_049278975.1 Candidatus Kryptoniota bacterium
CACATAGCCAAGTCGAGCGTCATCGATGTCAACGGTTTCATCATAGACGCTTCGAGCATGGATACAAACGCCGTTGAAATTGTGGGAGCAGAGGACAGCGACATCACGATAGAATCAAATCAGATACAAAACTCCGCAACGAACGGCATCAAGATAGGTCAATACGCCGTTCGAACGAGAATCGTCAATAATGTCATTGTGAACAACCAAGAGAATGGTATTGATTTTTCAGCAGGGACAAGCGGCTCACAATATGTCATCAACAACACAATCGTGAAGAACGGCTGGAACGGAGTTGAAGCGGCATCGCAGCAGAGTCTCTTCTTAGTCAACAACATTATCTCTTTCAATGGAGCTGCGGCGGGAACATCCGGTGGAAGATACGGAATAAAGAGAGATGCTGGTACAAATCCAACAGGCATCACATTGCTCAATAATCTTATCATCGGTAATGCTGGAACAGTAAACAAGAAAAACTCGCAAGACATGGCTAACTACCAATTAATGTTGGATGCCGGCGACGGTGGAAATATCACCACGACCGGAACAGAAGGGATTGGTATTGCAGGGGCATCAAGCGCCCAGTTCACAGATGTTCTTTTGCCGGATTATCATCTGACAGATACTTCGATTGCGATTGACAAGGGAACTTCGAGTTTCACGGCGCCTGACATTCAAGCAGGACAACTTCCCGATGAAGACAAAGATGGAAACGTCCGTCCGCAAGGGTTGACGTATGATCTTGGCGCGTACGAGTTGAGGTAAAGTAGAAAATAGGCATTCTCGATGGTGATCTTGTTTTTGTTGAAGTCGATGACGGGTGGAACAACGCACTGGGTCGCTGTCGAACGACAAGAAACAGATGGCAGCTATCCGATTGTCGATAACGGACATCCAGACAGACACTTCTTGAGCAAATATGGCGGGAAATTTTGGGAGTACGTCGTCGTCGTACCGAAGTAAAACTGAAAATAAAGGTGACAAAATGATAAGAAATTTCTTTTTAGCAATATCAATACTTTCGTTTTTTGCATCTGATGCCTTTGCGCAGATGTACGCCTACATTCAAATGGACTTCGATGGTCCAGTCCAATATGTTGTTACAGATTCTCAAGGGAAAAGGTCTGGTTATAACCCAACCACTAATACAGATTACGACGAGATTCCTTACGCAGGGTATGGGGGTGGATCAAACGGTGGAATTGAGTTTGGCTTCCGCACTGCTTTGGAGGACACATCATTTAGCACAACATACACAATTCAGCTTTGGGGAACTGGGAATGGTTTCTACACAGGAGGCGGTGGTGCACAACAGACATGGTCTGGGAAGGGTTTGAACATTCAGGTACTTGGCGTCATAGACTCAAACCAGACTGTGACCTATGTTCTTAAGTATTCTACCGATTCCACAATAGCCCCAACCTTTATGAAAGTTGTAACTCCTCAAATTATTCATCAAGACCTTGATAATTGTTACAAGTTGGAAATGATTGGCGGGAGCAATTTTTACAATGACCTGGAAAATATTCTTACTTCGTTCGAGCAATATTTTGCTCAAACGGATTCCATATCCGCACGCGAAGAATTAGTTTTGTTTCAGCAAACAATTGGTTCCACGATCAATGTGACACCGGTTCCGAAAGGTACGATAAATTCCACCGGGTGGAATATCTTGCATAATGATGCACAATCTCTTATCAGCCTCCTTCCTGTTCCACTTCCACAGCCATTCGTGTTCGAGGCTGACTCACTGCTCGCATCATTTACTCAAGCGTATGAGAACGGCTGGATTGGAGATACGTCGTTCGTCAGCTCACTCAACAAGCAGCTTTTCAACGTGGCGAAGAACTTGGAGAAAGGAAACGTTACAAAAGCTGCTGTGCAATTGGCGAATTTCTTCAATCGAATACAGAAAGTCTATAACAACACTCTCAACAAACAACAGAAAGGAGAGCCACAGCCGGAGGACTTTGTAACGCAGAACGGCTACAATCTTCTCTCTGCAAAGACATTGCAGCTTCTGACTGATCTTGGCACTTTAGGAAAAGTAGAGAGCGTGCCAGAGCAGTTCACAACTATCCAGGCTGCTGTCAAGGCTTCGCAGCCGGGGACGACGATCCTTGTTGACTCGGGAACGTACAACGAAGTTGTAAACATCACAAGCAAAGACTCCCTTATACTTCTTGCGTCGGAGAATGCAACGATTCAAGGTGTACACATAGCCAAGTCGAGCGTCATCGATGTCAACGGTTTCATCATAGACGCTTCGAGCATGGATACAAACGCCGTTGAAATTGTGGGAGCAGAGGACAGCGACATCACGATAGAATCAAATCAGATAC
>JBAPNE010000211.1:0-11394 GCA_049278975.1 Candidatus Kryptoniota bacterium
ATGAATCAACATTGCTCACAGTAAACCACAAGGCGACCCAAGCAATCCAGAGGAAGGATGTCAGACAAATGAAGATCACACCACCGACTGATTTATTCTTCATGTTAATGGCGACTAACGTCCTGCGAAAGAAAGTCGTTGCCTTCGCCCGCTAGAAATGTCGCGTAGCGTCGAGTCATCGGGCGAAGGCAATGAAGCGACCACGATATATACAAATGTGGAGCGTCTTTCTTTCGCTTGTTAGTTGCCGTCGCGCACATGGTTAACAATACCCCCATCCGATTGAAATTCTTTTGACAACTCCTGCGCTGATATAAAAAGTTATTCCGAGGGTACTATTCTTCTTGAAGTAGCCCATTATGGTTTCATCTCGATCATCGTCAGAAAGACTGACGTGAAACGTATCGTCAGTCGGCTCGCCATATAGTGAACGAACCTTTTCGGCAGAGTCGCCGACATGGACTCCACGATAGGTTGTGAACGCAACGGAGGTAAATTCAAAATAGCCAATGTGACCCAGTTGATTGGTTGAAATCCACAAGCTATCAAATCTATAAATAATCTCCGTATCAGGAGGTTCCGTTTCGGGAACAGCCTCGCTATCAATATCATTTAACTTTGGAAGGAATGACATGATGGAGTCAATCTGCCCGTTGAGTGTTAATACCCCAGCCTGAAAATCTCGGTCAGACAATTTCTGCGCGAACAATGGTGGGCAGCTTATGAGAAAGATCAAGAATATGAATCGCATATGTTTCCCTTTCATTAGTAGATCCAGTGCGCGATTGCAACTAACTACCTGGTTAATGTATTCGTTAATCATTCTTCTTTGGGTTGGTTAGCGAATTATTTCGTTTACTCGCTTCTTGTCTTAGTGCCAAATCTAATGGGTTAATGATCTTACCTAAATGTTGCTTGCTTACATGCGTGTATATTTCCGTAGTCTTAGAACTCTTGTGGCCCAGCACTTCCTGAATAAATCTCAAGTCGGTCCCGTGTTCCAATAAATGAGTCGCGAACGAATGCCTGAGAGTATGGACCGTTGCCCGCTTGATGATTCCCGCTTCCTTCAATGCTCGCCCAAAAACATTCTCGACGCTTCTCTCAGAAAGAAATGGTCTCCCCTCCCCACCGGGGAACATATAATCCTTCGGATGGTATCCTTTGTAGTACTCTCTCAGTTCTTTCAGCAGTTCTTCAGAAAGAAGCGTGTAACGATCTTTTTTCCCCTTGCCGGAATGAATATGGATAAGCATTCTCCCGCTGTCGATGTCGGCGATCTTGATCCTGACAGCCTCTCCAACTCTCAACCCACCGGAGTATATAAGCATAAGGATCGTTTTATGTTTGACATTACTTACAGCCTTCAGTAAACTCAGCACCTCCTCTTCGCTAAGGATCACCGGTAGTTTTTTCGCAGCTCTGGGACGCTCAAATGTCCCCAGCCGCATTGATCTGTGGTACAGTTCGACATAAAGAAAGCGAAGAGCATTGATCAATTGATTAAGGCCTGCAGGTGAGCGTTTGTAAGAGTCAAGCATTTCAGCAAACACATTTCTTATTTCATCATCTTTGAGATCCCGGGGATGCGTCGGACTTATCCATCGGACAAAAGTCCGGACACAACTCTTGTACGCTTTTATGGTTTTCGGGCTATAGTTCCGTAGTCTCATCTCGCGGCTGAGGACGTCCAATAACGTTTCACTTCCTGCCTCAAGCGCTTTTGCACTTGCATTTGTTCCCGTGGATTCTCTGACACCTCCTGCCATGACAGTTTTAATTTAATCTGTCTGCTCCCTCATGTCAAGCATAAGGTAGTGGACTATTTTGATGAAGGTGAAATGTTCCATCTTAGTGTACTCGAACTCGCGTAAAAACCGACGCATTTGTCATTCCCGAACGCTCCTATCGGTTCCGAAGGAATCCCTTCGGGAGAATCCAAAGGGGTAATAGAGATAGATTCCCGCTAAGAACACGCGGGAATGACAGTGAGAGAATTTATCAAGGTGACTCTCTGAAAATAGCCCATTAGCATAACAAGCTGATTTCGCGGTCAAATGCCGCCAACACCCCAGCATTCCCCCGGTGAGCCCCTGCACTGATTCCGTTTATCTTTCGTTTATCTTCCGTGTATCTTTCGTATATCCTACGTTTAAGCTGTCTCTAAGCCTTGTTTCAAGCGGTTTAAAAGCGGCAATCGCAGCCGTATAATTCCTTGCCCGCCTTACAATACGGCCGCTTTCCTTAACTCCCTTCCCTTCCACAAATAATAAATCACCGGATAGACTGCAAGCTCAAGCAGCACGCTCGTTATGACTCCGCCGACCATTGGCGCGGCAATCCTCTTCATGACATCGGCACCGCTTCCCGTCGCCCACATGATCGGTATCAGGCCGGCTAAGATCGCCGATGCTGTCATCATCTTCGGGCGAACCCTTCGAACCGCGCCTTCGTGGATCGCTTCTTTCAAATTTTCAAACGTCAACATCTTCCCTGCCGCCCGCATCTTGTCGTAAGCTATATCGAGGTACAGGAGCATGACAACTCCCGTTTCCGCATCGAGTCCGGCAAGCGCTATCATCCCGACTGCCACCGCGACGCTGATGTTGTAACCGAGAATGTACAGGAACCAGATTGCGCCGACGAGCGAGAAGGGCACCGCCAGCATGACTATCAGAGTCTTCGTGAGTGATTTCGTGTTCAAATATATTATCAGCAAGACGAGAACTAACGTCGCCGGAATTATGTACGCCATGGTCTTCGCGGCGTCCTGCATGAATTCAAACTGGCCGCTCCATGTTACAAAATACCCGTCGGGAAGTTTCAGATTGTCGGTGAGATACTTCTTTGCCTTACTTACGTAGCCGCCGATATCAGAAGTGTTCGCATCGACGTAAACATAAATCGTCGGGACCGCGCCTTCTGTCCGGATAAACATCGGACCCTGATGGATCGTCAGCTGCGCAACCTCTCCGAGTGGAATCTGTCCTCCTGTTGAAGTCGGTATCAAGACTCGCCTCAACTCTTCAGGATTATCCCGCATTTCAAGGGCGTACCTCACGGTAATCGGATATCGTTCGATGCCCGATACAATCTGGCCGATAGGCATTCCCCCGACCGCGCCCTGCAGTACATCTTCAATATCCTGGACGTTGATCCCGTAACGCGCCGCCTCTGTGCGGTCAATTGAAAAGTCAATGTAGTTTCCATTTTCAACCCGCTCCGCGAACGCGCTTGAGGTTTCCGGAAGCTGTTTGAGCAGTGCTTCAACCTTTTCTCCGATAGCTTGAAGAGAATCCAGATCGGGCCCGGAGACCTTGATTCCAATTTGACTCTTGATTCCTGTGCTCGTCATATCGACGCGGTTCTTTATCGGCATCGTCCACACGTTGGACAAGCCGGGCACTTGAAGAGCGTCATCGAGCGCTGTCTCCAATTTCTCCGGCGTCATCCCTTTGGGCCATTCGGATTCAGGTTTAAGATCCACTGTGGTTTCAAACATATCCAATCCCGCAGGATCGAGCGCGGTGTTTGCCCTCCCCGCTTTGCCGAAGACACTTCGAACTTCAGGAAATTGCTTTATGATTTTGTCTGTCATCTCAAGCGTCTGCCTTGCCTGCGTCACGGATATCCCGGGAAAGGTTGACGGCATATAGAGGAAACTTCCCTCCCAGAGCGGCGGCATGAACTCCGAGCCTAACTTCATGTATGGATAAATCGTGATTACCAAAATCACGATCACGGCTGCAAGGACATACTTCCGAAACTTCAGGACGAAACCGAGGACAGGGGAATAGAGCTTTATCAGGATCCTGCTGATTGGATTCTTTTCTTCAGGAGGAATTCTGCCTCTAATAAAATATCCCATCAGTATGGGAACTGCTGTAATACCGAGCAAAGCCGCCGCCGCCATGGAATAAGTTTTCGTAAAGGCAAGCGGCTTAAAGAGTCTGCCTGACTGGTCGGTCAGCGCGAAGACAGGAATGAATGAGACAGTGATTACAAGAAGCGAATAGAAAAGAGACGGCCCTACTTCTTTCGACGATTCTGTAATCAGCTTCCACCTATCGGTCTTCCCATCGTCAGCCTCGATGTGTTTGTGCGCGTTCTCAATCATGATGATCGCCGAATCCACCATGGCACCTATCGCCACGGCAATACCGCCAAGCGACATCATGTTTGCATTGAGCCCCTGCCATCTCATCACGATGAACGCCATTAGGATTGCTGTCGGCAGTGTGAAGATAGCGACGAACCCGCTTCTGAAGTGAAACAAGAAGAGAAGGCATACTAATGCTACAATTATAGATTCTTCGATAAGCTTGTCTTGCAGCGTATTGATCGCCCTATCGATCAGCTCCGAGCGATCATAAACCGGGACGATTTGCACATCGGGCGGAATACCCTGTTTCAATTCGTCAAGTTTCTTCTTCACTCCTTCAATCACCTGCAATGCGTTTTGTCCGTATCGCATCTCTACGATTCCGCCGACAACGTCGCCTTCACCGTTGAGGTCCGCAACGCCGCGACGGGGAGCGGCAACTATATTCACGTCGGCGACATCGGCAAGAAGAATCGGAGTGCCGGTGGAAAAGTCTGATGCAGGGGGACCGGAAACCGAACTCTGCTGCGTAACTTCTGCGTTTATCGAACCCGGCTCATTTTCCGCGCTTTGCCCCACGCGCTCCGCCGCCGAAAGTCCATAAAACTTCCGCTCTCGCGACACCCCAAGTGGAATTTTCTTCATGTCGTCAATTGTCTTGATATACCCAAGCCCTCTTATCATCAGTTCATATCCTGCCTGATCAATGACCTCCCCGCCGACATCATTGTTGCTCCGCTTAATTGCATCCATAATTTGCATCGGCGAGATGTTGTAAGCGAGAAGTTTTCTCGGATCTAAAGTCGCCCTCCATTCTTTCACGAAGCCGCCGACACTTGCGACCTCCGAAACGCCGGGGACCGTTGACAAGCCGTATTTTAAATAATAATCCTGAATCGACCTCAAGTCGCCGAGGCTTCTTTTGTCAGACTTAAGCGCATACTGGTACACCCAGCCGACTGGAGTCGCTTCGGGACCGAGAGTCGGCGTAACGCCCTGCGGAAGACGGTTCGCGGCATAGTTCAAATACTCGAGCACACGGCTTCTTGCCCAATATAAATCTGTACCATCATCGAAAATGATATACACGAGTGAGAATCCGAAGTAAGAATATCCGCGCACCGTCTTTGCCTTCGGGAGCGAAATCAACGACGACGTTAGCGGATAAGTAACCTGATCCTGTACCACCGTCGGCGACTGGCCGGGATATTCAGTGTAAACAATTACCTGCACATCGCTGAGGTCGGGTATCGCATCGACCGGGCTTGTCGTCAGCGAGTAGATTCCCGCCGCGATGGTGAAGAGCAGGAGAATGATGACGATGAGCCGATTCTTTATCGACGATTCAATTATTTTCTCAATCATGTCAATCCCCATGCTTTCTGTTTCCGGTGCCCGGTTTCCCTTTCTCCATGTCCATTCCCGGCATCAATGATGCGCCGGCAGATTTCAGGTTTGCGTCGGAGTCTATGAGAAACTGCCCCGAAGTCACTATCGCATCGCCCGCATTTAATCCTTCGGTGATCTCATAGTAACCGTCTGCATAAGCACCAAGCTTCACATCCCGCATTTCGAACTTTCCATTGCCGAGTGCCACCGCCACAACCTGTCGAAGTCCGGTGTTTATCACCGCCTGAGATGGTACAGCAATGGCTTTATAAGAGACCTGAGAATGGATTGCAACATTTACATATTGACCGACCTTCATCTTCATTCCTGGATTGTCTAATGGAATCCTCGCTTTAACAGTCCGTGCAGTTGCATCGACTTCAGGATAAATGAAATCAACTCTCCCTTCATAAGTTTGGGAATTATCATAAGTGATGGCTGCAGGCGAGCCAAGTTTCAGAAACGGCATGTCAATGTTGAACACGTCTGCGAGTATCCAGATGTGGCGCAGGTCGGCGACTTTGAACAAAGTCTGTCCCGCTGAAATCTTTTGACCTTCAAGTACGTCTTTTTCAAGAATGACACCGTCGCTTGGAGAATGAATCACAACACGATTAACCACCTTGCCTGTTTTTTGCAATTCGTCGATTTCTTTGCCGCCCATTCCGAAGAAAGCGAGCCGTTCTCTCGCACTCTTTATTAGTGTGCTTGGTTGTGTCTCCAAGTTTCCGCTGACTCCCGCAAAGCTTACGGATTGCAGGAACTCCTGTTCTGCAGCGATCAGATCGGGACTATAAATCACAACCATTGGCTGCCCTTCCCTGACATTCATCCCAGTGTAATCAAAGTAAAGTTGTTCGATCCATCCGCCGACACGAGTGTTTATGTCACTAATGCTCCTTTCGTCTGGAGCAACGACGCCATATGTGTTTATCGTTCTTGTCAGCGTGCGATATTCAACAGGCGCAGTAACAACGCCGATATCCTGTACCATGGCAGGATCAACTTCGGTGATGTTCGGATTACTCTCGTCTTCATCGTCATACTTCGGAACGAGGTCCATGTCCATGCTGGGCGATTTACCAGGATGAGCGAAATGGATCGTCGGATTCATCGGGTCGTACCAATAAAGAATTTTCCGCTCTACCTTGTTGTTCGCAATTGCAGCAGTATCTCCTTTAGCATCGCTGTCACTTGACATTTTGCCGCAGCCGACAAAAACCACAATAGCCATTGCAACCGCGATTAAAACCTTAATTGTCTTATTCATTTCCAACCTCTATAATTTTCTGCACCTTCTCCGATAAGTTCCGATATTTCAGCGGAAGCTGAGAAGTAAGCGGATTCTATTTTCACCAATTCTATTTTTGTATTGATGAGTGTCGTCAGGTTGTCGATCACCATTGCGAATGTCGTCTTCCCGACTGAATATGCGGAGAGCGAAGAGTTGTAAGCGGCTTCATATTGCGGAATCAGCTCACCGGTGTACAACAGTATCAACTGCGACTGTGCTTGGGCATCCGCATAAGCTGAACGAAGCTTACTCATCAACTCCACTTGAACCGAGGAGTATTGCGATTCGGCAGCTTTACTCATGAAGTCGGCTTCGTCGATCACCTTCTGCTGCCTTGTGCCATAGAAGAGCGGAATGCTCATTCCGATTTCAAAGTTCATCATGTTCAGTGCCTTCGTTCCATCTGGCATCAAAGCACCACGATATCCATAAGAAAAGCCGACATTAACGTCCGGTACCGCGTCCTTTCTTGCAAACACCGCACTTGCCTTCGAAGCAGATTCCACGCTGCGCATCTGATTCAGGTCCGGATTCTTCATATCAAGTTGTGCTTCGAGACTGTCAAGCGATGAGATCGGCGTAAGCGACAAAGTATCCACGTGGATTTCACAGGCTGTGCTTTTGCCGAGCAGCGCGCCGAGCTGAGCATAAGAACTCTCCAGCATTGAGTTAATGCCGATGACATCGGAGCGTACCATGGTTAGTTCTGCGGTCGCCCGGAACACATCCTGCTGAGACGCCTGTCCGACCGCGAAAAGCTGCTCGGCTGCTTTGACGACGCTCTTAAGAAGAGTTCGCTTATACTCCAAATATTGAATCGACCTTTGCTCGAGATAGATTTCGCCGTAAACCTTCTTAAGATTTGACAACACCTCAAGCGTCGTTCTCGACAGTTTGTCCGACGAGGCTTCGTAACCATATCTTTGAATTTCTCCCGCTGCGTTTAGCTTCCCGAACCATGGAAGCATTTGCATAATAGTGAACTGCGGGAACATCGTCATTTCATCCGAGTTCAGTTTGAAATTAGACGGCACATTCTCCGCCATAACCGTCAATCGAGGATCAGGGAGCGTGCCGGCAGGACTTATCCGCGACTCGGCCGCACTTGACTCATAGCGAGCCATTTGGATTCCCGGATTGTTCTGAATCGCAGTCGCGACCAGGCTATCCAATTGTGTTTGAGCGGATGCCGGCATTGCTGTTAGAATGGTGGCACACACAACAAATTGACTTTTGATTCTTAAACTTTTGAGCCATAGGCCCATCCGTCTCCAGCAGAGACTTCTTGAAACAGACATACCACACCTTTTAGTTTAGAGTTAATGAACTGCTAAAAGTGTGATGTCTTAAATGCGGAGGTTACTGTTTAAGGTAGGTATATCTACGGGTGGATGATCAATTCGGTTGAATAGCCGGCAGCCGTCAGCTGCCGCCAGAAAATTCGTCATTGATAACTGGTCGCCAATTATAGCGACGGTAACAAAATGTTGGATATCGTTGTGTGAGTCGGTAAAATTATCGACGACCATCTTCTGCTCAAAACGCAGCTGCATGCAGTTTCCATTAATAGTTTGGCGCCCTTGTTCCATTTGAGTGAGGTTACTGCATTCGGCGCACGCCATACAGCATGAGTCGTCCTTTGACATGAGCTTCGAAGACAATGTCATCGGCGCGTTCTTCATCGTGCAGAAATATGAAGCGTAGACAAATTGAATCTGTCCGACCAAAAATGTCAGCAAGACTACTAGGTTCAGGTATTTTATCTTTCCAATCATCTTTTCACTAAATTTACTACTCATCCCAACAAGAAGTACAACTTTTAGTTCCACAAATCAGATGCCGAACCATGAACCACGTCTCAAGCGCAATTTCGCGCAAAAGAACGTGTCCCGATTTAATTCTTCCATTTCATTTGCGAAACTACTCTTTAAAGTGTGGCATTCTGTCGCAAAGGATCGGACACACTAGACAGACATTTGGTGAAACATAATGTAAATTAATTGACGGGATGAGTTCGACGCCCCTCAGTGCGACGACACTTCCCTTATGAAGTTGAAGACTACCTTTGCTGAAGAAATTATCAGTGAGTCGCACTCAAGATATGGAAAATCGAGAAAAAATTTGGAGGATGCGATACTCGTGAAATCTAACTTGGGAAGGCGCGGAAATGCAAAGCAGTGCAAACTGTTTTGGTAGGTCAAGGGAGGAACATTTGATTTTATTGACACATGGATATGATATTAAAACAATAGAAGAATTACTTAGACATAGATCAGTAAAGACTACTATGATACGCACTCAGAAAAAAGTGAGAACGTTTAATTTTAAAAAAGAGTCCCCGCATAGCGGGTTTTCATATACAGCGATCAACAAGTAAAAAACATTCTCCTGTTGTGTCCGTCGCAAACAGGGTACCGATTTCATTGAGAGAGTTGAAAACTGAACACAACCGGCTTGTAGCATTGACAAAAGCCGTCTCAACTATCGGGCGAAGGCCACGGTGAAGGGATGGCGTCCAAACCAATTTTCGGATTGACTTTCACCTTTTTGACGATTTTTGCTGTCTCAAGCAAAGATGCAGTGCAAAAGACGATGATGCAACAAATGGAAATATCACATGTAGCAAGGAACTACGTGGTATGCCTTGTTGTTACATGAATGATAAAGAAATCGCAATAATGCTGACGCTAAATTCGAAATCGATTCGTGTTCTGGCTCTAGTCGGAAGTCTAGTTCTGGTCCTCCCATTATCAGCAATCCTCCACGAAACCGAAAGACTGGCGATAAATGGATCCACGGTGACCCATTCATCTGGTTCAGGGCAAACACAGGGAATGTCCGGGCAACCCGACAAGCTTCCCGTCAGAAATTGCCCCTTGCTGGAGTTGCGCGCAGGACTGGCTTTCCTTTCTTTGAAGCCTGCATCGAGGTTCATCATTAAAGCGCCAATAAGAATCGACGCCCCAAGTATCAACCAATCAGTGCCGCTTCATTCATCGATTGAGATTCGAAACAACCCGCTTCCTTTAGAGCCACACTTTTCCCTTCTTGGAATCCTCCGTATTTGATCTTTGCTTGTAGTTCAGGCAATTCACTAAAACCACTAAACTTTTAATTATGGAGATCCCATGAAAACGAGAATTATTTTCATTGTATTATTCTGTGCAACTGCCTCTGCTGTGCACGCACAAAACATTACCGTCGAACAATTTATGCACGATCAGGTGCTACAGGATTCAATTATCGCGGCAATCGTCCCTAATCATACCTTGATGTCGAAATTGATCGACAAGATCGCTGAGAACCCACAACTCCATGAGATGGTTATTCAACACCTCACGCGTCTTTTAAACGAGAAGTCCGGACGCGCCGACGAACACGATCATGCTTCCCATGAAACGAAGAGCCACTATGCCGGTGATGAAAAAAGAGAGATCAAAGCCCTGTCGGAAACTGAAATTACCGCATTGCTGAACGGAGAGGGTAGTGGGATGGCAATGGCTGCAGAGTTGAATCATTATCCCGGCCCGCGCCACGTTTTGGACCTCGGGGACCAACTTCAGCTCAGTCAGGCTCAAAGAAAATCTATAAATGAATCATTTGATAAAATGCACTCCGAGGCGGTTCAATTCGGCAAGCAACTTGTTGAGAAGGAACGAACTCTGGATAAGGCATTTGTATCAAGGACAGTCAGTCTAAAATCGCTGGAGCAAATGACAAAGGGGATTGAGGAGTTGAAGGGCCGACTGAGGTATCTGCACCTTGCAGCGCATATCGATGTGAGAAAGGTCTTGACACTGCAGCAGATTGAATCGTACGATCAGCTTCGTGGTTACGCTGCAGCAAATTAATGCGATAGAACTGAACAGGGCAGCAATCTTCTGTGGGTGGAGCAGGTTGCCCGTTACGCCTTGAAAGGGGTTGGAGCCCGATGTCTTGCCGACGTCGGGCTTTTTGTCTTTCGGACTACTCTCAGACGTTGAATATCTCAAGTTGTTTCCTGGTAACAAGAATCGAGATTGGCACTCTATCGCAATGAATCCAACCTAAGGCTTACTGATTTGGTGGAACATCCAGGTAGATAATTCTGTTTATAACATGAATCAAGAGCACATCAGATAATTTTACAAGTATGTTAAAGCGAATACTTCGCGTGGCTTTCCTTTTCTTATGCGCGGGAAAACTTTTTGCCGGTCCTCCTTTTCGAACGGACGATCCGATACCTGTTCCTTATTTACACGGCGAACTTTATCTCTTCTCAACCGGTACTATTGACGCAACAGGTACATCGGGAATCGGCCCGGCGGTCGAATTCAATTACGGAGTTTTTCCCAACACGCAGTTTCACTTAGTGATCCCTGTTGCATTCGATGCTCCGAAAGGAGCGCCGTCACAATTCGGGTATGGTGACACGGAGCTCGGAGTAAAATTCAGGTTTATCAATCAGGGTGCAATTATTCCCGACGTTGCGACTTTTCCGATATTAGAAGTCCCAACCGCAAGCGCGTCGAGAAATCTCGGAACCGGCAGACCACAACTTTATCTTCCCCTCTGGCTGCAAAAGGACATCGGCAACTGGACGGTTTATGGCGGCGCGGGTTATTGGGTC
>JBAPNE010000212.1:0-13256 GCA_049278975.1 Candidatus Kryptoniota bacterium
TTAAATGGCAAGGGGAACCGTTCATTCGCGAATCCGCAGCATCAGTATATTGGTACATTGTTAAAAGGGACTTTATCGTATTTCAAATTGCCGGGTGCGAAGGAGCTGTCGGCTTATACGAAGCAAGTTTACGATGATACTCCATATCGGCCGATTGAGTCGAAAGAAGCTTCATTTGCAGCTGGTAATCCAATACCAGACAAAGCTGATAGTGAATCTCCGATAAAATATGTTTTCTATTTTATAAAAGAGAACCGGACTTATGATCAGGTTTTTGGCGACGTCCCCCAAGGGAATGGCGATTCGAGTTTAGTTTTATTTGGTGAGAAGATCACGCCGAACATTCACAAACTCGTAAGGGGTTATGTCTTGCTCGACAATCTTTACGCCGACGCCGAAGTCAGCGCGGACGGACACAATTGGTCAACAGCAGCTTACGCAACCGACTATGTTGAGAAGAGCTGGCCAAATAATTATGGTGGAAGAGGAGGGCTCTACGATTTCGAAGGTGGACAGCCGGTTGCAGCTCCAAGCGCCGGTTACATTTGGGATCTCTGCGAGAGGCATGGTGTCTCTTTCAGGGATTACGGCGAATTTGTTGACAACGATCCAAGCGACCCCGCCAAGAATGTCGCAAGCGAGAAAATTCTTCTTTCGCATTACGACAAGGCATACCGTGGCTGGGATTTGGATTACTCTGATGTAAATCGGTTTGAGGAATGGGAGAAAGATTTCACGAAGTTAGCCGACAGCGGTGAGGTACCGCATTTTAATATTATCCGCCTGCCGAACGATCACACTGCAGGAACTGCCAAAGGTGCGCTGACACCGCAAGCTATGGTGGCACAGAATGACTATGCGCTAGGAATGTTTGTCGATAAAATTTCGCACAGTAAGATCTGGAACCAGTCAGCAATATTTGTGATCGAAGATGATGCACAAAATGGTGCTGACCATGTCGATGCGCACCGAACGGAAGGGCTTGTTATTAGCCCGTACGTGAAGAGTCATTTTGTGGATCACACACTTTACACAACTTCGTCGATGTTAAGAACCATGGAGCTTATACTTGGCCTGCCGCCGATGAGCCAGTATGATGCGGCGGCAAATCCGATGTTCAATTCGTTCACGATGCAGCCGGACACAATAAGCTTTGACGTTATGCAACCTCAGATCGACATCACCACGAGAAATCAGAAAGGTTCCTACGGCCAAAATATCATGGAACACTTGAATTTGAAAGTGGCGGACGCCGTGCCAGATAGGTTGTTCAATGAAATTATTTGGAAGTCAATAAAAGGGACGGATATGCCGGCGCCGAGATATTCAATATTGTCTGGAGACGAAGAAAATTAGATTTAGGATTTAGTACTTTGTCTCAGTGCCATTTTAAGATTTTTAATTCATCTTCTTTTGGAAACCGGAGCAACAGCAGTATCGCAAAAAAGGATATGAAAGCGAGAACTTTGAATGCCTGCTCGTTTACTGGCGGCAGCAAGGCATGTCTCAATGAGAAGATGGTAATTGTAATCCCCAGAGCAATTCCGATTTTCAAAAGTCTTCCCAGCTCATACTGGACCGGGTAGAATTTTTGTGACACAACGTAAATAGCGATTGCCATTCCGGCGTATGCAAAGAATGTCGCCCACGCTGCGCCGAACATTCCGAATTGCGGAATGAGGAGAAAGTTTGCGGCGACATTTATAACGGCGCCAATACCTGTGATGTAAGGGAGATGGGATGTTTTTTTCTCGATGTAAATTCCTGCCATTAAGTTGACGAAGATCCCGTTGAACAGATAACCGAGAAGGACGATCGGCACGATTCCGAGTCCCGGCCAGTAAGCTTGGTTTATGATGGACCTTCCATGATAGACATGAAATTTCACGACATCATTTATATATAGCGAAACTAACAACACGACAATGGAGCTGAAAAGTGTAAAATATGTCAAGATTCTCGCAAAGAGTTGTTTTGCGTTTGGCTCGTTCGCGTGAGTGAGAAAAAACGGACGCCAGGCGTAGTCGTACATAGAGACTATCAACATCATAAAAATCCCAAGCCGGTAATTTGCCTGATAAATCCCCACCGTTCCTTCGTCAGTAAGCGCGAGCAGAATCGGCCTATCTATGACCTGTACCATCATAGCCGCGAGACCTGCAGGAATGTACGGCAGGCCGAATTTTAACAAAGCAGTATAAAGTTTGGCGACATAATCCAGTGTGAGCTTGGGAAGAATTGTCGGCAGGAGAAGCACCAGCGTGACAGCTGATGCGATAACGCCGCTTATGAAAATTCCTTCGACTCCCGCATGAAACTTTAGAAGCAATACAACATTTGCAGCAACGTTCACGACGATGTTAATGATCCTAATTGTCGCGAACGTTTTTACTTTTCGCTGGAGTCGCAAGGATGCAAACGGAATGATCGCAAGCGAGTCGAGGAGGAGAATTACCGCGGAGTATCTTATTGTGTCTTCAAACTTGGAAGGAACTTGGATAAGAAGCGAAACCCGGCTGCTGTTTAAAAAAATCAGTGCAGAGAAAATTAGTGAAGTAATCAGAATAGAGAAAAACGGCGTCGAAAATATTTCTTTGTCGTTTCCGATTTCTCCTGTCGATGCGTACTTGAAATACGCCGATTCCATCCCATAGATGTAAATTATATTCATAAACGCAATGTAGGAATAAACGGTAGCGACGATTCCGTACTGCGAAGTAGAAAGGACATTTGTATAAAGTGGTACAAGGAGGAAGCTGAGGAACCTGCCGACAATCGTGCTGACGCCGTAGATAGCGGTGTCGGCGCCGAGGGATTTTATTTTATCGAGCAATGTCTATTGGATGGAAAAACAATTATTTTTTTCCGCTGGATTCCGGATTATCTTCGATCAGCATAATCGGTATGTCATTCTCGACCCTGTAAACATGCCCGCATTTCTTGCATGTCAATGTATTTTTTTCTGAGCTGTAATCGAGATCGCCATGGCACTCCGGTTTGGGACAGCAAAGTATGTCGAGTAATTCTTTCTTAAGCATCGTTCTCTCCTTATAAAACCAATAAATAAAATCTCAGCTTTCGTAATTCCAAATAATTTCTATAGTTTCCCTTCGAGCAGCTCTAAAAATATTTTCGGAGCGCGCACGGGCTTCCCAGATTTCACATCGATGAAACTGTGAACCGTAAATCCTTCAGTCATCTTTTCGCCGCTGCGGAAAATTTCGTAGTCTATCCTCAGACGTGCCGCCGGGATTTCTTTCAACGTGGAAACAACTTCAATCACATCATCGTATTTAATCTGGTGCAAATACTTTGCGTAAGCTTCCGTCAGCGGCAAATAAAAACCCGCGTCTTCAAATTGCCGGTACGTCATTCCGAGCGAGCGCATTAAATCGGCTCTGCCTACTTCAAAATATTCGAAGTAGCGTCCGTTGTAAACTCCATGCATTTGATCCGTGTCGGCATAACGAACCCTGATGCTGCTATTCGTTGAATACATTATTGAAAAGTCAGAAATAAAAAATTTAAATAATCCAATACTCTAACATACCCGATTAGGGTTATTTCTCGGAGAAGGAACCCATATTACCGAATTTTTCGATTCGATTTTCTACGAGCTTTTCCGGTTTGATTTTTCTTAGATGTTCCAGTTCTTCGATCAATATTTTTTTTAGAATTTCTGCGGCTGCATTTGGGTTCTTATGTGCGCCACCGACAGGCTCCGGTACAATTCTGTCGATGATTTTCTGCCCCAGCAAATCTTTTGCAGTCAGCTTCAGTGCTTCGGCCGCCTGCTCTTTATAATCCCATGTCTTCCAGAGAATCGACGAACATGATTCGGGTGCGATGACCGAGTACCACGCGTTTTCCAACATTAAGATTCTGTCGCCGACTCCCAAACCGAGTGCGCCGCCGGATGCTCCTTCACCGATGATTGTCACGACGATCGGAATTTTAAGCTGTGCCATCTCGAAAAGATTTCGCGCGATCGCTTCGGCTTGTCCACGTTCTTCAGCCTCAATACCGGGATATGCTCCAGGAGTATCCAGCAAAGTCACGACAGGCTTGCCAAATTTTTCTGCGAGTTTCATGAAGCGCAATGCTTTCCGGTATCCTTCCGGATTCGGCATTCCGAAATTTCTATAGATGTTTGATTTTGTGTCGCGGCCCTTTTGCTGCCCGATCATCATTACCGATTTTCCATCCAACTTTGCGAAGCCGCCGACGATGGCATGATCGTCGCCGAAGTATCGGTCTCCATGAAGTTCAATGAAGTCGGTCGTCATCAAGTTTATGTAATCCAAAGTATAAGGCCTTTCCGGATGACGGGCTAATTGTACACGCTGCCAGCGAGTTAAATTCGAATAAATATTTGTCTTTAGTTCGCTGACTCGCGATTCAAGTTTCTTAATTTCGTCTTCAATGTCAAGATGATCGGAGAGTTTTCGCATCTCTTCGATCTTCTGTTCAAGTTCAATGATCGGTTTTTCAAACTCGAGAATTTGTTTTGCCATAATTATTAAAAAAGTAATTAGCCATAACGCACAAAATCAAGCCTATCCTGCCGCAGGCTTGCGAAAGAAAAATCAAATCAAAGATCCCGAACTGCAGGGAATGCCGTAATTCGGCGAAAGTTTGATGAAAAAAGGTTTTGGATATTTAGAAAAGTAACCGAACTACTTGACTTAAGGCACTTCGCCTTGCTCCCAAACCTCAATGTAAATCAACAGCCGAAAACTGGATTTCCGAATTAGCTGACTAACAGGTTAAAGAATTGACATTGCAAAATCAAGTTTACTGCCGTAATCTTTTTTAGAGTACACGCCGAATTTCTTTTAACTTTGCAAAATTATGGTATATATTATATAGAGGTCGGGAGGAATATGAGAAAGATTATCGTTGGCGTGGTACTCTTTATCGGAGAATTATTTGTGCCCGCGTTTTCTTTCGGTCAGGATGTTTTAGTAAATCCGCAGAACCAGAAATATCTTTTCACTGCCGGAACGGACGAGACTCAATCGTTCCTTTATAATCCGGCGTACCTCGGACTTTACAATCGCGGAGAGGTTCTGGACGGCTATTATTTTTATCCGAGTAATGGTTGGCTCAATTTACCGAACACTTCGTTTCACGACATAGGGATTTTCGGGCAGGGTGGGAAGTTTGGGCTCGCATATAGAAACGCAGCGACCTCGGAGGAGAACTTAAACCAGTATGCAATTGGATTTGGATTTGGAAATCGGCAAGTCGCGGCTGGGGCTTCGTTATCTCTTATGAATATCACGGATGTTGGCTCAAGATGGTTCCCATCGGTCGGCATCATCCTTCGTCCTGACCGGTATATCAGTCTCGGAGCAGCGTATCATAATTTTTCGAAGGCACCATTCGGATATCATCCGATTGAAGAAACGTCGAACGTTGGTATCGGAATTCGTCCGTTCGGAACAAATTTTCTGACATTAAATGCTGACCTAATTACTCCCGTTCATAATGATGGCTACAAAGGTGGAATCAGTGTCGAAGCGATTCCGGGATTAGAAGTTTACGGAATTTATTCTCGGTCACGTTACTTAAACTCGTACGCTTATGTTGAGCCTGCAGAAAGTGGACCAATTCCCTCGTATACAATACCGCCATCAATATTGACAAATTATTTTTCAATCGGAGTGAGTTTCAACTTTGGGGGACACGTCCATGTTGAAGGCGCTTCAAGCTATCAATCAGGCGGATATGCGGCGACATACGGGCGTGTCATGGTTACCTCTCAGGAAATGCCGACAATCCTAACAGAAAAAAAAGTTGCCGAGATAAATATTGGGGGGAGCATACCGGACGCTCGCGAAAAGAATTTCTTTTTCTTCAAGTCTACGAAAGTGCTTTTAGATTACGTCGAGGAAATTAAAAAGTGCGGTAATGATCCTTCAATTTCCGCGGTAATTCTAAAAATATCTCCGTTCTCGACCAGCGAATCTTTTTTCGCTCTTTCCGGCGGAACTCAAGAACTTGTGGACGCCGTCGAATACGTTAGATCGAAGGGAAAGAAAGTGTATGCTTATTTAATTGACAATAGCGGAGTGAACGAGGTTTATCTCGCAACCGCTGCGGATAAAATTTACATGGCTCCTGTCGCATTCATCTCCGGTTACGGTGTTAACATGGATTTGATAAGGCTCAAAGGACTGTTCGATAAACTCCATATATCATGGAACGCTCAAACCGCTGGCAAATACAAATCAACTTTCCACACAATTTACACCGATTCAGCATCGCCCGAGCAAGCAAAACTTATTCAAGGGCTCGTGGACGACATTTATTCACAAATGATAAAGCAAATTGAAGTGAACCGCGGCATTATTATGGACGACAGTTTGAGAGCCGCCATTTCGGGAATTATTTCTTCCCGTGAGGCTGCACGGCTTCATTTCATCGATAAAGTTTCTTATTACGATGAGTTTAAGGAAGATGTTAATAAAGATGTTTCAGGTGATGGCTTATCGGAAGTTGATCCGTCGAGCATTCACAAATACGCAACACGATGGGGAGAGAAACCGGAAGTCGCAGTTATCGGAGTCTATGGCGATATAGTTACCGGTGAAAGCTCTCCGCCTCCTGCATTTCCAATTCCATTTTTAGGAAGCGACAGAACGAGCGGGTCTGAAACAGTTTCTCGACAAATAAATGCCGCGGCAGACGACAACGAAATAAAGGCGATCGTTCTGAGAGTAAACAGCGGTGGCGGTTGGGCATTGGCATCGGATGAAATATATAATGCGGTCAAAAATGCTCAGGCAAAGAAGCCGGTTGTTGCATCGTTCGGTAACATGGCTGCGAGTGGAGGATACTATGTCGCTGCCGGAGTTCGAAGAATTTTTGCCGAACCCGCAACTCTCACCGGCAGCATCGGTGTCGTGATAGCTTTCCCGGTGTTAACGGATTTTCTTGAAAAGAGTCTTGGAAGCAATGTCGAAGAGTATCGCGCGGGGCAAAACTCAGGGCTCCTTTCGCCATTTCACAGCTGGAACGAGTCGGATTTGAAATCCGTGGATGAGTTTCTAAACGAGACATACACAGACTTCAAAACAAAAGTTGCGGAAGGCAGAAAGCTCAGCATGGATAGCGTCGAGGAGCTGGCACAGGGAAAGGTTTATACCGGCATGCAGGCGGAAAGTGTTAATTTGGTCGATGAATATGGTGGCCTCGATAAAGCGATCCAGTATGCTGCCGACGCCGCCGGTATTTCTAAAGATTATCAAATAAGAATGTTCACGGTGCCGGGGATGAGTTTCGGAAATATTTTTAATGTTGGCGCGTGGATGAACGCGGCGATGGAACAGCCTGCTTTTCAGATTGAATTCTATTAATTCTATCTCTATTTTTAATTGATCAAATAATAATTGGAGTAATGTTTATGAAGAAAAGATTATTCACACCGGGGCCGACACCGATTCCGGAGAGCGTTATGCTCGCCATGGCGGAGCCTATTATTCACCATAGAAATCCGGAATTTGTTTCGGTTTTAACAAGCGTCAATGAAAATTTAAAGTATCTCTTTCAAACTAAGAATCCAGTTCTTACACTCACAAGTTCAGGCACAGGGGCGATGGAAGCTTCTGTTGCGAATCTTCTGTCGCCGGGCGACAAAGCAGTATTCGTAAATGTCGGAAAGTTCGGCGAACGGTGGGGCGAAATTATGAAGGCTTACGGCGTGGAGCCGATAGAAATTAAAGTTGAATGGGGAACCGCTCCATCGGCGGAAATTGTGCTCGATGCGCTGAAAAAAAATCCGACAACGAAAGCTGTGTTCTTAACTCACAGCGAAACTTCAACCGGCGTATTCACGAACATCAAAGAAATTGCTGCGGCGGTTCACGCAAAGTATGACATAGCCGTCGTGGTTGACGGAATAACTTCCGTCGGTTGCCATGAAATGCGGTTCGACGATTGGGGATTGGATGTCATTGTGACCGGTTCGCAAAAAGGCTTGATGATCCCGCCGGGACTCGCGTTCGCCACGCTTAGTGATCGCGCGAAGAAGATGATGGAGACCTCGAAACTTCCGAAATATTATTTCAGTTTCAAAAAAGCATTGAAGGCTCATGCGGATAATGATACACCGTTCACGCCGGCGATCACGCTTGTTGTCGGATTAGAAAAAGCTTTGCGCATGATTCGTGAAGAGACAGTGGAACACATCTGGCATCATCACAAAGTTTTGTCGGAAGCCGTTAGAAATGGATGTGAAGCGATCGGATTAAAACTTTTCGGATCGCCGGCATCACACGCCGTTACTGCGGTCAATGTTCCCGAAGGAGTCGAATATTCCAAATTCAATAAACTTTTGAAACAAAAATATGGAATCACGACTGCTGGTGGACAGGAACACCTGAAAGGAAAAATTTTCAGAGTTTCGCATCTCGGCTACTTTGATGAAATTGACATTGTAGGCGTCGTTGCCGCGCTTGAATGGACGCTGCACGATTTGAATTTCAAATTTGAACCCGGCTCCGGTGTTACTGCTGTACAGAAAACGTTTGCTGAATACGCGGCAGAGACTGCAGAGGTGGCGAAATGAAAGTTCTTATCACCGATCCGATCGAGCAGGTTTGCACCGACATTTTGCAGAAGGATGGAATTCAGGTTGATGCGAAGCCGGGGTTGCCGCCTGATGAGATTAAGAAAATTATCGGCGGCTACGATGCGCTGATAGTGCGAAGTGGAACTAAAGTCACAGCTGACATCATTGCTGAAGCAAACGGCATGAAAGTTATCGGGCGCGCCGGTGCGGGAGTTGACAACATCGATGTTCCGGCGGCCACACGAAAAGGCATCGTGGTCATGAACACTCCTGGTGGCAACACGATTTCTACCGCCGAGCATACCATGGCGCTTATGATGTCACTGTCGAGAAATGTTCCGCAAGCTTTTCGCGACCTCCAGAACGGGAAGTGGGAACGAAAAAAATATATGGGCACCGAACTCTTTGGGAAAACCCTTGGTGTTGTCGGACTCGGCAAGGTGGGAAGAGAAGTGGCAGTGAGAGCTAAAGCGTTCGGAATGAACGTTATCGGTTACGATCCGCTTCTTGCGGCTGATGTCGCCTCAAAATTAGGGGTAGAGCTTGTTCCGCTCGACGAAATTTACAGGCGTTCGGATTTCATTACTGTTCATACGCCGCTCACTGAAGAGACTCGCGGGATACTCGGCGAGAAAGCATTTGCGATGTGCAAACAGGGAGTTCGCGTGATCAACTGCGCCCGCGGCGGAATTATCGACGAAGAAGCGCTGCTGAAAGCACTCGAGAGCGGAAAAGTTGCCGGAGCTGCATTTGATGTCTTCATTAAAGAGCCGCCCGGTGATAATCCACTTTTCAAGCATCCGAAAGTAATAGCGACTCCTCATCTCGGTGCATCAACTGAAGAAGCACAGGAAAAAGTCGCCAAACAAATCGGAGAACAGCTCGTCGATTTCTTTAAAGGAAGAGGAATCGTCGGCGCGGTCAACATCATCGATTACCAAACAGCCGTAAGCGACGAATTGCGTGCATATCTTGTGCTGGCCGAGAAGATCGGCTCGCTTCAGGCGCAGCTTCTGACAGGAAAAGTGAAATCGATTACCGCCTCATATCGTGGTACAATGCTTCAGAATTCATCGGAACTTCTATCGACGGCGGTATTGAAAGGTATGCTTGACAAATTGATGTATGCTCCGGTGAATTTTGTTAATGCTCCCTTGATTGCAAAAGAAATGGGAATTGCGGTGAGTGAAAAGAAAGACCAGGCAGGTGAACACTATCAGCACTTGTTGAGCATAGGGGTACAAACCGATCGCGAGGAGAGAACAGTTGACGGAACGGTCTTCGGAGAAAAAGAGATGAGAATTGTCTGCATCGACAAATTCCATTTTGAAATAGTTCCGGAGGGACGACTACTGTTTTATACAAATATCGACAGGCCTGGAATGCTTGCCGCGGTCGGTAGTTTGCTTGCTTCATCGAAGGTCAATATTGCCGGCATGTCGTTGGGCAGATCGGGCCCAGGCGAGCGCGCTCTTGCCGTGATGAGCGTTGACAGTGATATTTCGGACTCCGTCCTGAAAGAGATTTCTAAACTCCCCGGAGTATCTGAAGTGAAATCGGTAAATTTGTAAATTAATGACGCAGCTCTTGCGAAGGTTTTTGGACCCTGTTGCAATTATCGGATTCTTGTGGTTCAAACCTTCGCAAGGTTGTCCTTCTCCGACCGTTCGTACATCCTCTGAAGTTGTGGTTCAAAGCCGCGAGATACCAACGACGCTGCTTTCACGAAATGTTATGAAACTGTTAGCGGCGCAATAAAAAATATATATATTTCACTTGACAAAGCTGAACAAGCAGATTATATTGCATCGAATTTTATGCTGGTTGTGGAGTTGAAGAAGCGTTTAGATGTTGGTCAATCCAAAATTTCGGAGGTAGTATTCTAATTAATACCATTTCCTTTCTACTCACAACGTTCTCCAGCAACAATCCCTGGAGGAAAATCGTTGGATGATATCTTGCTATTATTTTTCTCACCTAGTTACAAAATCCGTAAGCAGTGTTCCATGATATCAAAGAAGTCGTCTAGACTTCGCAAGTTTTTTGTTGAAAAAATGCTTGAGTATAAGATATTCGAGCAGAAATCTTCACTTTTATCATAAGGAGTAAATCATGAGAATTAGGTTTTTGCTTTTAACGCTTCTCATAGCTTTAATGCCAACGGCGCTTTTTGCTGCCGGAGGTGGTAAAGTACACGGGAAGGTTGTTGATAGCGACACTCACGAGGCTTTAATCGGCGCGACAGTAACGTTGGTTGGGACCTCACGCGGTGCCGTAACCGATCAAAACGGAGAATATTATATTCTTGATGTTCAAATTGGGACGTATGTCGTTCAGGCAACTTATGTAGGCTATCAGTCGGTACAAATTTCAAACGTTCGGGTGAATGAAAATCTTACCGCAGAAGTTAACTTTGAGCTTGCAAAAAGTGCTGTCGAGGTTGCGCCAGTTGAAATTGTCGCGCAAAGACCTCTAATTGAAAAATCAGCGACGAACGAAACCCGTATCATAAACGGCGATTTCTTAAGTTCACTCCCAATCCGAAGTGTGACAGAAGCTGCTGCTCTGCAGCCTGGCGTTGTACTACGGCAAAACTTTGTCTATGTGAGAGGGAGCCGTCCTGATGAAACCGGTTTCACGGTTAATGGCGTCGACGTCACAAATGTCTATTCTGGCGGAAGTGGAGTGACGATTCCACAGGATGCAGTCGAGCAAATCCAGGTTCAAACCGGAGGATATCCGGCTGAGTATGGTGGAGCAAATGGCGGTATCGTGAGTACAGAGCTCCGCACTGGTGGAGAGAAGATGCATTTATCTCTTCAGGCGGAAACTGACAACTACACAGGACAGGGAAAAGAATCGTTAGGTGGATACTCTTACGGATATTCCGATTATGTAGGTACATTGAGCGGTCCTGTGGTGTCCGACAAGGTACGATTCTTCGGTTCGGTAGAGAATACGTTTTATCGCGATCCTGGAACATTCGGGTCTGCTGCATCAAATGGCATTAACGGTCAAATTGGAACCGGCGTAAATGGCAATTCTCCTCAACCAAGATTCTGGAATGGGATAAATTTCTCCGGGTTGGAGGCAGCCCCTCAGTACACAGTGGCGCAACCGGATACTCAGATCGCACAAGCACTTAATCTCTATTATCCGGCAGGGAACAGAATCGGTGGCCAGCTTGATCAAAATTCTTACGCTGCGACACTTTTGTTCGACCTCGGCAATATTCAACTGCGCACTGCAGGATCTTATTCGTCCACTTTCTCGCAGTACTCGGCCGACATTCACGATTTTCTGGACCTTCAAAGGCTTCCCATTAACAAGTATCAAGATGGCTTCGGCAACGTTAAGTTAACGCAATTCTTGACTCCGAAAACATATTACGAAGTGAATTTGAACTATTACAGAGATTTTTATGAAACGGGCCTGGACCCACAATACCTGACCAATTGGACTGGATACGGTAGTCCTGCGTCAGATCCCACATTAGGTCCTACAGGATCGACTAATCTAGAGAATACTCCGTTCACCATTTTCGGTCCGACGACAGGCGGCGGTCTCTCTATTTGGCAACCTGGAACGCCGCTTGCGAATGGTATCATATCTGTCCCCGCCATAACTTCCGAGACGTCAATCGGCGGACGCGTGGACTTTTCTACAGAGACTGACAAGAATGCTGTGAAGTTCGGCGGTGAGTACACGTACTACACTATTCGTCACTATGACCCGGGAACTCCAGATGCAGTATATGGTGTCATGACTGGCACCGCCTCACTAGCACAAAAAGCAGCGGACTTAAGGGCTGGCAGTTCTAACAACTATGGCTATGATGTTTTTGGAAATGTCATCAATAGTGATGTGGTGGATAATGGTACCATAACGGATTTTGGCCCACCGCACCCCGTCAATGCTGCAGCTTATGTTCAGGATGAAATCCAGCTCCCGGATATCAACCTTAATTTCGGGCTGAGATATGATTACATCGATCCAGACAGTTGGGCATTTAATGATCCAGAAGGTGTCAGATATAACGATACACTTAATGTTATATCCGCATCGTCTCTTAAGAAAACACCCGTTAGTCAACAGATAAGCCCTCGATTAGGTGTGTCTTTTCCTGTGACTGATGTCACCGTATTCCATGCGCAGTATGGCAAGTTTATTCAGGAATCTGAATTGATTGACTCCTACGCAGGGATGGGACGAATGTACGAAATTCTGTCAGGTGGAAACTACTACCAAAACCCGACTGGATTTGGCTTGATGCCGGAGAGAACTACCCATTATGAACTTGGATTCTCGCAGCAGGTTGGAAACAATGCGTCATTTGATGTTACAGCCTTCTATAAAAATATCGCGAATCAGGTTCAGCTCCGTCTAATTCTACCGGATGGGCTCGGCCAGAACAGAAGTTATTATTCTCTTGTCAACGGCGACTTCTCAACTAGCGAAGGCGTTGAATTCAGGGTCACACTTCGCCGCACGGACCGGATACAGGCTCAACTCAATTACACGTTTGCGAGTGCTGAAGGCACAGGGTCCTCGGCGAGCAGCTCTGCTGGAAGCGCGTCCGATCAGCATGGCTACACTGCGAACATCCCTTTTCCAACCTCATTTAGCCAAGAGAACACGGGAAGCCTCGATATCGATTACCGTTTCGAAAAGGGTGATGGCG